>CAMATH010000015.1 GCA_945860955.1 Planctomicrobium piriforme
TCTTGACGCCAATCCCGGAAGATTTTGCCGGCGTCGCTCAACTGTCGATTCAAGCAGGGCGACTCGAACTTCGCGAACGTCGCGATCAACAACCGAGAACGATCGGGATCCCGACGTCTCTGTCGGTTTCGCCACAGTAGACTTCACGACGCACTCGCGGCTGTCGCAACCCTCCGGGCGAGCCGTCCGTCGCGAAATGAAATGGACGCCGCACGGTCCCAGCGAGGGATTGAACCGTTGGTCGACGTCGAATGCGGGGGGCCTAGGTGTGAGTCTTGGGGCAGCCCCCAGTGCGTTATTTGGCCGGCGGTGGCACAGAGGGGCCAGTGTTTCAGAGAAAGACGGTTACGGAGTTGGCTCTTGCTGCCTCGTTTCCTTCAGGGCGACTTCGGGGGCGAGGGGGTAGAGCAACTGGTCGATCAGTTTGTCGGGGACGGGAGAGTCGATGCCGTAGTCTTGGGGGAGTTCTTTGGGAAGGTACAGCGTTCCAAAGAGAGCGTCGAGCCAGGGGAGATTTGAGGAAAAATTGCGATTGATGGGGCCGCTTTTGGTGTGATGCCAGTGGTGAAAGGCGGGGGTCGAGAAGAGCCATTCGAGAGGCCCGAAGCGCCATTTGAGGTTGGCGTGAATGAAGTAGCCCCAGACCGTAGGGATCAATGTGACCACGAGGGGAACCAGATTGTTTGAGACCGAGATTCTGCCTTTGTTTCCGAACCCCAGTAAATACATGGGCGCGAGCGCCATGAAACGGGAGAAGACCATATCGACGGGATGGGCGCGGGTATTGACGAGGAAATCCAATTGCTCGGCACTGTGGTGAATCGCGTGGAACCGCCACAGAAAGGGGACATGATGGCTGAGCCGATGTCCCCAGTAGTACCCGGTCTCGCTGATGACAAAGCCCACGACGATTTTGGTCCAGACATTCAAGTCGGCGGTCGCCTCCAGGAGCGCGTCGGGGATCCACCGTTGGACGGCGATCGCGACGAAGCTCATGGGGATACTGAGCAGCGAGGCGAGAGCCAACCCGTTGAGGAAGAAATACCCCAGGTCGATCAGGAGTCCCTTGCGGAACACCTTTTTGGGGGTGGCCGCACAGAAGTATTCGAGCGGCACAAAGACCACCGCCAGCCCCACCAGCCAGACCGCCATGTTCCAGGTTTTGGCCAACAGGTCGGCGAGTGTTTCGTTGATGAGGGAATCCATGACGGCTGTAGTTTGGGGGTGGTGGAAGGCGAGACGTTGAGACCGAGCCGCGCCCGTGAGGAAGCGGTTGACTGCAACTGCTTCCTCACGGGAAATGTGACACCGAAAAATCGGTTCGGGTCACGCTTTCATCCTTGCGGGAGAAAACGAGACGTTTGCTTGGTAGGACAGAAAAAAAATTGACAGGATGAAGAGGATGATAAGGGATGAACAGAATGGAGTCTCGCGCCATCTCTGTTCTCTGGATCAGTTGCTGAAATCGAAAAATTCCCAATCCAAACGATCGACAGCCGCCTCAACAATCCTGTCCATCCTCTTCATCCTGTCGAAAAATTCATCGGCTCGCTTGGTGGGTAAACTGGGTGCCATGGCCAGCGAGCGCAGCGAGTCGGCCGTGAGCGTGGCAACGTGCATTGCTGTTGGAGTTCGGGCGAGTCTCGCCCCGAAGCTGGCTGTTGAAAACAAAAAACGGGTCCGGGGGCAACTCAATTGAGTTATCCCCTTTCCCGTTGTATTGGCACCTGTACGCTGGTGAACCAGCGGTGTCGATGCAGAGTGTGCTAGCCACTCACAGTGAGAGCTGAGCGACCAATCGCAATGACGACTAGCGAGCCTTCAGACGACGATAGCGGGCGAAGACCACCATTCCACCCATCGCAGCGAGCAACAAGCTGCTCGGTTCGGGGACTGGGCCGCCACCGCCGCCACCACCGCCGCCGCCACCACCCTCGAGTTCAAGGACGACGCCGTCCAAGAGGGTGAATGGAGGCAGAGCGGCCGATCCGAAAGCACGGAACGAGAGCACCTGCGAGGCAGAACTGGCGGTGAACACAACCTGCTCATCAAACCAGCCTGTGAAGCCTTGGCTCGGATTGGAGACAAGTGATGTGCTGAAGGTGCTGCCGCCAAAGGTCACGTCAATCCTCTGATCGGTGGCTCCCGTCTCGTCGGTGAACTGGGAAGTCGCCCACTCGAACGACAGGCGGTACTGCAGACCGACGGTCAGACCGTTGATCGTTTGTTGGACACTGTCGATGGCATAACCGCCATCCATGCCGAGGAACTGGCCGCCGTTGTCGCTGCCAGTGAATCCGTTGTTGACACCGTTGCCAGGACCCCAGATGAAAATGTTGGAATTGGCACCGGCCGAGAACTGTGACGCGAAGCCACCTCCGAAACCGAAGGTGGCATCGTCGGCAGTCGTGTCGAGAATGAAGTTGAATCCTTGTGCCGCACTCGGCGCACCGCCAAAGTCGACGGGGTTACCGGCCGAGGTCCATCCGGGGACAGTCACAATGGCGTCAAGTTGTCCCAGACCTGAAGCTTCAAAATCACCATTGGTCACCAGATTGGCCCCCCAGGCCAACCCGACGCCGCCGGAGCAAACCGCTGCCAGCAGCAACACTTTCGCGGAACGCGAAATGGAAGAGAGCGTCATTAAACAGAGACCTTTCGGAAATGAAGTCGATCAAGATGACTGTCGCATGGAGCCACTACACATCAAAATACGAGCGGAAATGACGAGACCAAGGCAAACCCACCCGTATCGCGCTTCTCCACCCTGGCGGTCATTTCACAGACGCTCCATGCGCCATTTGAGTCCGGTGATCGGCAACTATTACCGACATCCGCCAACTCCCCGTGAAACGTCCGCCAACAATGTAAGGAACGACCCTGGTCCGACTCATTCGAACCCCAAGTAGGAGCTTCGGCCGATAGCTCCCCTTCCACCAAATTCACCACCAAAACCAACACGCCAACAGCATTGGAACCCCTTGCCGTCAAGTCGGATTGTGGTAGTGATTTCGAAGGTCATTTCACCCAACAAAATGACCTCTGTCAAACAGATATTGAACGAAGAATTCAAGAATATTCACATTCCCAAAAATGGGAACAGAGAATTTACATATTTGGTTTTTTAGAGTATTGGCGAGCGTGGAGCGTCGGTTCGCTGTGCCCGCAAAAACCTCCAAATCGACCCAAAATAAATTTGGTTTGTTAGATGTTAGGGTCGATCCAATTGTCTCTGAAACCGAGGGCGCATCACGCAATTGTTGCGCTTCATCCCCTGGAACCCGTCCAAGATCAATTCCGTGTTCCGGTTGTTTCAACCGCCGGTGATTTGGTTTGTCCAAAGAATTTCGCAAACGACGAAATGGATCTTGGAAGGGCGCTGAGTGGCAGCCCAATTTTTTGGCCGTGCGAAGTCGGCCACCCGCCCCTCACCGGCTGCCTGTACTTCTCAATCACGCGTCGCGGTGCGGGACTCCAGGTAACTCCTGTCAATTGCCACCCGGAGTACGCACTTTCCGCAAAATTTCGTCGTAGCGGCCTCCCGGAACTCAGTTCCCCGCAGAATTCTTCAGAAATTCACCGAACCAAATCGTGTCTACGAGCATCTTTGCTATATCAGTTCTGGCCAAGTGGCCCGTCTCAGACATTTCGTCTTGCACGAAAGACGGAATGTCTTAAAATAAATCGGCCTGGCGGGCGAATGACGTGTGATTGGATTCACTCAGCACTCGCCTCCTGGCGACTCTGTCGCTCAGCAATTCGATGCTAACTCATTCGCCTGCCCGCTGGTCACCTGCGGTTCGGCGAACTCGCATCGCACAACCCATCACTCAGGTTCCTGCCATGTCGATCGGACTGAATCGAACGGAATTCGAACAACTGCGTCGTTCGGGTGTTTCCGACGCCTATCCCAAACCGACTCTTGCGGTCGTTCAAGAATTGAACGACCGGGGATACGCGGTCGACGTGACGGTGTTGAACTATCTGGTCAAAACCGCTCGGGTCCAGCCGAGCCGAGTCGGGCAACGCAATTTTTCGTGGCAGGAAGATCAGATTGACACGGTCGCGGGTATTCTGGAGGAACAGAAGAGTTTTCTCCCCGCAGTGATCGCTTCGGAGGTCTTTGGATTTCCCTATGCAACCTACTTGAGGGCGCTCAGGCAGGCGGTCGAGCAGTTGCGAATCGAATCGGCCGACCCGACGGTCGCCGAGGATCCCAGCCTGTTCATAATGCACGTGGCCCCGCCCCGCTTCGGTCGCCCGGCCCGGGTTTCGTTCACCGTTTGCGACGACGTTCGCGCTCATCTCTGTGCGCAGGAGTCTGGCAACGTCCCTTTTGGGGTCGGGACGCGAACGACGACAATGCCCCGTGTCGATGAAAACGCAATCCCACCGGCACATGGTCCGCCAGTCTCCCCCGCAGTCCATCATCGGAATGGCATGGCGTTCTCGGCGAAATAGTCTTCGGCACCGCGACAAGCTGATTTTTTCCCGAACAGTCTCTAGACTTCGGGACCATGCCTATCAAGCCCGCCAAAACACATCTCATCATCGGCTGTGGCTACCTGGGTCGCCGCGTGGCCGATGTCTGGTTGACTCAAGGCGATCGGGTCTTGGTCGTGACTCGCTCGCTCGCCCGTGCCGAGGAATTTCGGAGTGCAGGCTTGATTCCAGTCGTCGGAGACGTCACCAGCCCCAGTTCGCTCCCGCAAATCGCCGGTATCGACACACTGCTGTACGCAGTCGGCCTCGACCGATCTGCTGGCCATTCTCAGCGGGCCGTGTATGTTGAGGGACTCCGCAATGTCCTCTCCGCGATCACCCCGTCAGCAGGTGCGGTACCGGTCGAATCGCCCTCGAATTCGCGAATCGGGGAATCCCACGAAAGACCGAACGAGTTACCTCTCGGTGTGGGCAGGTTTCTCTACATTTCCAGTACGAGTGTCTACGGTCAAGCCGCTGGTGAATGGGTTGACGAGGAGTCGGTGACAGAGCCGACTGCCGAGAATGGTCAGGTCTGTCTCGATGCCGAACGATTGTTGCGAGCGTCGATTCCGAACGCGATCATACTCCGATCTGCCGGGATTTATGGCCCGGGGCGAATGGTTGCGCGGCTTGAGTCTCTGCGGGCCGGCACCCCCATGACCGGAAATCCCGACGCGTGGTTGAATCTGATTCATGTCGATGATTTGGTGAAATCGGTGCTGCGTTGCCAGACTTGCGGAGTTCCTGGCGCGACGTATCTGGTGTCCGACGACGCGCCATTACGGCGACGAGAGTTCTATCAGCGTGTCGCCGACTTCTCCGGCATCCCCGCACCATCGTTCGCTCCCCTTCCAGCCAACGCGTTGGAACAAACGGTTTTCAACAAACGCTGTTCGAATCGCCGAATCCGCCACGAATTGAAAGTCGAACTGGAATTTCCCACGGTGGTGGAGGGAATTCCGGATGCTCTCGGCAGGTCCGCGCAGGCGTGAACGGGCCGTGATTCTCGATACTGCCGAAACGATGTGATTACGCGGAGCCGAGCTCGTCAGGAAAAACAGGCCCAGCCAGCAATTGAATGCATCAACTTCAATCCGCCAGAGGGTTCCATATTGCCGGACTTACGCGACTTCGTCGAAGACCGCCCCCCACCGATGAATCGCTGGTACAAGCCGTTTCAACGGTTCGCAGTTCCGCGCGACAGAACAGACGATCGTCCGGCGGGCAGTTGCCACGGACGATCGCCTTTTTTCGCTACGGGTGATTAGGATCGACAGCGTTACCGGCGTTTCGCCGCGATCGCGCGCTGCATCGCCGTTCCCATGTCGGCTGGGCTTTCCGCCACGACGACGCCCGCCGCTTCCAGAGCAGCGACTTTTTCGGTGGCGGTTCCGGCTCCGCCCGAGATGATCGCGCCGGCGTGTCCCATCCGCTTTCCTGGCGGGGCCGTCCGGCCGGCGATGAACGCCGCGACTGGCTTGGTGACGTGTTCCTTGATGTAGGCCGCCGCCCGTTCCTCGGCGTTACCGCCGATTTCACCCATCATCAGAATCGCTTCGGTCTTCGGATCTTCCTGAAACATCCGCAGGCAGTCGATGAAGCTGGTTCCGACAATTGGGTCGCCTCCCAGGCCGACACAGGTCGACTGGCCGAGTCCCAGGCTGCTGAGCTGCCAGACGGCTTCATACGTCAGCGTGCCGCTGCGGCTCATCAGGCCAATGCTGCCGGGCTTGTGAATGTAACCGGGCATAATGCCGATCTTGCATTCGCCGGGGGTGATGACGCCAGGGCAATTGGGGCCGATGAGTCGGGACTTGCTGTGGGCCATCCGGCGGTAGACCCGAACCATGTCGAGAACGGGGGTTCCTTCCGTGATGGCGATGATCACGGGGATGCCGGCCGCCTCGGCTTCGAGAATCGCGTCGCCCGCTCCTGGAGGGGGGACGAAGATCATCGTGGCGTTGGCACCGGTCTTCGCGACCGCTTCTTCAACGGTGTTGAACACGGGGAAACCGTCGATTGACGTTCCCCCTTTGCCGGGGGTCACGCCGCCGACCATTTGTGTGCCGTACTCTCGGCACTTCTGACTGTGGAACAAGCCGGTCTTGCCAGTAATGCCCTGACAGATCACGCGCGTGTCGCGATTGACGAGAATGCTCATGGTGGTGGTCTGGGGTTCCGCGAGAGCGGATTTCAACGGGGAAAGCGGAGGGCGCGCGATGGAGTGCGCGGGAAATTCAATGATCCGCCGCGCCCCCTTGTGAGACGCGGCGGCGAAGTCAATAAATTACGCCTTGAGAGAGGCGACCACCTTTTTGGCGGCGTCGGTGAGATCGGTCGCCGAGATAATCGGCCGGCCGCTCTTGGCGAGCATTTCGCGGGCCAGTTCGACGTTCGTCCCTTCGAGGCGAACCACGAGGGGGACATTGAAGCCGACCTTTTCGTAGGCGCCGAGCAACGCTTCCACGATCGTGTCGCACTTCATGATGCCGCCGAAGATGTTGACCAGCACCGCCTTGACGTTTTTGTCCGACAGAATGATCTGAAACGCCTTGGTGACCTGATCGACCTTGGCACCGCCACCGACGTCGAGGAAGTTCGCGGGGAGTCCGCCGTGCAGCTTGATGAGGTCCATCGTACTCATCGCGAGGCCGGCCCCATTGACCAGACAGCCGATGTTTCCTTCGAGCTTGACGAAGCTCAGGCCGGCGTCACCCGCTTCGACTTCGAAGGGGTTCTCTTCGGTGAGGTCACGCAACGGCTTGAGGTTGTCGTGCCGGAAGAGCGCGTTGTCGTCGAACGCGACCTTGCCATCGAGGGCCAGAATTTGCCCCTGCTTGGTGACAACCAGCGGATTCACTTCCACCATGCTGGCGTCGGACTCGAGGAAGAACTTGCACACCTTTCGCAGGAAGATGTCGGCGTTCTTGATCTGATCCCCTTCCATGCCCAGCTTGAACGCCAGGTTGCGAGCCTGGTAGCCGAACAGACCGTAATCGATATCGACCGGTTCTTTGAGAATCTTCTCGGGCGAATGGGCGGCGACCTCTTCGATTTCCATGCCCCCTTCGGTCGACATCATCAACACGGGGCCGGCGAATTCGCGGTCGACCACAATGCCCATATAGAGTTCGCGGGCGATATCCAGCCCTTGTTCGACGAGCAGGGTGTTGACTTTTTTCCCTTCGGGGCCGGTCTGCTTGGTGACCAGCGTGTTGCCGAGCATGCGAGCGGCGTTTTGTTTCGCCTCTTCCGCCGACTTCACCAGCACGACGCCGCGCTGTTCTGGATGTTCCTGGAACGTTCCCTTTCCGCGGCCGCCCGCGTGAATTTGCGACTTGACGACGGCGACGGGGCCACCGAGGGTCGTGAACGCCGCGGCCGCCTCTTCGGGAGTGCGAACGACGACTCCCTTGGGCACCGGCACCTGGGCCTGCGCGAACAGTTGTTTCGCCTGGTATTCGTGAATCTTCATGTTGGCTGAGGATCGGGTCGCTGGAATCCACCCGCCAGATCGGGGAACACCACGCTCTTGAGAGACGGATTGGCGGCGGGCGTCGGCGAGAATGATAGCGGGGGGGCTTTCGGGTTGCCATGACGGGAGGTGGACTGGCCCGGAATCCGACCGTGATTCGTGGTATCATCCACGCCAGCATGGATTCATCCGCGGGGAATCGCACACATGTCCAATCCTCCCACATTTCGAAGTTTCTCCCGACAGGCGATGGGGCGCGTCGCGGGCTGGAGTTGCGAGACCGGTCGATGGGCACGAGCGGCGGTCGCTCGATTGGGTCGGTCGGCGCTCGAATTCCTGTATCCCCCGACTTGCCGACTGTGTGGGGTTGAAATTCCCTCTCAAGTCGCCAACAGCGTGCCGCTGGTGTTTTGCGACAAGTGTCTGGAAGGCCTCTGCTCCAGGGCGGGTCCGGCATGCGTGCGTTGCGGGATGGGAATTGGCCCGTACATTGATCCGAACCACGGGTGTTTGATTTGCCGGGGCGAGTCGTTCGCCTTTGAATCCGTGTTTCGATTGGGGGGATATGAGAACGAACTGAAACAAGCGGTGTTGCAAGGGAAACGGCGGGGGGGAGATGCGGTCCTTGCCGGGCTGGCGAATCTGGCTCTGGGGGTGAACGAGGCCGCATTGAGACATGTCCAGTTCGACGTCATCATTCCGATTCCGTTTCACCGCTGGCAGGCTCTGTTTCGTCCGCACAATCCTGCGGAAGAGCTGGCCCGGGCGTGGGGGAGGCGATTGAACATCCCCGTGGCCACCCATATACTGCGAAAGACGCGATGGACCGAGAAGCAGTCCATGCTGCCTCCCGCACAACGGCGGGTCAACGTGAAAGACGCGTTCGCCGTCGTCGAGGGAGCGTTGCCTGAAGGAGCGACCGTACTGTTGGCCGACGACGTCCTCACAACGGGAACCACCGCCCACGAAGCGGCACGCGCGCTCAAGATGTCGGGGGCGTCGCGGGTGATTGTGGGTGTGGTGGCTCGCGGGCTGGGGCGGCATTCGTAGCCGGTCAATTGGGTTTGCCCACCCGGTCTGAATCGCGTTTGAGTCTGGAGTTTGTTCTGTCCGCCAAGTCGGCACACTACACGCCAGGGATTTCCCGGGCGTTTTTCATACGAAGCCCACAATGTCCGCTGCGAGTTCTCCCAAAAAACGCCCTCGAAGCCGGGCGTCACCCAAGTACTTCTTCATCCGCGGGCTGGCGATCATCCTTCCCCCGGTACTCACGTTGCTGATCCTGATCTGGATTGGCAATACCCTGTACAACTACGTGATCGCCCCCGTGAATACGGTGGTCCGGTTCGCGGTCGCCCATCTGAAGTACGGCGACGAGATCCGGACGGCAGGCAGTCTGGTGGAGCCGGTCCCGGGACTTCCCGCGCTCCCCGAATGGGGACGCAACTATCGCGTCAGTCACGAACTCGATCAGCAGCTCAAAAGCGTGTATGGCGTCAATCCGCTGCACACGCGGGGGACCGTTCCCGAAGAACAATTGCTGAACGATCGGTTTCTGCACTCGGTGTATGTGCCGATCGGGAAGGAACTGGAACCGCAAAACTACGTCCCGCTCGACGACTACAACCTCGTCTTCAAGCACCTGCGACCGCAGCCTCCCCCGACGACAGCGATCGGGCTGTATATGGAGGTGGCCGCCGTCCGGGAGTTTCCCACGCAGTGGCACCTCAGTCTGCTGGCGCTCTCGATCACAATACTGGCGCTCTATTTTCTGGGACGGTTTCTCACGGCCCGGCTGGGGGGGTGGCTTTTCCGTTGGTTTGAGTGGATGCTCAACCGCGTTCCGGTGGTGCGGAATGTGTACGCCACGGTCAAACAGCTCACCGACTTCATCTTTACCGAGCGCGAAGTGGAGTTCAATCGCGTGGTCGCGGTGGAGTATCCCCGGTTGGGAGCCTGGAGTCTCGGCTTTTTGACGGGAGACGGACTGCGGGAATGCGTCAACTCGGCGGGAGAGCCGCTGGTGTCGGTGCTGGTGCCAGCATCCCCCATGCCAATGAGCGGTTTCACCGTGATGGTGCCGCGCGGGAGTGTGATTGACCTGGAACTCACCGTGGACCAGGCGTTGCAATACATTGTGTCGTGCGGAGTGTTGATTCCCCCCGGCCAGGCGATTCCCGGTACGGATATCGGGGACAATCCGCCACCACTGGTTGAGCCGCTGACTGGAGCGGCGCGACTTCCCAAATAATTCTTCGCAACATCCTCTGAATTCATTCCAACACCCGTGACAGACACCGCGACTCCGCGAATTCTCCGCATTGCCACTCGTTCCAGCCGGCTCGCGCTCTGGCAGGCGGAACATGTCGCCGGCCTTTTGTCGGCCGCCGCCCCCGATTGCTCGGTCGAGCTGGTGCATGTCACCACAACGGGGGACAGTGACCAGACCGGAGCGTTGCGATCGTTTGGAGGACAGGGGGTCTTCACGCGCGAAGTTCAGCGGGCGTTGCTCGACGGCCGCGCCGACCTGGCGGTGCATAGTCTGAAGGATCTTCCGACATTGCCAACAGAGGGGCTGCATCTGGCCGGCGTCCCCGAGCGAGCCGAGACCTCAGATGCTCTGGTGATGCCCTTGCGATCCGAGGGAATCTCAGACTTTATGGCGTTGCCACAAGGAGCCCGGGTCGGAACGGGGAGCCTGCGTCGGCAGGCGCAACTGTTGCATCACCGCCCGGACCTGATCCTGAGCGAAGTGCGGGGTAACGTGGAAACCCGGCTGAAAAAACTGGACGCTGGGGAATACGACGCGCTGGTGCTGGCGGCGGCGGGTTTGGGGCGATTGGGTCTGGAACCACGCATCACGGCCCGTATCGTTCCACCAATGATGTACGCGGCGGTCGGCCAGGGAGCCTTGGGTATCGAATGTCGCGTGGACGATGAACTCGTCACCAATCTGTTAAGGCGGATCAGTGATCCGCAGGCGCACGCGAGCGTTCTGGCGGAACGGTCATTGCTGGCGCATTTGAGAGCGGGTTGTCACGCGCCGGTTGGGGCGGCGACGCACCGCCAGATGGGCGAATTGGTTCTGGAAGGGGTCGTGTTGAGCGCGGATGGTCGCGAGCGGCTGCATGCGGAATTGCGCGGACCAGAAAGCGCCGCCGAGTCGATTGGCCGGGAATTGGCGGAAGATTTGCTGGAACGGGGTGCCGAGCGGCTGATTCGCTAGTTGCGTCGGAATAAAGTCGCCTTCCGTCGAACGGATCGGCTATAATTCCCAGAGTGTCCGGCGCTCATCCGAAATTCCCCAGGGCTTCATGAAATCCACTGTCGCGTACAAAGGACCGATTCCGCTCGGCGGCCTCACCGATCCCGACAAGCAGGCTCTGTTCGCCCGCTACGAAGAGATCACCTGGGTCGAAGAACTGAATTGGGACCGTCGGTACAAAAAGCAGAAGTTGTTGGGGGCAGGGGGTCAGGGGGCGGTGTACCTCGCGTCGCGCGAGGGGGCCGACGGTTTCGCCCGTCCCGTGGCGCTCAAAGTGTTTTCGCCGGAACCGTACCCGAGCCGCAAGGCGTATGAAGAGGATATGGCCCTTGTCGGCAAGGCGTGTGGTCGGGTCGCGCTGTTGCAGTCGGACAATATCGTCGACATCCACGACTTTGTCGTTCACGACGGCTTGCGGCTGATGGAGATGGAGTGGCTGGACGGTTATGACCTGAAGGAACTGTTGAAGTCGCAGATGCTCGATCTGACCCGCGAGCGTCTCGATGCGGAGCGACTGGAGTATGTGCAGCGTGTGATTCTGACAAGCGGTGTAACACAGTCGCGGCTCAAACCGGGGGTGGCGATTTCGATTCTGCGCGACTGTCTCGCCGGCCTGGCAACGATGCACCGCGCGGGGCTGGTACACGGCGACATCAAGCCAGCGAACATCATGCTCACTCGGATGGGAAACGCCAAACTGATTGACATCGGGTCGGCGGTCGATTTGAGGCAAACCACGGTTCGGCACGTCTGGTCCCCTGCATACGCCGCTCCAGAAGTGCTTCAGGGGGGAAGCAGCACACCCCGTTCTGATCTGGCAAGTCTGGGCTACGTGCTGATCGAGATGCTGTCGGGACAATTTCCGTTTGGAACGATGTCGTCGTATCCGGAACTTGTGAAGTCGAAGCACGAATTGGAGCATCATCTGCCCGATCTGCTCCCCGTCGAGGTGACCAATAGCGAACTGCTGATGACGCTGTGCCAGCGGATGATCGCAACCGATCCGTCGCAACGATTCGCGAGCGCACAAGCCGCCGACGTGGGGCACGACGGTGCCGCCGAGTTCCATCGCGAGCTGGTGTCGGTCAATCTGGCGAGCGAATACAGCCACGATTTGCGGGGTTGGCTGGAACCCCTGGCGGCGAGTTGAGTCGTCGTCAAGTGCGGGTTGGCGGAGTGAGAAGCGGAATCTGGTCGGCGCGATCGACCCGGTGCGTCGGGGAGTGCTGATTGAGAAACGCGGGTTCGTGCAGGCCCCAAGAAACGGCGGCGCAGTCGACTCCCGCCTTCGCCGCAGCCTCTACGTCGCGGACCTCGTCTCCCACATACAGCACTGCGGATTCTTTAAGGGATACCCGCTTGACGATTTTGCGAATCGCCCGGCCCTTGCCAAAGAGTCTCGGCGACGATTCGACGAATTGAAACAGATCCTGCGCCTGGTGATGGCGGAGGCAGATCTGGATGTTTTCGACGGAATTGGACGAGAGAATTCCGACGACACGTTGTTGATCGCGCAGGGTTCGCAGCACCTCGACAATTCCCGGGTAGAAGTTGACGTTTTCCATTTGCGATTTCATGCCGGCATGCCATTCACGGATGATCATGGGAAGCTGGAACCACGAGATTCCCTGCTTGCTGAGGAACTCGCGAGTGGACAGCCGCCGCGCCTCTTCGACCTCGGTGACCTGCGGCAGGTTGTGCCGGAGGGCGATTTCGTTGAGTACACGGAGTCCACAGTCCCAGGTGTCGGCGAGCGTGCCGTCAAAGTCCCAAAGAACCATTTGGTAGCTCATGACGGGGAGCGGCTTTCGAAAAATGCATCGTGATCAGCCCGCATCACCGTTGGTGGGGCGCGGTCTGGCATCTTAGTGGGGCGTGGGTCTTGGGAGAAGCCGTTTCAGCCCGGTCCGGGATCCGGATCCGTCGCAAAATCAACTCCCACGTGGAGTCATTTCCCCATTACGCAAGTGGTTCGACGTAGACCCCCAGGGGAAACGTGACCGGCTTCTTCGGGAAATGGTCGGGGCCAAATTCGCGGATCTGGTCGCGCTTCAGCTCGGCGACCTCCAGCGCGCCGCTCCAGACAATCGCTCGACCGCTGGTATGAATCTCCTGCGCCAGCAGAAACGCTTTTTCCAAACTGTGCCCGCAGATCTTGCACAGCGCTTCGATCACATACTCAAACGTGTGAAAGTCGTCGTTTTCAACAATCACGGCGTAGGGGGGCTGTTTTTTCGGGCGGGTCGCCCGCTCGGGAGCGGGGCGACGGGTTTCCACGATCACATCGTCGGCGGTTTGCTGTTCGACCATGGCGGTTTCATTTCCTCGTCACACGGACGGTGCGTAGAGAATCTCTGGCTCGTTGGACCCGGGATGATACAAAACCAGTCCGCCACGCGAATCGTTGACCCGTACGACCCCGTCGGGGCGACCGTGGGCCGCGTGATCCAGAATCGCCTCCAGCGCCTGGACAGCGGCGACCGTCTGGCGGTCGGCCGACAGATCGTCGTAGTGAAGATCCCGCGCCGCCGCCAACCGGGCACCTCGCTCCCCGGCCGGTCCGCCAAACTCGACCAGCGCCACCTCGCGGGCGAATCGTTCGATCACCTCGACCCCATACCCTCTCTGGCAACGCTCGCCCCACGGTTCGAGGAACGGCGCGCTATAGTGGTTGTTGATGGTGATTTTCGTCTTGTGCGGAGTCTCCCCTTCGATCGTGCATTCGACCCCCCGTTTTCGCGAATGGCCGTTCCACACGCCGTTGTCGAAACGAAACTGCACTTCTTGTTCGACGTAGCCCGGGAAGTTGTCGGGGGTCACCCAACTGGTGTGAATGTCAAACGCAGCCTCGCGGCCGGAGTCGTATTCGTAGATCAGCCGCAACTGGCAACTGTCCCACGTGGTGCCATCCGACGGACCCACCTGTCCCCGCTGTCCCGACGCGGTGACAGTTTTCAGCCTCCCGCCGAACGTGAAGTCAATCAACTTGATGTAGTGGACCGCGACGTACGTTCCTGGATTGCGGCCGTTGATCCACTCGGCAAATTGACCGCCGGAAATCGACTTCGGCTCGAGCAGCGAACAGTACCCGTTATTCACATGCCGCAGACGTCCGTCGGCGTAAAAAGTTCGCAACCGTTTGTGGTCGGGATCGAGGAGTTTGTGATAGACCACTTTGGCGAGAACATTGTTCTGTTTCGCCAGTGCGACCAGTTCATCGAGTTCCGCCAGCGAGAGGACGGACGGTTTTTCGAGCAGCAGGTGCCCACCGGCGGCGAGTACGGTTTTCGCCGCCTCGAAGTGCCGGTCGTCGGGCGTGGCGACACAGGCGAAGTCGACTCCCGATGTCATCAGTTGGGCGACGGCGTCCTGGCCGGCGTAACTTTCAAACGGGCTGACGACCCCCCGCAGAGATTCCCGATACCGCTCGGCACGCGACCCGGTACGCGACGCGACAGCCGTGAGTGGCACCTCGACCGCCCCGTAACGGCGGTCGAAAATCGGTTGCCGATGCACTTGTTCGAAGAACGGCCGGTAGGTGTCGTCGAAAATCATCCCCAGGCCGACCATGCCGGCTCGCAGGGTGTGGTTTGTGGTGGAATTCGGAGTTGTCATGTAGGAGATTTTAGCTTTGGGACGCGTGTTTCTGGTAGCATTGTGCCCATTCGGTGCCGCCGATTCGCCGGGGCGCGTCCGAAATGGACTGCACCAAATGGAGTAACCAGTGGTCATCACACAGCGCCAGGCGCGAAACGTCCAGCCGACGGTCCATTGGCAACGCCAGGAATTCCGGATCCGTGGATTCCGATTGCGGGCGAGCGGCGGGCGATTTTGTTGGCGTTTCGTCCAATGGTCCCACAGACGGTCCCAGCCATGCGATCACCGCCGGGACGTCTGCGCCAAGGTGACGAAACGATATTTCCGCGTGGACGTCGGGTACTACGTACCGCACCGCGTCGGTGAACGATGTTTGGTAATCGTCGTGAACATCCAAGATGTCGACACGACTCGTGGGCGAATGTCTGTGGATTTCGACCAGTCGCCGACGGTGTCGCTCTGTCCCCCCAGCCAACCCAACGCCCAAGGGACGCCGCTCAAAGCGTGTCAGAAGGGACTCAATCGAAACCCCCTTCAGCGGATGGGTCCAGGCAGGACAGATGTCGCACAGCGGGTCCAACACAAATCGCCGGTACCAGCAGGCCGGGTGCGGCAGTGTCAACCGCGCCGTCTCGCACACGACCTCCCCGTACCAGATCAAATCGAGATCGAGGGGGCGGGGTCCCCACAATTCCGTTCGCTCACGCCCCAGCGCGGTTTCGGTCTCCAAGAGTGTTCGCAGCAGCTCGGCGGGAGCCAGCGGGGTGGAAACGACCGCCGCCGCGTTGACGTAGCGGCCGGTCGCCACGCTCCCGACCGGTCCCGTCTCATACAGGGCACTGGCGAGTTCGACGACAACCCCCGCCGCCGCCAGTCGCGCGATCGCGGCGCGAAACTGGTCGATGACCGGACCGAGATTTCCCCCGAACGCGATGGCGGCTTGCGGCATGGAGTGCGAGTCGACGTCAGGCCAGCACGGCGTCGACCACTTCACCCGCCACATCGGTCAGGCGGAAATCCCGGCCGGCGTAGCGGTATGTCAATTGCAAATGGTCGAATCCCAACAGGTGCAGCAGTGTCGCGTGCAGATCGTGAATATGCACCGGATTCTCCACCGCCTTGTAGCCAAAGTCGTCCGTCGCGCCATAGACCTGTCCCCCCTTCACCCCGGCTCCCGCCAGCCACACAGTGAATCCCCAATGGTTGTGGTCGCGTCCCATCGCTGGCTTGCCATTCGACAGTTCAACCGCGGGCGTTCGGCCAAACTCACCGCCGCACAGCACGATTGTTTCGTCAAACAATCCCCGCTGCTTCAAATCGGTCAACAGAGCGGCGATCGGCTGATCCGCTTCCTGGCCCAGTCGACGGTGGTTTTCGTCGAGCTTGTCGTGGCTGTCCCACGGCTGCACATCGCCGTGAAAGATCTGCACAAACCGCACTCCCCGTTCGACCAGCCGCCGCGCGATCAATAGTTGCCGCCCATGGAGCGTGTCGCCGTAAAGGTCACGGATATGTTTCGGCTCCTGGGCGATATCGAACGCGTCGCCCGCGGAATCCTGCATCCGGTACGCGAGTTCAAATGACTCGATGCGGGCTTCGAGCGCCGCGTCGTCGGTCCGTGGTTGCTGATGCTTGCGATTCAGCCGCGACAGCAAATCCAACTGTTTCCGTTGATCTTCGCGCGACGAACCACCACTGCGGATGTTGTCGAGGAGTTCTTCCACCTTGGTTTTGCGGGTATCGACATACGTTCCCTGAAAGATCCCGGGGAGAAACGACGAACGCCAGTTGGAAACATCGGCGACCGGCAACCCCGGACACATCGCGACGTAGCCAGGGAGGTTTTCGTTTTCGGTTCCCATGCCATAGGTCACCCACGATCCCATGCTCGGCCGACTGAGTCGCTCGTCACCGCAGTTCATCAACCGCATCGATTGCTCGTGGTTGGGTGTGTTGGCGTGCATCGAGCGAATGAAGCAGATGTCGTCGGCGTGCTGGGCGGTCTTGGCGAAGATCTCGCTGATCTCGACCCCCGACTGGCCGTACTTGTCGAACTTGAATGGCGAGGGGAGCGCTCCGCCTGTATGGCGTTCCGTGGTGAGGTTACCGGTCGGGAGCGGTTGTCCTTCGTACTTCTTCAACATCGGCTTCGGGTCGAACGTGTCGACCTGCGAAGGACCGCCGTTGAGATAGACGTGGATCACATGCTTCGCCTTGGCCGGAAAATGGGTGGCCCGGGGTGCGAGCGGCGTGGCGGCTGTCGCCGATCCCAGCAGTCCTTCGTCCGCCAGCAGGCCGGCGAGGCCCAGCAGACCGAGCCCGGTCCCCATGTGAGAGAGGTATTCGCGACGGGAAAGTTGCATGATGGCGCTCCGCTCAATCGACAAACATCAGTTCGTTGGACAACAGCAGGACCTGTGCGAGTTGCTCCCACCGCGAGAGTGGCGTCTCCAGCGGGCCGGCGACCGCCACGGGAGAGGTCGCGAACTCGACCGCCTCGCGCGCCTCCTCCGGTGTGGGGAGCCGCTGCAGCACAAGTTGAAACAGCCGGTTGACGCGAGATTCCGGGGAGTCGCCCGCCGACTCAATTCGTTTCGCCAGCGACCGGCACTGCTCGAACACAAACGGCGAATTCAGGCCGAAGAGGGCCTGTTGCGGAACCGTCGTCTGCGGCCGGCGCTCGGCCGACGCGTCGGGACTGGCGAAGTCAAACGCGCGATAGACCCCGGGGACGTTCTGTCGATCGACCAGACCGTAAACGGTCCGTCGGGTCTCGGTCGGGTTGCCCGCCGCGTCGACCGCCCGGCCACCCAGTTGACTGTTCAGCCGACCCGAAATCATCAGCAATGTGTCGCGCATCGATTCCAAGTCGAGCCGACGACGATTCATCCGCCACAGCAGGTGATTTTCGGGATCGACCTGTCGACACTCGGCTCGATTGGCGCTCGATTGCCGATAAGTGTGCGACAATACGATTTGCCGGTGCAGCGTCTTCAGTGACCAGTCGCTCCGAATCAATTCGCTCGCCAGATAGTCCAGCAGATTGGCGTGCAGCGGGGCGGCGGTCCGGGTGCCGAAATCACTCGGACTCGCCACCAGCGGCTCACCAAAGTGATGCATCCACAGGCGATTCACAATCACCCGGGCGGTGAGTGGATTTTCGGGAGAGGAGATCGCCTCCGCCAGGTTAAGCCGACCACTCCCCTTTGTGAACGGTTCCGGTTCCGCCTTCGAAAGGACTTGCAGGAACCGACGGGAAACCGCGGGGCCGGGGCGGGAGGGATTGCCTCGCAGAAAGATGCGGGGATCGTTCAACTCCGGACTGTCGACCAGCACCATCGCGCGCGCGGGGGCGGCGGGAGACTTCACCGCGACAACATCCAGCTCGTTCACCTTGCCACCGAATGCGTCGGTCTCTGTCCGCGACATATAACGGCGGGTCTGACTGCGTGGGAACCAGCCGGGACTCTCTCGGGCCACCAGAACTTCCAGCAGTTGGTTCCGCGCCGGTTCGAACGGGGACGCGGCGGCACCGTCGGCGGGGGCCTTGGACTTTTCGTAGCTCTCGCGTAGCAGGTTACCGTAGCACGTCGCGAGTTCCGCGCGCGAACGGGGCGGTGCCGAGGTCAAAGCGGCGAGAACGAGCGGATTGATCTCACCGGGCGCACAGCCCGCAATTTGTGAACGGCACTTGTCGAGAACGCTTTCCGTCACCCCCGGCTTTGCCAGATCCTCTTCCGCGAGTGCCATCAACGCGACCCAGGGTCCAAATACCGGGTCGTCAGGGCGCGAGCGAATGTCGACGTACCGGCGCCAGCGGGCGGTGATCGGCGGTCGCAGATCTTCCGGCGCGAGCGAGAGAAAGAAAATCGCCGTCTCCAGCGGGTCGGGTTTTGTGGTCGCGACCTTCAGTAGATAGTCGGCAACCCTCAGCCGCGCCGCGTCGAGCAGCAACGCGTGCTGCGCATCCAGGAAGTCCTGAACTCCCTTCTGCTTGGCGGCCAAGTCCGCTTCGAATTCAGGTCCGCCGGGGATCCGTTGGGGATCGTCGATCAATGGTAAATCGAGAGGCACTTCGCTGCTGGCGAAGACTCCGTAGAGTCCGTAGTAGTCTCCCATCGCGATGGCGTCGTATTTGTGGTCGTGGCAACGGGCGCAACTGACCGTCAATCCCAGAAGACCGCGCGAGACCGTGTCGATGCGGTCGTCGATCACGTCGTGAATGTTGTTATCAAACATCCGTCCCAATGTCAGAAAACCCAACGCGCCGAGTCGCCAGCGGTCGACGGCGGGCTCGATCTGATCGGCGGCGATTTGCTCGGTGACGAACCGGTCGTAAGGGAGATCTTCGTTGAGCGCTCGGATGACGTAGTCGCGATAGGTGTACGCGTAGGGACGTATGCGGTTGTCGCCGTACATCAGCACGCCGTCTTTGGTGTCGGCATAACGGGCGACATCGAGCCAGTGTCGGCCCCAGCGTTCACCGAATCCGGGTGAAGCGAGCAGCCGGTCGACCGCGGCCTCGTAGGCTTCGGGGGTTTCGTCGGCCACGAAAGCGGCCGTCTCTTCAGGGGTCGGAGGGAGTCCGGTGAGATCCCAGGTGACGCGTCGTAAAAGACTGCGGCGGTCCGCCTCAACGCCGGGAGTCAGGCCGGCCCGTTCGAGTTTCGCGATGACCAAGGCATCGATCGCATTGCGGACGGACCCAGAGTTTTTCACCTCTGGAACCGCGGGCCGGACGACTGGTTTGAGTGACCAGTATTGGCGGGCGGCGGCAAAATCGGGACCGGTGGGAGCGGGTGCCGGCGCAGTCACGGCCGGCACTGGCGCGCCCCGTTCCACCCAAGGCACGAAGTCGGCGACTTGCGCCGCGGTGAGTGCCGGCCCCTTGGGAGGCATCACGCGGTCCTGATGACGAATCGCGGCGATCAACAGACTGTTGGCCGGTTTGTGCGGGACAACCGCAGGACCGGAATCCCCCCCCTTAAGGAATCCGGAAGGACTGTCGAGACGGAGCCCCGCCTTGGGTTCTTTGGCCTGGCTCGAATGGCAGGCGTGACACCGTTCGACAAGGACCGGTCGGATCTTCTGTTCGAAGAAGGCGATTCCGTCCGGATCGTCTGCCTGCGGTTCTTGAGCGACACCCCGCGCACCCGCAAGTAACAGCAAACCAAAGATTGCAATCGCGAAGCATATGCTTCGTAACAGTTCGAACTGGGAACTTCGGGAGGGCATGGAGCAGCCAACCAGGGAGGGAATACGCGGAGAGGAGTTCATTGTAACGCATCGGGAGCCTGCCGCGGTATTCCATACGCGGTGGATCTGGAAATTTGCTTGCGTCCCGTGTGAACGGGCGATAGTCTGGACATGGTGGGGAATAAAACAATGACCCGACCGGCCAGCCAAAGGGGGGGACAATGCAACTGAGATGCGCGACGTGTAGTGTGGATTGCACGGTCGACGACGACTCGGTGCAAACGGTCAGTTGTCCGAGTTGCGGCAAGTTGTTGTACTCCGCGTCGACAATCGCGGGGGATTCTCTCATCGTGGTCGAGCAGCCGATTGGCGTCGATTCGTTGACGGCGATAGGGCAGTTTATTCCCACCGATACAACGCGCCACTGGGGGCAGACTCAGGCTGCCGAGCTGCTGTCGGTGTCGCGGCTCCCCTGTCAGTTGGGGCGGTACAATGTCTTGAAGCTGCTGGCGAACGGCGGTTTCGCCCAAGTATTTTTGGCGCGTGACACCGAAATCGAGCGGGAAGTCGCGTTAAAGCTGCCAAGAGGCGACCGGGTCGCGAGCGAGGAACGGATGTCGGCGATGGTGGCCGAAGCGCGGCTGGCGGCTCGGGTGCGCCACGCGAATATCGCCACGGTTTACGACGTTGGGTACCTCACGACCGGCGTCCCGTTCATCTCGATGGAATTCGTGACTGGGGGGACATTTCAGAATCTGCTGGAGTTGGAGAATCCACCGGTTCGGCGGTCGCTGGAGTTGCTTGCGTCGGTCGCCGACGCGTTGCAGCACGCCCATCAAAACGGGCTCGTCCATCGCGATTTGAAGCCGGGCAATATCCTGATTGATGAATTCGGGCAACCCAAAATCGTCGACTTCGGTTTGGCGCTCGATGAAAACCTGAATGTCGGGCAGGGAGGAGACATCTCGGGAACCCCGGCGTATATGGCACCCGAACAGATTCGGGGAGAAGTGCATCGACTGGATGGCCGGACCGACATTTGGGCGCTGGGAGTGATGCTGTACGAAGTGCTGTGCGGTCGACGGCCTTTTAACGGATCGCGGGAACGGGTCTTTGATGAAGTCCTTCACCGGGAACCCAAGCCACCACGCCAGCACGACGATACGGTTCCCAAAGAACTCGAGGCGATCTGCCTCAAATGTCTCGGCAAGTCGCCGGCGGCGCGGTACAGCACGTGCAGTGATGTCGCCAGCGCTCTGCGAGACTGGCTCAGTCAATCGTGGACCGAAACGGCGCCAGAGACCCTATCGCGGTCGGGTTCGGGAACGCGGAAATTCAACACACTGCTGGCGGCTGACAGCTCCAGCACGAGCCGCCAGATCACGCCGTTGGTCTCTCCACAGGTCTCGCCACGACGCCGTTCCGGAAAGTTCCGGCTGGGACTCACGCTGGCGTCGTTTCTGGTGGTGGCCGGCGCGCTGTGGCCTCCGGTTCTGGGTTTACTGAGTTCCACAACCTCGGTCAAACAGACGCGGGTTCCCGGGCGCTGGTACGAAACCCTGGACCACAAGCCGGTGCCGGTCATATGGACCGCGATCGCCAAAGATTCGAACTGGCAATGGAATCCGGAAACCCACCAGACGACGGTCACCAGCAATTACCCGGCGGCGTTTCAGACGGGAACGACCTCTTCCGAGAGCTTTCGGCTGGAAGTGCGGTTCTCGACCGGCTCGGCGACCGGGGATTCCGGGTTGTTCTGGGGAGCGCATGACGCACCGGCGGAACATGACGTGACCGGGACCGATTTTCAGGTCGTGACGTTTAACCGTCTGCAAAACGAGACTCCCGCCAACAGTTTTCGACTGTCTCGAACACAGAACACCACCTGGACACCTCGGGGAGGCCCCTCCCCCTTGATGAACCGGGAGATGCTGACGGGGGCGCGTGTTGGTTCCCCAACTGAACCGCAGCACGTCTTGCAGGTTCTGGTGCTGCAGGGGCAACTTCGCGAAGTCCGCTGGAACGGTCAGATCTATGACAAGATGGCGGACACTGATTTATTTTGTCCCCCCCTGCGACCGCTGATTTCTTCGGGCGGTTTCGGAATTTACAACGAAGGGGGGACGACGATTTTTCACGAAGTGCGCATTGAGTTGATCAACGCCCCCGGTTCGGGCACTCCCTGAGATTTGGAGACCGCTCGGGCGGCGGCCCTTCGAACAGCGTCGCGACTTGCCACCCGTCCCCCGCCCCCATCCATCGCCACTCCCTCACCCCACCCCGACTCTAGTTTCGAGAATCCATGTCCATCTCCATTTCGAATCCCTCTTCCACCGAGCCGATCAGCACAGTCGACGTCACTCCATCCGCAATGCCGAGCACTCCCCAAACGGGCACCGTGAATGTTTGCAAAGGGGATGTCTTACCCCCGGCCGGCTTCATTTTTGATGGGGTGTTCCTGCGGATGGCGCGCGGCACAACGAGCTTCACCGCCGCCCAGGTGGTCGCCACTCCCGACATTTATCTGTCGAAGCAGGCGCTGTACGGAAACAACCCGACAACTGTGAAGGCGAATTGGGACATGAGTGGCGACACCCGGATGCAGGCGGAGTGCGATTCCTCTCCCAATGAACGCATCAATCGTTTGTACGCCGTTTCACGTAGTTACCTGTACAACCCCTCGAATCCGACGAATCCGTACCAGGAAAGCCTGGAACAGGTTTCGGTGCAGTTCAAAGGGCGCAAAGTGGCTTCGGGCGGTGGTTCTTCCATGAATGTCGCGATTCTGAACGCCCCCAGCCCGGTCCAGGCCAAACCGGTCCCCGAGAAGGCCGGTTCAGGAAAGACCGCCGGTGTGAAGGGGGCGGCAAAGGGCGCGCTGGAAATGGTCGCCTCTCTCGAGGCTGCCCCAGCGGCCGGTCTACCGGCGATTCTGGAACCGGCACCCATCCCGACGAATATCGTCCATCCCGCACGTCCCGGTCGACGCCCCGGGGTCGACGTCGGACCGGACAATTGCGTCGACGGTTGGCTGCTGTATGGCGGTCTGTCGGTGACGAATCCCGATCTGGGGAATCGTCTGTTCCGTCAGGGGGAGCCGTTGCGGGCGCGGATCCTGGCGATCGCCGTCGCACGGGTCGACTGGTCGATCTGTCTGCCGGTGGCGCAAGCGGGACATCGCGTCGTCCGCCGCGCCATCCGCCGGCCAGCGGGCGATTTCACGGTGGAACACTGTCAGCCGAGTCCCTGGCTGTTTCCAAACTCCCCGACGCACTCGATCGTGGCGTACCAGAACCTGCTCGGAGTCCCCGAGCAGGTGTTGCTCTCGACCAGTCGAGAAACCCCCGACATTTTGCAGTTTGAGAACGATCACGACATTCTCATTCAGGTGAACTGCCTGTCGTTCATGCAGTCGACAGCCGCCGGCTCGTTCGATTTGTGGGTCAAGGTGATCGACTGATGTGACGATTCACCCGTCGGTGTCCCGCCACCGGGAGAGGATCCGCGACACGGTCTCGCGCGAGAGTCCGCAATCGACGGCGATCTGCTCATGGGTCAGACCCAATGCTCGCATCGAATCCGTATTGCCCCGCGCGGACTCTCGCGCCGCCAGATCCAGATACGCCAGAACCCGATCTTCTCCTCTGGGTATCAGAGTTACTTCCAGTCGCTGGCGCAGTGCCGACTCGCGATCGGCCAGCGAGCGCGCCAGTCCCGCCGCCAGACGTGGTGAGGTCGGCAGCAGCTCCTGAAACGCCGACACGCCAATCAACAGAATCTCGGATCCTTGCAGACAGCGGACTTCGACGGCGCTCGGTTCATCGACCACCAGCGCTCGTTCGCCAAACAGCGCCCCGCCGCGCATGCGACGTGTCACATACAGTCGACCATCACCCGACGGAATCGATTCCATTCCCCGCCCTGATAGCAGGAAACCCAAAAATCCGGTTGGCTCGCCAGAGAGTTGCACGACGGTGTCCTGGCGAAGCATCCGCCGGGCCGCGAACTTTGAGACATGTTCGACCTCCGCTTCGTTCAGATCGCGGAGCAACGGCAGGTCGTTAAGGAACTGAGGTACGACGACCGCCATGTTGACCCCTCCCGGTATTGAATTCACTCAGACGCTGGCAACATGATCGCGAAACCAATGGTTTGAAGCTGCTGCGTAAGCCAGTTTTCGAACAACCGCCCACGAATGGCGCTGGCGATCTCGGGAGTAAGTTCCGCGACCAGAAGTTGCCGCACGCACAGCAGATGAAACAGACCATCGGCCGAGAGTGGGCCGATGAGTTCCCCCTCTTTCGCGGAAAACACCGCCGACTCGATTGTCGGCCCGAGACTGGTCCGTCTCACAAGCCCCAGTTCGCCTCCCAAATTCTTCGTTTCCACATCAAGCGAATACCGCAGGGCGAGATGCGCAAAGTCCGCTCCTTCGTCGAGTTGCAAGCGGATCTCGTCGGCGACCCCCTGTTCACTCACGACGATTCGTGAGAGCCGCGCTCGATCGTACTCCCGGCGATTCTCGGCGAATTCCCGCAGCACCTCGTCGTCGCCACAGACCGCTTCCTGAAGTCGACCGCGGAAGTTCTGCAATTCGAGCTGTTTTTCCAGATCCTCGAGTGAGATCCCGCGACTTCCCAGCCAGGCGACCATCTCGGCCGATCGATACAGCTTGTGCGTTCGCCGCAGGATATCGACCGCCGACTGGAGTTCTTCGTCAGCGACCTTCCAGCCGCGATCGAGGGCGGCCTTTCGGATTACCAAGTCGACCAGCATCTCGCGAACAACCGCTCGGCGTTCCGTATACCTGAGCCAGTCAATGAAGTCACTGGCCGACACGGATGTCGATCCGAGTCGCGCCACCGGGACATTGTTCAATTCAGACACCAATGCACCACGCAGATTCGAGTGATTTGTCGCCACCGCAGCCGTCAAGGTATGCGCCAACGGTTGGGGTTGCAATGTCGAACGGTGGACTGCGCTTTCAGCGGTCTCGCCGGATTTACGCCGGCAGACACAATTTCATGTTGCCGGGAATGGCATGGCGTGCTGGGGGGAGACAAGGGGGAAGGATGAAAGCGGAGTGATGAGGGATGAAGTACCGAATATTGCCGGAGGGTGGATTTTCGTTATGGGGGGTTAGTCGTTGACTTTGACCCCGACTGTGATCTTTTCGCGGGATTTTCCGAAGTGATCGCGGATGAGGGATCGCAAGCGATCTAGGTCATCCTGCGTGGCGACATGACCGCGGAGCCCGACGAAGCCGAGTCGATGTTCTTCGACTTCGATTTCGCGGAATGCGTCATCACTTCTCAGGTGTTCGGCCAGAATTTCTCGCTCCAACTGGAAACGCGCGTGGTGTGCGGATTGCGTTCCCAATTGCTTGCCCTGCTGTAATCCCAGGATGATTCCGGCTGCCAGACAGCAGGTCAGCGCAAAGAGCCAGCCCGCCACCCAGGGGAATCGACGAGAATCGGTGCGGGGCGGCGGCACGTCCACCTGGGATTTCGGCGGGTCCGAGAGTTCCTGGATGCGAATGTTCTGCCAGACAAACACCGCCACCAGCGCGATTCCAAGCGTCGCACCAGCCACGCCCCCCTGAGTGCAGCCTTGTATCAGTCCGACAACGATTGGATCGAAGTCGGGATGGTCACCCCCGGCGAAGACACTGCGATAGTACCCGGGAACAAACCAGCCTAGTGTGTAACCGACCCCCCCTCCGATCAGGGCCAGCACGCCTGCAAACCTGACAATGACCCAGATCGCGGTACGAATTGTCACGGGAATCCCCGGAGACGTGGCAAGGGCTTCAAGTCGTCGCGGTCTGCGTCAGGGTGATGTTTCAATCATGATGAATGAGCGAAAGCTGAGGACGCATTTCGGGTGGAGTTTCGCTGGAGGTCGCGCCGGCCCGTCGAACGGTTTGATTCTGTGCGACCATCGCGACCCGTCCGCGCAGCGCCTTCCACTCGCCAAACCTCTGATCGATTGTCATCCGAACTGTTTGAATTTCGACAAGATTCTCCGCGATCCGCCGCCGAAGCGCCGCAATCCTCTCGGGGATATCGCATGGTGCAGAATGGTCCGGTTCGCGGGACAACATCACATCTCCGGAGAGTGTGGATGGCTGAATGGGAAGACTGGGAAATGGACGCGAGCGCTATCACTCGAATCGACTGGCTAGACACAGGAACTTGAATCGCCTGGTGAATCGCTCCGGCTCGGGGAGTTGATAGGGGTTGTATCAATGAAATCGATTCGTACTCGGCCCGCGAGCATTGTCGCATTTTCCACGGTGGGGAGTATAACATCTCGGTTCCTGCCCTAAGGCGTTCGAGATCCCCTTCCATTCCATCCTGCGTGGCTGCAGATTGCCTTTCGACACTCCGCCCTGTTGCCCCGTCCACTCTCACTTCGACACGAGACTTTGGAAATGAGTTCAGTTTCTCCCCTCCGCATCGGCTTCATTGGTGCCGGCAAAATGGCGACGGCGCTGGCGCGCGGCTGGACTCGCGCGGGGATCTGCACACCCGATACGATTCTGGCGAGCGACGTCTACCCCGCCGCCCGCGAACACTTCACCCTCGAGACCGGTGCGCTGACGGCTGACTCCAATGTTTCCATCGCCCGCTTCGCGGACGTGCTGGTTCTGGCGGTCAAACCCCAACAATTTCGCCCGGTTTTGCAGGAACTCGCGAGCGTTGATTTGGACAAGTGTCTGATCGTATCGATCGCAGCGGGAATCCCACTCGCGACGATGGTCTCGGTGCTGGGGGAAAATCGCCGGTTGGTCCGGGTGATGCCCAACACTCCGTGCCTGGTCGGAGAGTCGGCGTCAGCCTTTTGCCTGGGAGGAAGCGCGACCGACGCCGATGCCGGGTTGATCCAGAAACTCCTGACCGCGGTAGGACTGGCTGTCCGCCTGGCGGAGCCGTTACTCGACGCAGTCACCGGTCTCTCGGGCAGCGGACCGGCGTTCGTCTGTCTGATGATCGAGGCACTTGCCGACGGGGGCGTGAAAGCGGGTTTGCCGCGAGACGTGGCGCAGAAACTGGCGGCACAAACACTGCTGGGAACAGCAAGGATGGTGCTTGAGACAGGTTTGCATCCTGGGGCGCTCAAGGACGCGGTCGCCAGCCCTGCCGGGACGACCATCGCAGGTCTTCATGAACTTGAACGGGCCGGCGTCCGGGGAGCGCTGATTAACGCCGTCGAGGCGGCCGCCCGACGATCGAAGGAATTGGGCCAGGCGTGAGCGGGCCGGACTCGCTGGCAGGTGCACACTCCACAGTGACTTGCCTTACGGAAATCTCGGTCGGGGTTGAGCCGGGCGCGGTTCGGCGCGGCGAATGTCATTGTGCTACGGAGGTGCCGACGGACGGTTGGATCAACCCCGTCCCAGATACGCCTGCGCCGTTGGCAGCACAATCGCCTCCAGAAAGTTCACGTCGGCGGGCAATGTGACCATGGTGTGGGCCACCTCGGCGATTGACTCGACACTCATCATCGGTTCGGCGTCGGACTGCTGCCCCGAATCCTGCCGGCGCTCAACCAGAGTGTTTCCAGGATGCAGGCAACTGCAGACGATTCCAAACGGCCGGCCATCCAGCGCCGTCGCCTGGGTCAGTCCCCACACGCCAAACTTGGCCGCCGAGTACGCCGCGCTGTTTTCCCGCGGGCGTTGAGCCGAGATCGACCCGATATTCAGAATCCGCCCACCCCCCTGGTCCTTCATCATCGCGAAAGCGCGGCGACTGCACAAAAACGCCCCGGTGAGGCATGAGCCGATCACGTTGTCCCACGCCGCCAGCGGAAGCAGGTCGACCCGGCCGCCATCAAACGCCCCCGCGTTGTTCACCAGCACATCGACCCGCCCGTATTTCTCTTGGACCGCGTCAAAGAACCGGTCCACCTGGTTCTCCACGGCGACATCGACAGCCTGCGCCAACACCTCGACTCCACCGGCACGGAATTCTTCCGCGACCCGCTGCAATTTTTCGTCATTCCGGGCACAGAGCGCCAGTTTTGCGCCTGCGGCGGCGAACCGCCTGGCGATCCCTTTGCCAATCCCCTGATTGGCTCCTGTAATGACACAAACGCGGTTTTCCAGACTTGCCATCGTGGGCTCTCAAAGGATGCAAAAACAGTGGAACTATCGACCGGCCCGCGCCTCGCGGTCACCGGCGACTTTTCACGCAGTTCAGTTTTCAATTTCCAGCGAATGTTCGCTGATCCGTTCGCTTCCCGTCTCGGTGATCACAAAGTTGTGTTCGTAGCGCATTCCCCCGACGCCGGGAATGTACAGACCGGGTTCCAAGGTCACCACATCCCCCACCTCGACCACTTCGTCACTCTCGGGAACCAGATACGGCGGCTCAGGATGCCCCAGTCCGACACCGTGCCCGGCGTGATGGGGGAAATAGGCGGCCAGCCCCGCTTCCACCAGCGGCTGTCGGCAGGCGGCGTACACTTCACGACCGGTCACTCCGGGGCGCAATGACTCGGCTCCCGCCTTCAGGGCGGCGAGGCAGGCGTTGTACATTTCCAATTGCTTCGGCGTCGCTTTGCCCGCACAGACGAAAGTCACGCAGAAATCCCCGCGATAACCGTGCGACACCACTGAGTAGTCCAACAACACCAGCTCGCCTTCCCCGATGACCCGGTCGCTCGCCGGCCCGCCCCCCTCCTCACAACGGGGGCCACTCACGAAATCGCCATACACCAGCACCGGCTCCCCCGCCGCCTCGGAAGCGACACGCAGCACCAGCCGATAGACATCGAGTTCTGTCATCCCCGGGCGGATTTCCTTCCGCGCTGTGGCGAGCGCCCGCTCAGCGGACCGCAACGAGCCAATGATGAGGTTCAACTCGTCGGGCTCTTTTTTCCGCCGCAAAGCGCGAATGTCGGCGTCGACATCCCGAAACTCGGTCTTGAGACCGGCGACCCGCATCCAGTCACAGATCGCGAACGGAACGCGCGACGCCTCAATTCCCAGTACGCCGGGAGCGCGGGATTTGAGCAGTTCCACGACGGCGTCGGCGAGCAGCCGGCCACGGTGCGGTGCCGCTTCGACACAGCGGTACCACAACGGCTCGACCCGCGTGGAAACGAAAGCCTTTTGTGAAAATGGTCCCTGGGGATTGTCGGCGATCAAAATCGCCTCCCCGTCGCGGGTCAACAGCAGCGCCGCCGACGCTTCCTGCGAATTGAAGACGTACGGTGACGCGTCAAAATTCGCGAAGTACATCAACTGTTGCGGCGCGGTGATCAGGACGGAATTCACCCCGGCGGGAAGCCGTTGCCAGAGTCGGGCGCGGCGTGTGAGACAACCTGGTTCTGTCAGCATGTGTTCGAAAAAACGCGGTGCCACTCGACTGGCGACCGCCGAGGAAGGGGAGAAAATTGTCGTGGGACTTTCGCGAGTGTAGCGAGACCGGAAACGCGGGCCAACGTCCCTCTAAATGCTCGCCGTCCGTCGGCGGGCCGAATCAAACACCTGCTGGTCAATCGCCAGCCCGACCTCAGCGCTCCACGCGTCGAGAATCCGTCGATAGATCGGACCAATCTGGCCATCGCCAATCGCGACCCCATTGATTTTCGTCGCGGGACACAGGCAAAACGGCGTGCTGGCCAGAAACGCCTCGTCCGCGTTCATCACCGAATGGACTTGAATGTCCTTCTCCATGAACGGAATCCCCAGCTTCGCCGCGATCGACATCACGACCGAGCGACTGACCCCGGGGAGCGTGTTGACCGTGGTCGGCGAAACAATGGTCCCGCGTTCGACAATCAAAAAGTTCGCACCGCTGGTTTCGGTCACATTCCCTTGAAGGTCGAGCAGCAACGAGACACCGTCGGGGTCGACAAGCTGGGTTTCCTTGTCGGCGAGGTAATAGTGCATGCGGCTGCGGTACTTCATCTTCGGATCGTAACACTGCGGGGGGACGTGGCGAATCGCGGGAGTCACCACATGCGCCCCTTTCGCCATTTTCTCCGACCAGAATTCGAATGGCATGGGAAACGTGTGGGCGCAGACGGTCGGTTTCATGCGGGCGGCTCTGCCAGCCGATCCCGCGTAGGCAGCGAACTCACCGGCGGTCACGAAATGCACCAGTCCCAGTTCGTCCAGGGGATCGACCAGTTTCGCGTTGTGCGCCACGAGGTCGGCGGAAATCCGCACCAACTCCTCCTGTGACATGCCAATGTCCATTCGCGTGTATTTCAGCGAGCGGAACAACCGGGCGACGTGTTCCCCGAGCCGATACGGCTGTTGGCGAAACGTGCGGGTCATGTCGGTGACCGTGGCCCCAAGGACAATTCCCGCGTCAAAAATCGCGATGTGCGCCTGCGAAGCGGGAACGAGTTGACCGTTGAGAAAGACAAGCGATTCGGACATGGAGGCGGGTCCACAAGGGGGACGGGGACGCATGCGGAACAGCATAGGCGACTGGCCGCCATACTGGGAGGATCATCGTTCGAGAGTCATATTTTCACTTGTGTGTGGTTATACTCGCGGTTCATTTTCCCCCGTGTCTCGAGGATTGAAGCGTGGATGTTTCGCTGATGGCGACCTGCCTGGGAGATGTGATGCGTCCCGACGCCGCCATCGCGACGGTCAGGCTGCTCCGCCGATTGGGGCATACAGTCCATTTCCCCGAAAAACAGACCTGCTGCGGTCAACCGTTCTACAACAGTGGGTTCGTCTCGGGGGCTCGTGACCTGGCGATTCATACGATCGAGGCGTTTGAGACCGATCGGCTGGTTGTCGTCCCGTCGGGTTCCTGCGCGGCGATGGTGAAAGTCGAGTTCCCGCACCTGTTTCACGACGACCCGCAATGGCTTCCGCGAGCCCAGGCACTCGCCGCCCGCACGTTTGAATTGAGTGATTTCCTGGTGAATCAATTGAAGGTCGTCGACGTCGGGGCGCGGTTTGAAGGCAAGGTCGCGTACCACTACGCCTGCCATTTGCGTGGTTTGGGGCTGAAAAACGAGGGGGAGGTTCTGATTCGGCATGTCCGGGGAGCCGAGTACATCGCTCCGGAAAAACAGGAGACCTGCTGTGGATTCGGTGGCTCGTTCGCCGTCCGGTATCCCGAGATCTCCGGGGCCATGGTGAATGAAAAGACCGCGTGCGTTGACGCGACGAAAGCCGACGCGCTGGTCAGCACGGACGCCGGCTGCCTGATGAACATCGGCGGAGCACTGCATCGGCAGAGTAAGACCATCCGGGTGATGCATCTGTCGGAATTGCTGGAGTGCCGTTGAGCAGGCCACCTCATTCGACATTTGCGAGAGCCTCAGCCTCCGCTTCAAAGTGTTTCGCCTCCTCGTCCAATCCGTATTGCCCGGCGAGCTTTGCCAGCTTGCGGCAACGCTCCATGGGATTGGTCTGGCAATACCACCAGATTTTCGGCTGACATTCCCGACAAAACTCAATCGGCCGGCGATCGTTTTCCTCGCGGTTGTTCGTACCATTCATCCCGCAGTCGGCGGCGATGCAATGCGGGATTCCCAGCATATGCCCGGTCTCGTGCATTGCGGTCTTGAGTGTTCGCCGCAGGCACAGGCGATACTCTTCGGGACTCTCCGACGGGTCGCCGTTCCGGGCGAGCGACCAGACACCCACCCGTTCACTGAGCGACGCCTGACCAAACACGAAATTCCAACCTTTGCCCGGCCACAAGTCGTCCGTCGCCATTCCCAAGACTGCGATGGCGTCCTTCGGGCGTCTCTTTAAGAGAACGTCATTCAGCAGCCACGTGGACAACAACTGACGAGTCTTGCCGTCGCTGCGGAGGCGCTGCGCCTCGGGCGGAACAGCGTCGAGGACCACGCGCTCCAGGGTCTTGACCGGCTTCCCGAAGAAGACTTCCAGAAACTCGGCCGTTCGTGAGACAATCTCGGTTTGTTCCTTCGATCCCTCCCCCAACGGCACGATGTACAACGTCGTCCGGGACGGGTCGACCGGGGCAGGGCGATCGGCGACATACTGCCGAAACGTCTGCCCCAGTTCCGTATAAGATTCCAGCCAATCACCCGGCTGAACGGGTCCCATGGGGCGGTCGAGCGGCCGCAGTCGCTCGGCGAGATCCGCCAGCTTCTTGGCCTGTTCGGGCAGCGGTTTTCCATTGGGCTGACGTCCGTTGGCGGCGGCAACCACCAGCCAGCCAACGGGAATCGTGACCGCGATCAATAGCGCGATCAGCAATCCACAGTGGATTCGGCTGTTCGCGAGCGGAGTCGCTGGGGACGTCATGCTTGGGCCTCAGGAAGTGCTGAGTTTCGTACTTAAAGAAGATCAACAATTCACGGTCTCACATCCAGTGCGGCGCAGCCGCCGGTCGCATCCTGTTAAGGATGCAATAAAGTAGCCGGGGGTCGCAGCGCAGCGGAGACCCCCGGATAGCCGTGTAACGGCGAGTGCATCCTGGAAGGATGCCAGAAGTGTGGTTCCCACGGCAGACTCTCGCAAGAGTGTCGGCGTTTGACAGCAAAGAAAGGAATCGCTCTCGCGCCGGGCTGACGGTGGAAATCTGATAATCGCGAGCCCGGCTACTACCGTGCATCCCATTCGGGGTGCGACGGCGGCTTCGCCGCGATGAGCCCTACAAAACCACGGATTTGATATCGAACAGATTCTTTTTGAACTACTTCACCTTCGACGCCTGGCCGAGCTTCCCCATGTAGTCGATGAAGATCATGTCTTTCGACGAAATGGAGCGGATGTCAAACGTCATGGTTTGACCGACCCGGTCGGGATGGACCGATTCGGTGCAGCGGAATCGCAGGCTGCCGTTCTTCACCTGCCAGGTTCCGCTCGATATGGGCGTCTGCACGAACATCTTCTGAAAACGGCGGAATTCCTTGACCTCCCGCACGACCCGAAACGTTCCGTCCTCTTCCATCACGCTGTACAACGCGCCGACCGAATCGGTGTACTTCCAGGTTCCCTTGAGCATTTCCGTCACCTCGGCGTCGGTGAGGATGCGGGCGGCGGCACCGTCCTCTGAACTCTTGGGAGGATTGGCGCGTTCCGTGCGGGCCGGCTTCGGGTTCTTGTCCCCCAGGCGCTCCAGCACCATCAGCATCCGCTCGGTCCCCTCTTTGGCCGAGAATTCGGTCGGACGCTTCCCTTCCTCAGGATCCACCAGGCAGATCACCAGTTTTCCGTCATCGAACTTGTAGATCCCCGTGCCGACCTTCCGCTTTTGCACACTGATGTCAATCTGATGCGGATACTCGGTCGCGTCGATCGAGAACACCTTGACGTGCTTTTTGTCGTCTTCCGTCGATTTGTAGACGATCGCGTTGTCGGCGACTTCGAAATAGCCTCCCGAAGGGAGCCACTCCTCGATCGCCGACTTCGGAATCACCTTGCCATCTTCCACCAGCTCAACGACATGCCAGCGGCCAGCGAATCGTTCCAGTTCCGACTTGCGATCCTGTGCGAACAGACCGACCGCATTCGCCAGCAAAACCGAACCCAGAACAAACACCGCAACCAGGGAACAATGAGACTTCACAGTCCGGACTCCATTCCAAAAAGGTCGTTTTCAGCGGGGTCGCACAACCCCTCGGTTGTGCGAGTCCCCCGCATTGTCATTCCACACACCGTCAGCAAATCGCCGGGAAATCGCAACTGGAAAATCGACGAGTCGTAATCGCCGCTTCATCCAACGCAACCCCCCCCGACGGAACTCGACCGCTCTAAAACTCCACGTTGAATTTCTTGACCATCTTTTTCCGAATGTCTGCGGTCGACTGCTCGATGATCTGCTTCATCGACGCCAAATCTGTCGCTCCCTGGGCCTCTTCCCCCCCTCGGATCGCGCGACGTTCCTGGTCCCCCGCGTTGTACGTTCCGTAAGTCCGATTGCCATAGTAGTCGTAGTTGACGTAGTTGCTGTTCCAGACCTGCGACTGCCGGCCAGCGGTCCGGATGCCCACTCCCTTCATCGCGACCGCCCCCTGTCGCAACGTGTCGGCCACCCGGGCGCTGTACTGCTGCATTTCTTCGTCGACGTTGAGCAGTGGCAACCGGTCGATCTTCTTGGCGTATTGTTCGGCCCATTGCGCGTACTGGCCAAAAGTCTGCCACTTCTTGCCTAGCAGGTCATCGGTCAGCTTCTGCACCGCCTTGAAGTGCGCCTGGGTCGCGTACAGTTTCGGGTTGTCCGCTTCGGTACTTTTTTCGGGGTCGTCGATCAGGTCGGCGGGGAGTTCCAGCAGACTCGACAGCCGCATGAGACCACTGTCTCCCAACTCACCCGACAGAGACACCGTCTTTCCCGTGACCGCGGGTTTCCACGAATCCATTTCATCAATGGACAAACCTTTGGATGCCAGGACTTCCAGCACGAGTCCCTTGGCCACCGACTGCAACGGAGAGGTGTCGAGATCGAAATCGACCGTCAACGTACCCACCGCGTTCTTTTCGAATTGCACCGCGAACTTCACGCCACGCAGCGTCGCGATCACTTTGGAAATCGCCGCCACGTCGACTTCCGACTTCGAAATCGCTTCCAGTTCCTTGAGCTTCGCCGGCAGTGTCTCCAACGACACCGCGTCTTCCAAGTCCAGGGCGAGGACGATCTGTGGTCCCTTGGATTTCATGGCGGTCGACGCCTGCAACAGGTAGGTCGATACCTTGCCACTGCGATTCCGCAACCAGTTGGACAAATCCTGCCGATTCGCGGGGAATAGAAACCCATACAGATCCGCTCCCAGCTTCACTCCGTAGGCCCCCTGGGGCAACCACGCCGTCTCGGTATTAGTTACCTTCTCAACATAGCCTTGGTGCTTCTCGGCGATTCGCTTGAGCGTCGGCCCCTTGGGAATGTCGAGCAGCGTGATTTCTGAACTTTGGTGCCGGGATTCCAGATCGATCCGTATCGCTCGAACCAGTTTTTTCGCCGAAACGGGGAGCAGAAGCGGCCGGATCTCCGTCTGCTCGGCCAGTTTCTTCCGCCAGCCCGCCGACACCGACATCTCGCTCGCGAACAACCGTTCGGCGTCCACCATCACCAGCACGTTCGTCTCACCGGGAACCCGGTTCAACATCGCCGAGAATTCGGCGGACTCAGCAATAGTGGTCGTCAGCAAGACGAGTGCGCAACCAGCGAGGGACCAACGCAGCAGCGAGTTCATCATTCAATCCTGGGAGAAACGGCAACCGAGCCTAAAACCCTTCGACAGTCTGCTTGGGTTTGTTCGGTTTGGTTTTTTTGCTTCCACTCGGCGTGAAAGCGACTTGGGGAGACGGGACGTGCAACTGGTCCACGCGCGCGCCAATCGGGCTGGCCCCTCCGTCCCACGAAGCGGCGCGACAATTCGAATGGAGTGCGAAGCGCGAGGTTTCCAGATCCGACAATTCCCCCGGCTTGGCGGGCAATTCGTCGCGAAGTACGATTTCCTGTGAGCCCACTAAGGGTGAGAGGCAATTGTCCGCTCCCCACTGCTGTACCCACATTTCTTTGAAGTCCTGAACGACCGGTGCCTCGGTATCGTCCCGCAACAGACAACCGACATCGGGAGCGTATCCGCACGAGATTTCCCACCAGCGGATCTGTCCGCCAGCGAGCGCGCTCCCCGCGACCGACATCAAGGTCGAGGGCTGAGCCCGGCCGGTCCGTTTGAGTGCTGGTCCGAACACGCAGCGGTCGGCATAAAACTGCAGCGGACTCGCCGCGCCGCGCGCCGTCGTCGGAGAATCGACTTTCAGATACGTGTCGAGTGCCGACAGTGTCGACTGTTCCAAATCCACCACTCCTTCCATCGCGCCGTCCGATTCTCGCATTCGGAACGAAAACAGATCATTCCGCGAGAGCGCCACCGAGCGGTGAAACAGCAGCACCCGCTGTCCGACGTCGGCGTCGACCAGCGTGCCGCTGCCCAATAAGAAACTCTCCCCCACGACCAGATACGCCAGGCGGTCGGAGGCGAACGGTCGAGCGGGAGCGACGGGATTGTCAGAACGCCGCCATTCGATCAGCCCCTTCGAGCGCCCCGCCGCCCCTCCCAAAACCCCCTGGAGCCGACATTGATTGAGCGCCACGTCCGAATCGATCGCCGAGATCAGGTACTTCGGAGCGCTCACCTTGCTCCCCAGCCCGGCGGCCAGCAGAACCCCTCCCTGAATTTCGATTCCCCCATGAATGACGCTGATCAGGGCGTCGGGGGAATTCTCGGGGGCGCTGTTTTGTTTGGGCATCAGAACCAACGGCTTTCCAGGAGTCTGAGCGAACCGCAATCGAACCCAGGCGTCCCGAATCACCACGGGAGACGACAGGCAAGCCCCGGCCCCCGAGGCGATGACCGTCGTTCCATTGGTCAGCTTCTTGGACGCGAGAACCTTCCCCAGATCCTCCCGTGTCAGGTCGACCCGCAATTCCTCGACAACCCCCCGGCCACCAAAAATGCCGTCCGGAACCAGCGGTCGGCGACCCATCGTGAGCATCGAATCCATCCCTGCGAGACCGGTCGATTGCAAGTCCTTCACCGAGCAACCCGGATTGCCCCCTCCCGCCACTTCGACGCCGGCGCTCCCCAGCGTCTCGCGATCGAACACCGCGAGCGACGTTTCACAAACGTCTGCGGGGAAATCGGCGGGCCAGCCCTTGCGAGGGAAGCTCTTATCACTCGACCCTGGATCCTGCCACAACAGTTGCCATTGCGTGGAGCTGGTGGCCAGTGGTGTTGCATCGTCATCCCGTTTGATGAGCGCTTTCCAACCGGGAAACAGGCTGGCTGTCGTTTTCCAACGCAGCTTTTTCCCGAGAATCGAAGACGCCTTGTCTGCTTCCAGTGAAAACACCTTCAGCAAACTGCCGGCCGCACCGGCGTCTGACGACGACACCAGCGAATTCGTCGCGATCACCGCGATCTGCCAGTCGGAATTCAAAGACGAGGGGAGAGTGCATTCGAGGGCATTTTGAGCCGCGACCACTGTGGCCGCCGACAGGATCAGGCGATTGCGAAATCCCGACCCATCCCCCTCCGCGCCGCCGAGTCGCAGCGCGGGGGAATCGCCCGATAGCAGCAGCGAATCGTGAATGACCACTTCACCCTGCGGCACTTCCGCCAGCACCGACGTGAGCTTGCGACCGCGCACAACGCACTTGGAAACGAGGATATTCCGCCGGCCGTTGTCTTCGGTCGCTTTGGTTGCCGACGACTTGATGCCGGCGGCGGGACTGGTCACGCGCAGCGCGGTCATTCCCGTATTCGGAACTCCTCGAGCCGAGAACGAACAGCCCCGAGCCAAGAGATCCCCCCCATGGACATGAATGAGGGCATCGCTGGCGGACGTGGAAAACCCGGTGACGTTGGTCGCGATGTGGACGTTATTCAATTCCAGCGAGGTGTTCTCAAACGTCAGAAAGGCGTGAACACTGGCATTGTCCGGTTCCAGCAACACGATCAGGGGATGATCCGCTTCGTCCGCCGCCTCGATCACCACCCGCCCGCAATCGCGGATATGGTCGACACGTACCGGGAACGGTCCGGGACCGGTCAGGATAATCCGCCCCCCTTCACGCGGCAAATCACGCAGCGCGAGGTTCAGCGTGCTGTAATCCTGCTTGCCGGTCGCGCGGGGATCCACCACAAACGACTTCGACGGCATCGTCCGGGTTTCTCGCACCCAGGTCGGCAGCTTCCCCAGTTCGTCACGCTCCCGTGTTACCTTTTTGCCTCCCGGCTTTTTCGCACTGCTCGCAGCCGGCTTGTCGACATCGAAAAAGTCGTCTTCGGCCGCCCCCAACCGCAGGTTGGTTTCGCCCGCTTCGCTCTCTTTGGCCGTCCCTCCCAGGACCGTATTCTCATTCCCGTCGGATTCGCCAATCTTGCGACCGTTCGGATCGACCTGGCCCGACTTGCCCCCTTCAATGATCTGCTTGCCATCCCCCCCCAACCGTTTTTGGTTGGAGTTCCTTTTGTCATTCTCCGCGACCTTGCCGAGATCGCCTTCCTCGGTATCGACGGCGCGGTTCATCTGACCCACCAGCCAGATCACTCCTGCGATCAAGCCAATCGTCACCAGCCCGCAAACGCCGTAGAACGTCGCCTGGTGGAACCATTCCGAAATCCCCTGCGGACGTTCCTTGTCGGACGGCTTGAGGTTCGAAACTGGCATTTCGGCCACCGAGATTTTCCGCCTTCGCCGCGCGCTGGCGGCCGCCCCTTTTGCGCTCGGTTCCTCGTCGTCTTCCGCGATGTTCGATCTGGTACGACTCGTCCCCTCCGTTTCGGTCTCCTCCGACATGATCGCGTCGCTGACCCGATTTCCCCCCTCCAGCACTTCGGTCAGGTCGGCGATCAGATCTTCCGCCGTCTGGTAGCGTTTCGACGGATCCTTTTCAGTCATCCGCCGAATCACCGCGGTCACCGGTTCCGAAACACTCGGATTCTTGACCCGCGGGTCCGGGAACGGCGTCTTGAAATGCGCTTGCAACTTGTTGGTCACTCCCCCTTCAGGAAACGGCGGCCCACCCGTCAGCATGAAGTACCAGGCGCAACCCAGCGAATAGATATCACTGCGAACGTCCGCCGCCTTGCTGTCGCGCCCCTGCTCGGGCGACATGTAATCGACTGTTCCCACCGTCGTGCCGGTCCGGGTGATCGACGTGTCGGCGGTCTCGTCGACAATCCGTGCCAGCCCCATATCCGCCAGTTTCACCACCCCATCCCGCCGGATCATCAGATTGCCCGGCTTGATGTCGCGATGCACGATCTTGTGTTCGGCGGCATGCTGCAACGCCATCGCCACCTGCCGGATGATCTCGATCGACCGTTTGACCGGCAACACCCCGCGCTTCGCCACCAGATTGGCCGCGTCGGTTCCGTCGACATACTCCAGGGCAATGAACAGATATCCATCCGCCTCCCCGGCGTCGAAAATCGCGATGATGTTGTCGTGCCGCAGATGGGCGGCCGCTTGGGCCTCGGCCTTAAACCGCCGCACGAGTGTCGGATTTTCCGCTTTGTCCTGCGGCAGAACTTTGAGCGCGATGTTCCGTTTCAGCACCGTGTCGACTGCCAGGTAAACCGCCCCCATCCCCCCCTGGCCCAGCTTCTTTTGGATGGTGTACCGCCCGATTTTCGGCGGGTAATTGCCCGCTTTCTTCGGCGACGCGATCGCGCGCGTGGGATCCTCGGCCGATGGCTCCCGGTCTGGTTCTGGTTGCTGTGTCATCGTCACCCTCGGCCCATTGGAAAATGGCGGTGACAAAATATACCGCGCCATCGGACCAGAGTATATCGACCGCCCCGGACACCTACTCCGTCTTCTTCCAATCCAGCCGCACGACCCGGCCCGACTGGAACCCGATGACCACACTTTGCCCCAACGGGTCGCAGGCGATCCGGCAGACATCATCCGGCAGGATTGCCTGCCATTCGACCGGCCCGTCCGAATCGATGAAGTAAAAGTGCCTTTCCATCGTCGCACAGGCAAGTTTCCTGCCGGAAAAACTCGCTGAGGTTCGGCAGGCGGTCCCCCCCACCTGAAACGACCCAATCTGCTCTCCATGCGAGTCGTGCAGTTGGACCCCGTGAGCGTAACAGGCCAGCAAAACCGTCTCTCCCCCGCGGGCGACCGCCAAGTCTCCCACGTTCGACCACAATTGCTTGTGGTGAATCGTTTCCCCGGTGAACTTCAGCCGACAGAGCATGCCATATTCCGCCACCCCCACCAGTTCGGCGGCCGTTGGAACAAACTCCAGCGCGACCAGCGGATGCGGCGTCTGGGCAGACCGAACGCGCTTGCGATACCAATCGTAGATGATGAGCTGCCCATCGGCCAAGCTGACCGCGGCGTACTGGCCAAAGGGCTCCAATGCGATGGAAGCGACCTGGTCGGCGTGTTCCAGACATCCTTGAAAGGTCAACTGTCGATTGAACCAATAGAGCTTGTCGTCCCCAACCAGGGCCACCCCCCCGGCTCCCGTGTCTGAAAAACCCAAGGCTCGAATCGGAGACGGGCCACGTGTCAGATTCAACAACTTGCCGGCCCGGTCCAGGAGATACATCCCGCCGACCGCGTCGGCCAGGAGCAGATCCCCCGTTTCGCGGGCCCACTTCATCGCGACCAACGGAGCCTCGGTGGCGAACGACCAGGCAAGGTCGGGCGTTCGGCCCTGACCTTGCCGCAGCCAATCACCACCGCCGCGGTCTTTCATTTCGTCGCCACTTCGTTACGCAGCAGCCTCAAGGCCTGTTGAATGTCGTCATCCCCTTCGACATCGATCTCGTCTGCCGCCCGGAACTGGTTTCGCGGTGACGAGGGGGCGGGAACTTCGATGTCGGGACGCAAGCCGATCTTAGCCAGGTTCTGCCCCTTGGGCGAGTAAAATTTCGCGGTCGTCAGCCGAAATCCACATTTTTCCCTCGCGGGGAGAATGCTCTGCACCGACCATTTCCCAAACGATCGCCGGCCGACAATGGTCGCCCGTCGATGGTCTTTGAACGCCCCCGCGACGATTTCGCTGGCACTGGCGCTGTCGCCATCAATCAGCAGCACGATCGGCATTCGCCACGCGCCCGGCTGTTTGGGACGGAACACTTCGTTCTGAATGCGCCCCTTGATACTGACGAGAACCCCGTCTTCAATGAATCGGTCGAGAACGTCGACCGCCGCATTCAGCAGTCCGCCGGGGTTTCCCCGAACATCCAGGACCAGCGACTTCATCCCCTGGCGATCGAGCTTCATCAGGGCGGCGTCGAGTTCCTGAACCGTCGAATCCTGAAAACTCGCGAGTTGAACGAACCCGACTCCGTTCGCCCGATCAATCACCCGGGCCACGGGGATGCTTTGAATCACCACCTGCCGGCGGGTCAGTGTCATGCTCCGCACTTCGTTCTCCGCTCCACGCACAACTTCCAGCCGGACCCGCGATCCTTTTTCTCCCTGAAGCAGCGTGGCGGCCTCTTCCGTCGTCAAGTTGCGGACATCCTGGCCGTCGATTGACACAATGTGCTCGCCGGGGAGCAATCCCCCAGCGGCGGCGGGGCTTCCTGGAATTACGTTCACCAGCAGCAGCCCCGTCCCCGGTTCGGCGTTGATCTCGACCCCCAGTCCGACGAATTCCCCATGGATATTGCTCCACAGATCGCGGTACTTGCCGGGGGTGAGCATTCCACTGTAATCGTCGAGTGAATTGCATCCCCCGAAGACATATTCCAGAACGACCGCGGTCGCCGACATGCCGAGTTCCCGTTTGCACAGATTGCACACCTGGTCGATAAACCTCCGGGCGTCTTCTCGATCCTGAATGCGGCGGTTCCAGTACTCCTCGGGACGGCGCAGCACGTTTCGCACCGAGTCGGCCCGCTCATGACGATCGCTCGCGACGTTGTTTTCAAGGAACCGCGGTTCGTCGAGCGCCTGATACAGGCTCTCGGTGCCATGCGCGATAAAGCTCGTCAACGAGATCGGTTCGACGTACTTCTCCTGAGCCTGATTGATCACATCATCAAACAGGGCGATCGCCGAAGTTCGCGGCTTCGCGAGCAGGGATTTTTGGAAGCTGGAGTCGCAGTACCGGCGGTCGACATTGAAATGCACCTTCGAGCGGCGCATGCCGTATTCGAGTTCGCCACAGTCGGGCCATTGCTTGGTCGACTTTTCGTAGTGCATGATCGCGTCGCCCCAGCGACGCGACTGCTCGAGCTCGACCCCCCGATTGACCGCCTGGCGGGTTTCGAGCGCGAGATTCCGCGAACCCGGGGTGCCGGCGTTCCCCGGGGAGAGCGCCATGAAGGCGGTCAGGCCGATCAGGAAGAAGGCAATTCCACTTCGCAGGTTATTCGACAGCGACATGACGGAACTCGCAGTCTCGGACGCGGGGCGGGAACGTCGGTTGGTGAAGGACTCAAAAGTTGCACATCGCGCATCCTGCCGTTCCACCTCCATCCCTCGCCCGGGATCTGGAAGCCACCCCCTCCTGGGTGGTCGCGTGGCGAAAACGCCACACGAAGATTCATTGAAGTTGAGTATATGCCACGAAATCACGTGTGCAAAAAGAATTCGACCGCCGTCCGACCGCAAATTCGCTACAATTAGTACAAGGAATGAACATGAAGACAATTCAAGTGTACGATAAACCGATGTGCTGTTCGACCGGCGTCTGTGGACCACGGGTCGACCCCGTGCTGCCCCGATTTGCAGCCGATCTTGACTGGCTGCGTTCGCAGGGTCACCAGGTGGAGCGTTTCAATCTCGCCCAGCAGCCGGGCGAGTTCGCGAAGAACCGCGAGATCCACCAGTTATTGACGACACAGGGAACCGAGTGCCTGCCCGTGGTTGTCGTGGATGGTCGTGTTGTCAGCCAGCGCGGGTATCCATCCCGCGAGATCCTCGCGCTCTGGACAGGCGTCAGCGAACTCCCCGCGACACGACCGGTCCTTGGGCCGGCCGGTGGATGCTGCGGCGGAAGTCAAAGCTGCTGATTCGTCCGGTCGGAGTTCCTTTGGGAGTGGTCACATGCTGACGTTTCTTGATTCGCCGACTCGCAATCTCTTTTTCACGGGCAAGGGAGGGGTCGGCAAGACGTCGGTCGCCTGTGCCACCGCAGTTTGGCTGGCGGACGCCGGCAAACGCGTGCTGCTGGTCTCGACCGACCCCGCCTCCAATCTGGATGAAGTTTTGCAAACCAAGTTGGGCAATCACCCCACTCCCGTGGCGCTGGTGCCCAATCTATTCGCCATGAACCTTGATCCGGAGGCGGCTGCCGCCGAGTATCGAGAGGTCACCGAGGAATTCGCTCAAAGAACAGCGGTCATTGCCTGGCAGCATGAACTACCGGTCGGCCGCGCGGGTTTGCAGCGGGTTCTGGGGACTTTTCAAGCGGAGCCCCGGACCCCATAAAGGTGAGGTCGTTGGGGGACATCCAGAGTCTCGATACCGATCGCGGAATCGTGTACCAATCGTCGCGCGGCGTGTAGGTGCTTGAGCTCGACTCCAGTCTGCTGGGCGACGCTCAGCGTCTCTCAGTCTTGTCGGTCGGGCCGGTCCAGCGTCGGCATATCGAATCCGCAACAGGCGAAGTATCCGATCGTGTACGCCACGACCGTGGAATCGAGCGCGAAAGGGATCCAGAAACCAGCGGCGTACGGTTGTCGGGCGTTGGACAGTACCAGCCAGACCATGAATGCCTTCTCGAATCCACTGTACAGGGCGATGGGGACGCGCCACTGGGGAACCATTCCCGCGGCCATCATGGCCAGGCCCATCAGCCCGACCATGATGCCCCAGTGCTGAATGATGATGGTGTATTCTTCCAGATAGTTGAGCTTCGCCGCATTCGGCATGGCCCAGGAGGGGAGAAACGCATAGATTCCCACCAGCGACGTTCCTGCCCCGGTCAGCAGGAAAAATGGCCGAAACGTTTGGGTGAAAAAACGCTTGAGAGGCTGCATGTTCATGGGACTCCAGGGAGAAAGCGACGCACCGATTCTATCAACGGTTCGATTCGGGGACAGCATCTTCTGAATTTGGACGATTGAATCTGGATCAAAACCGGCGACTCAATCGGGACTGAATTCCTTGGGCTTCAACGTCCTGCGAGCCGTTGTTTCCGATACGGCGTTTCAATCTGTCTCCACTCGACTCTGTCGTCGGGCGTCGAGACCGCGGCGTCTTAGGAACGCCGTCCGCCACATGCCGCGACGACGCCGCAGGCGGCGGTCGGGTCGGAACGCGGGGCGAATTGTTTGGCATGAGTGTCGCATTCCATCATCCCCGCTTCTCTATCGTCTCTTCAATTCGCGGGTCCCCGGGGTCTCAGCCAGTGTGAACACGACAAGTTCTTCCCCCGTCGTGGTGCTGATATCGTGGTGCAGGCTGACGACCGCGACTTCAGTGACTTCCAGGATCATCGCCTCCATCAGCGGTCGCGCCGTTTCCAGCAGGTGGGTGCGGACCTGCTTGAGGAGGTCGCGCCCTTTGTCGGCCGACTGCGATCGAACCAACTGCTGTTCGGCCGCCGTGAGAACCCCCTGCAAGCGGACGACGAGCAGATCCCCCAGAAGATGGGCGTGGACATCTTTCGGGCCACGCCCCATATACTCCAGTTCGAACCGTCGAACGCCCTGGCAGACGGCTGCCTCCATTTCACCACGCGTTTTCATTGCGATCACTCCTGCGCCGGCGCGCTGCGGGAGGGGAGCGCGGCGGCAAGCTCCGTAGTTCAGGAAGACGGAGCGAAAGCAGAGCCTCCCGGCCAACCAAGTTGAGTATACCTGATATCGCGCCCTATTGGAAACACAGAGCGACTTGCCTTATTGACCCACTCATGTTATAGTAAATGTGCGTCCTAAGTGGTTCCAATCCTAATGGAACGGATGGACGCAGTGATCGGACGACTCAATCTAGCGCAATCCAGTTGGTTCATTCCTGGCTGGTGGGCGCGATTTCAAGTAAGCCGACGTGGTCGAATCCCTGACGGGGTTCGACCACGTCGGCTTTTTTTTTCGCCTTGTCGGGGATTTGGGAATTCGTCGACCAGGAGGCGATCTCTGGGGTTTGAAGCGCTCTTGTCGCTTCACGCACGCGTCTGGAGTCTGTCTCACGGAGGATCAGGCCAGGTTTCAATGGCTGCTCGTGGGGACTCACATTTCGGCCTTCACCAGGAGTTCAGATGATTCGTTTTTCATTCCGTCATGCCGCCTGCGTCGTTGCGGTGGGTGCGACCTTGGTCTATTCGCAGACGTTCGCTAAAGGCCCTCTCCAGGCTGATGCTAAGCCTGCGAATCAGGCCAAGCCCACCGTCGCGCAGGCGGCGGAGCCCGAGACGGCGATTCCGGCCTGCCTCGAAAACCTGAAGTTGTCGGCCACCCAGCAAACCCAGGCCCGAGAGATCGTTAACAAGTTCGACGCCAGCATTGACGCGACCTGGAAGCAATTTGGCGAGAAGTACATGGAAACTGTCCGCACCGAAGTCGTGTTGTTGGCGACCATTGAGGACACGCTGACCGACAAACAGCGGACGCAAGTCCGTGAGGAACGTCGACGGGTGGCCCACGCCGAGAAGTCGCTGGAAGGGACCAGCACCCGGCCCAACAAGGCGACGGCTGAGCCCGCCGACGCGACGGACCAAGTGGTCGCCGGCGTGGGAATCGCGCTGACCGATGAACAGGAAGCCGCCGCCGACAAGATCCACGAGAAATATGTTGGCCACCTCCGTTCACTGAATCGCGACATTCAGGGTCTGCACAACCGCCTGATCTCGCTCGAAGCGGACCGCATGGTCGAACTCGAAAAGATGCTCACAAAAGAACAGCTTGCTGAGTTGCGTCATGACCGCCAGGAGATGACCGCGCACGCGAAGTTGACCTCTACTACAGCGCCGGCGACGAAGCCCAAGTCGACCCGCTGACCGAACCACGCGTTTGGGGTGAGGGCGGCTGCCTGTCGCCCTCCCCTGGACGTCGTGGGACGTTCTCCAATCCACCTCTCGCCCTCTCGGGCCGAAACAGCAGAACATGAAACGCTTACTCAAATGGACCGCGTTGTGCAGCCTGATGGCTGCTGCGGTGTGCCTCAGTCCCCTCTCGCTCAGTGAAGCGCACGGTCGTCCCCCCCACCGGTTGTTTGGCGGGGGATACTACCGCGGCGGTTATGGTGCCCCAGTTTACAACGGGTACACGACCTACGGTTATGGTCCGTATGGCGTTCAGGAGTACCGTTACAACCAGCAGACCAGGTACCCCGCCAATGTTGTTGTCGGCCGCTATCGGTATGTTCAACCCAACGTTTTTCAACGTCGGCCGATTTATGGCGGTCTCTTCAACCGCGGTTACGGGGTCTCCGTCAATTTGGGAAACAACTATAGCCCGTATGGATACGGGTATGACGACGATTACGGCTACTAACGCGTTGGAAGCGTTGTAACCACCGAGACAAAGGAGAACCCACATGCTGGGAACAATTCTGTTGGTGTTGCTGATCTTGATGCTGCTGGGGGCGATCCCCGCCTGGCCGCATAGTCGAAGCTGGGGATACGGTCCCAGTGGTGGGTTGGGACTCGTGGTGCTGATTCTGTTGATTCTGGTGCTGACCCACCGCATTTGAGGAACCACGCCGCCCAATGCGGCGAGGCCATTTTCACAATTCCTTTCGAAGAAACGAGACCACGATGAGCGGTAAGACAGATGAAGTCAAAGGTCGGATCAAGGAAGCGGCCGGAGTTCTCACCGGCGACGAGAAACTGAAGCGCGAAGGCCGGACCGACCAAGCCGTTGGCGAGGTGAAACAGGCGGTTCAAGAAGTCGCCGACAAGGTGAAGGAAGCGGCGGCGGCCACGGTCGCCGCCGCCAAGAACGCCCTTCCAAAACACTAAACGAGCCAGGACTGCTGGCCCGTGTCCGAACCAGATCGACTGCCCGCCCGGATCCAATATTCGAGCCTTTTTGGCTTGGATATTGTGCCGGGTGTTTGCACGCGCCTCGGGTGAGAACGCGTTCCCCGCGAGTCCCCCGTATCGCCCGCCGCCCTACACCGTTACCGAGTTGCCACACAATGTCACGATTCGCCTCAGGCCGGGAACGAGAACATCTTCAACAGCAGGCTGAGCAGGCCATCGCGGGAATGCGGGGAGCGCTTCGCGAAATTCAGGAAATCGCGATTCAGGCCGCGGACCCGCGTGCGTCGATTCGCCTGCATCCCTGGATCGCGACGGCGTCCTCGGTCATCGCCGGGTTTGTGGTGGGCGCGCTGCTGAAACCCGCATCGCGCGCGTCGCCGCGATCCAATGGCAATTCAACAAACCTTCAAGGTGGTGGCGATTCGCACAATGGAACTCCTCCCACCAAATCGGCCGCGACCGGCTGGGCAGCCATCGTGAACGCACTGGCGACAAGTGGAATCCGTGTGTTGCAGGAGACGCTGCTGGCCGCGGCCAATTCTCATTTCGCAAGTCACGCCCCGGGCGCCACAAAGCCGGTCGACGAAGAGTCGCGGCACACTGAACCCCCCGCCGGTCCGTCGAATGATCTGGCGGAACGCGGCGTCACAATTCCGGTCCATTCCGATGGGACGTCGACCTATCCCTCGCGTTAGACATTGACCATGTTCCGAATGAAACGCCGCGTTGTCCCTCGATTCGCCATTCTGGCGCGACCCTACTGGTTCTCGGATGAGAAGTGGATCGCCCGCGGGTTGTTGGCGGCGCTGATTTTGCTGTTGCTGGGGAGTACCGCGTTCAGTGTACTTCTGAATGAGCAGGCGGGAGAATTGACTTCGGGACTGGCTGCTCAGGATCCCGACCGGTACTGGAAATCGATTTACAAGTCGATCGGAATCATCGCCGCTGCCGCCCCGTTTTACGTCTTTTACTATTGGGTTCGCGACCGACTTGTCAATTCGTGGCGACGCTGGCTGACGCATACGTTTGTCGACAGCTACTTCCGGGGCCACGCGTTCTACAAACTCGCATTCAACTCCGACATCGATAACCCCGATCAGCGAATCGCCGAGGACATCAACACCTTTACAACCCGCTCGATCTTTTATCTCTTGCTCGCGATCGAGACGGTTCTGCAACTCGTCGCGTTCAGCGGGGTTCTGTGGAGTATCTCGCGGACGCTGGTTCTGTTTCTGCTGATTTACGCGACGGTTGGCACCCTGATCACCATATTTGTCTTTGGAAGGTCCCTGGTCGGACTCAATCTGTTTCAGTTACGGCGCGAAGCCGACTTTCGATTCAGCCTGGTGCGTATTCGTGAAAATGCCGAATCGATTGCGTTTTACCGCGGCGAAGATCCGGAATCACAGAATGTGAAGAGCCGCTTCAAGGAAGTCTTCGAAAACTACGGCAAGATCATCAACTGGCAGTGGTTTCTCAATCTGTTCCAGTACTCCTACAGTTCAATCACTTTGATCATGCCTGGGCTCATCCTGGCACCTCAGGTACTGCGGGGTGAACTCGAAGTGGGGCGGGTTGTGCAGGCGGCCGGGGCTTTCGCTGCGATCTTTACGGCGCTGACCGTGATCGTGAACAACTTCGACACCCTCAGCCGATTCGCGGCGGGGATCAATCGACTCGATAAGTTCGGGAAGTCACTCGAAGCGTCGTCCGATGTGCCGGCCGTACCGGCGGTGGAAAGCGAAGGGACCATTCGCACCGTCGAGGAGGACCGCCTGGCGATTGAGGGAGTCACGTTGCAAACGCCCGACCACAAACGGACTTTGGTCGTCGATCTCTCGTTGTCCGTGAAAAACAGCGAGGGATTGATGATCGTCGGTGCCAGCGGGGGAGGGAAAAGCTCACTCTTGCGGGCGATTGCCGGGCTGTGGGATTCGGGCAGCGGAACAATCGTGCGCCCGCCGCTCGAACAGTTGTTCTTTCTGCCACAGCGCCCCTATATGATCATCGGAACGCTGCGCGACCAGTTGCTTTATCCGAATCAACACCGGGAAGTGACGGAGGCGGAACTGAATGACATTTTGAAAAAGGTCAACCTGGCGGATTTGGCCGAGCGCTTCGGTGGGCTGGATCGCGAAGCGGACTGGGGGAAGATTCTCTCGCTCGGTGAGCAACAACGAGTCGCGTTCGCCCGTGTTCTGTTTTCCAAGCCCAAGTACGTGATCCTGGACGAGGCGACCAGCGCCCTCGATTCCAAGAATGAGGGGTCACTGTACCAGCAGTTGCTGGATGCCGGCACCACTCTGGTCAGCGTGAGTCATCACCTGAGTATTCTCAAGTATCACTGCCACGTTTTGGACCTGGTGGGAGACGGCACTTGGCGGTTGATTCCGGCGGACGAATGGCGCGAATCCGAATAAGACCGGTGCCACAAACGCGGACTGCGCGGAGAATATCGTCGGCCATTCGCCAAACACTTCGATCAACGTCGTGGGCCGCCCCCAGTACGTCTCTCGACCGCCGCGCGCACAGCGGGCCGCGCATTTGGAAAATGCGGGCTACGTTGCGGGAATTCTCCATTTTTCAGCATTCCGAATCAACGTAGGCGGCACTCTCTGAGTGCCGGCCCCGGTGTGCGTCCGCTGCGAAAAAACGCGTCCCTGGGCCATGCGAACGACCCGAGGCCCTGCCGCTTTGGCAGCCCGTTTATACCTTGTCCTTCCGGAAACGAGACGAATTCGGGGCGCCGCGACCGTCAGACAGTGACTACCGATTACCGTTTCCTGACAGGCGCGGCACGGCCAGTTGGCACCGATGGCGGTAGCATTGCCGCATTGCGCGTGGCTCCGCAATAATCCCCGCAGCGATGTTTTCGTCCCTGCACCCGCCCAGCCCTGTCGCCTGCCGCGCGGGTGGCCACCACTTTCCGTGGAAAACCCACGCCTTCCATGCCCTGGTCCGACGTCATTGGTCAAGCCGAGCCGATCATACGCCTGAGGTCGAGTGCCGCTGGCGGTCGGTTGGGGCAGGCGTACGCGTTTGTCGGCCCTCCCGGGGTCGGAAAGAAACGCTGCGCGCTGGCGTTCGCCCAGGCGTTGTTGTGCGAACGGGCGCACGATGACGATCTTGACGCGTGTGGCCATTGCCCGTCCTGTCAACAGGTGGCCGCCCGGATCCATCCCGATCTGCTCACAGTCGAACTTCCCAAAGACCGGGCCGAGATTCCGGTCGCGCTCATCATTGGTGATGGCGAAGAGCGGGGCCGGGCCGGGTTGTGTTACGAACTCTCGTTGCACCCGATGCTCGGCCGCCGCAAGGTCGCGATCATTGATGACGCCGAGTGTCTCAATGAAGCGGGAGCCAACGCCCTGCTCAAGACCCTGGAAGAACCCCCGCCCGGCGTGGTGATCATTCTGGTGGTGTCGGCACTGGAGCAGTTGCTCCCCACCATCCGATCCCGCTGTCAGCTTCTGACGTTCCAGCCCCTCCTGCCAACCGATTTGCGGGCGATTCTCAAGAGCGATCCGGAACTGGAACTGCCCGAAGACCTGGGAACGGTTGTGGCGCTGTCGGAAGGGAGTCTGATGACCGCCCGACAGTTGCTGGATCCCGACCTGAGGCAGCAGCGGAAGAAACTCTATGAACACCTGTCGAACCCGAAGTTCGATGGCGTGCAACTGGCGGACTATGCGAAGTCGTTGATGGAAGGCTCGTCGACCGTCAAAGCGGGGCAGCGATCGCACGCCGGCTGGATGATTCGGTTTTGCATCGAATTCTTCCGCCAGGCCCTGCTCGCCGTCTCGCAGGGGGGGCAGGCCCCTCGGGAATTCAGTGAAGTGGCGCGGTTCATCGCCCGGTATCCCGAGAGTTCGGTCGAACAGATCGACCGGCTCGTGGAATTGCTCGACCGTTGCTTGCTCGCCGACCGGCAGATTGAGGCCAACGCCAGTCTGGCCCTCTGCCTCGAAGCGTTGTTCGACGACCTTGGCAAACTGTTGCGAGCGCCCCTGGCGTAATCATGCACGACGGAATCGCCGACCGCCCCGTTCCGTTGCGCCGACGGCCCGATCTGGTGGTCTGTGCCGTGGAGTCGGCGAGCGGACGACGCTGGCGCGTGAAAGATCCCGTCGCTGGCAGCTACTTTGAACTCAACGACCACGAACAGGCGATTTTGTCGATGCTCGATGGTCGAGCGTCATTGTCGGAGATCGCCACCCGGTTCGCTTTGCAATTTCCCCCAATGCGACTCGGCGCGTCGCTCTTGCAGGAGTTTCTCGCCCGCCTGAGGGAAGCGGGACTGGTCGTCGGGGATTTGGCGGTCGATGAGAGTTCGACTACGGGCGCTTCGGGAACTGGTTTAGCCGCCCTGCCACAACGCGTTCTTGGCCTCACTGCGATACGCCTGCCGGGAGTCAATCCACAGCGTTTTCTCGACGCGTGCTACCCACACGTCCGCTTCCTGTTCCGGCCGACAGTACTCATGGCACTGGGGCTGTTTGTAGTTGGGGTCTTCGGTCTGCTGGCAGCCGAGTTTGATTCCATTCGACTGCGGTTGCCGGCGCTGGCATCGTTTCTCACGCCCGATCGATTGATCTGGTTGTGGGGTGCGGTCGCCGCGGCGCGGGTCGTTCACGAGTTGGCCCACGCGTTCTGTTGCCGACATTTTGGTGGACGATGTCCCGAATTGGGAGTGATGTTGCTGTGCGGCGCACCGTGTCTGTATTGCGACGTCTCGGACGCTTGGATGCTGCCGCGACGCGGAGCGCGGATCGCCATCTCGGCCGCCGGGATCATCGCCGAGCTGGTGATCGCCGCCTGCGCGGCGCTGGTCTGGTGGCGAAGCGAACCGGGGGTGGCGCATTCGGTCGCGTTGGCGCTGACGGCAACCTGTTCGGTCAACACCCTGCTCCTGAACGGAAATCCGTTGCTGCGTTACGACGGGTATTACATTCTGATGGACCTGCTGGAAGAGCCGCATCTCGCCGAGGACGCCCTCGGGTTTTGGCGCGATGCCTGGCGAGAGTGGGGACTGGGAATGGACGTCGGACCTCCCTCTCGATCCAGTCGCCCACGACTGTTTCTGCTGGCGATTTACGGAACCGCTGCGGCGATTTACCGCTGTCTGGTGCTGATCGCGATTCTGTGGTTCGCACGGGAGGCGATCGCGGCAGCCGGCTTTCCCGATGCCGGTCAATTGGTCATGACGACCGGCGGTGCCGCTTGGCTGGCGATTCCAGCGGTTAGTGGTGTTCGCGTCGTGCGCGACGCGGGCTGGCGGCGTCGCCTGAATTCCAACGTCGCGATTCGCAATCTGCTCATCCTCGGTGCGCTACTGGCCGCGGTTTGTTTCGTGCCGCTCCCCCGCCGGATTGCCGCCGACCTGATCGTCGAATCTCCCGGCGCGCCCCGCGTGTACGTCGCTGTTCCCGGTCGATTGGACCAGACGGTCCCCGCGGATTCCAACGTCGAGCAGGGAGATCTCATCGCGCGGCTGTCGAATGCGGAGCTTGAGCGGGAGGTCTTGCGACTGGCGGCGGAGCATCGCCAGGCCGAATTGAAACTCCGGCGTCTGGAGATCGCGCGGGGTCATGATCCGACGGCTGCCGCCCAGATTCCGGCCGCCCGCGAAGCCGAGCAGAGCCTGGCCCGACGAACCGAAAAAAAACTGCGTGACGTGGAACAACTCTCCATTCGGGCCACCGTCGAAGGAAGGCTGCTGCCTCCCGTCCCCCGAACACCGCCGCCGCGCCCGACACTGGAACTGGCGGAATGGAGCGGCGAGCCATTGTCGGACCACAATCTCGGTTGCTGGCTCGAAGCGGGGACGCTGCTGGGCCAAATCGCCAAGGAGTATTCTCTCAGCCCGACACTCCTGGTCGGGCAGCATGACGTCGATCTGGTACGGATCGGACAGACGGTCCGAATGCGATTCGACGCCCGCCCGTCCGAAGTTTTCCTGGGCGAGGTCGTTGAAATCGCTGCGGAACCGGTGGCGGACCACCCATTCGCCGTTTCAGGCAGTTCCAACGGCCAATGGGAACAAGGTCAAGGAGGGAGTTCGCCGAGGGCAAAGAATTCCGGCGTGCGATTCGCCTGCCGAGTGCGACTTGCTGGACGCGAACATGCCTTGACGTTGCGAGACAGTGGAGTTGCGCGCATCTCGATTGAACCGGCGACTGCGGTGGAACAGACGGGGCGGTGGTTGCGTCAGACGTTTCGATTTCGATAGCAGCGGAGACCACTCCGGGCGACTCGACACACATCGTCCCAATTTCCCCGATTCGCGGGTATAAATGAGGCATGAACCTCGTCGACGACTATTCCACCGACACATTCCACGACGAACCGGCCCGAGATCAGGCGGTCGCGGTCGTCAGGCGATTGCAACAAGCCGGCTTCAAGGCACTCTGGGCTGGGGGCTGCGTCCGGGATTTTTTGTTGGGTCTGAGACCTTCGGACTACGATGTCGCGACCGATGCTGTTCCGGACCAGGTGCGCCAGTTGTTTGGCGAGCGGCACACATTGGCGATTGGTGCCGCTTTTGGGGTGATTCTGGTTCGGGGGCCGGGGGGAGTCGGGGACGTCGAAGTCGCGACGTTCCGTACGGAAGGGCCGTATAACGATGGACGCCGCCCTGAAAGGGTGGTGTTTTCGACTCCGGAAGAAGACGCCCAACGACGGGACTTCACCATCAACGGGCTGTTCTACGATCCTCTGTCGGAACAGTTATTCGACTATGTGGGGGGACGCGACGACCTGCGGCGAAAAGTGTTGCGCGCGATCGGAGATCCGCTCGAACGGTTTACCGAAGACAAGCTACGGATCCTCCGCGCCGTCCGAATTTCTTCGCGGTTCGGACTGGAACTTGATGTCGGAACGGCAGAGGCCATTCGTCAGATGGCCAACCAGATCACCGTCGTCAGTCAGGAACGAATCGCCCAGGAGCTGAAAAAGATTCTGACACACCCCACCCGGCGGCAAGCGATTGAACGGGGGGCGACGCTGGGGATTCTGGAGGTGGTCATCCCCGAATTGCGCGAAGCGATGATCGGTCGAAGCACTTCGGCGGTCAGTCACGAAACGCCGTTCGTCGATTGGCTGGCCACGCTGGACGCACTGGGGCATTTGAATTCTCCGGATTTCGAACTCGGTCTGGCGACGTTGCTGTTGCCGATTGGAGGCGCGGGGAATCGTCCGGCGGCGGCGAAGATCGCGGCACAGATCTGCCGACGGTTGAAACTGTCGACGGTCGAAGGGGAGCAGACAAGCTGGCTGGTCGAGCGTGTGTCCGCTTTGGAGGAGATGCCCGGAGCGACACTGGCCATGCAAAAGAAGTTACTGGGGCACCGGTGGGGGAGGAATCTGATCGCGTTGAGTCGGGCGGTGGCGATTGCCCGTGGGGGACCGCCGACAAGCGCGGAGTACTGCGAGCGGTTTCTGGATGGGTTGTCGGAGCGGGAATTGCGTCCCGAGCCGGTGGTCACGGGGGACGACCTGATCCGAATGCAACTCTCACCCGGAAAACGATTTAAGGAGATTCTTGGAACGCTGTACGACCTTCAGTTGGAGGGAGAGATTGAGAATCGCGAGGAGGGGCTGAAATGGATCAGTGACCATCTGAAAGACGGGTAACCGGTTCGCGAGTTGGAAAATCCAAAGAAATTCCGTACATCGGGAAGAATCTTCTAGGCGTCCCCCCAGGCATGAGATAGAATGTCGGGAAGTGTGTGTGCTTTGAGAACTGTTCCTGGAGCCATTTATGGCCGCCTTGCTGGTACCCATGGATGGTGGAGTCGCATTTCGGATTGAAAAGCCGATTGTGCTGATCGGCCGCCATCAGGAGTGCGATCTGCCGTTGCCTGCGTACGTGAAAGTGTCACGTCGGCACTGTTGCATCGTGCAGGCGGGGGAGCGGTACTTGGTGCGTGATTTGGGGAGCATGAACGGGCTGCGGGTGAATGGCAAGCGGGTGAACGAGTCCGAATTAATGTCAGGAGATGAAGTTTCGGTGGCCGACGCGGTGTTCGTGTTTCAAAACGGCGCGGTGCGCTCGGGGGTTCGCGGCGTTCCGGAGGTTTCGGGTATGAGTGTGCGGACGGGAGTTTCCGCCAACCGAGCTGAGTCCCCAATGGATGCGGTCCGCAAGCAGGAAGTGACCGATCGGGAAGATCTCCCCGGGGACAACCTTTCCCTAGGCAAATCCAACGACAGCCATACCGGGTCGAAATTCGTCGAAGTCTGACCGTGGCGTGATGGGGCGCGGGCAGTTTTCGGGCGGCGATGAGCAAACAGGAATTGAGCCGTTGGGCGGTGGCTGGCGGTCCGGGCGAAATCGCTATAACCTGCCGGGATCTTGTAGAAGCTCTTTCTCCCGCGCTCCCTGATCTTGGTGCAGCCCATGAAAATCGCTCAGACTGCGATTTTGTTGTTCCTCGCCACAACCTGTTCAACGGCTGAACCACTACGAGTTTCTCTATGGAAGGAGACTCCCGTAGCGGGAAAGGACGAAGCGGATTTCGCCAAAGCGGTGATCACCGTCCACACAGCCGAGTCGGGGAATGGAGCGGCCGTCGTGATTTGTCCCGGGGGCGGGTACGGCGGCCTGGTCACGGGGCCGGAGGGACACGAGATCGCCAAGTGGCTGAATGGCCGGGGGATCTCGGGCATTGTGCTGGAATACCGGTTGCCGGCCGGCCGTCACACAGTTCCGCTCAAAGACGCGCAGCGGGCGATTCGAACCGCTCGCGTGAATGCGAAGGAATGGGGATTGAATCCCGCGCGCATCGGCATCATGGGATTTTCGGCTGGCGGACACTTGGCCTCCACGGCGGCGACGCACTTCGACGACGGAGACGAGAAAGCGAGCGACCCGGTCAATCGCGTGAGTTGTCGACCCGATTTTGCGATTCTGGTTTATCCCGTGGTGACGATGGGCGAGAAAACCCACCAGGGATCAAAACAGAACCTGCTGGGAACGGATCCGACGCCGGAACTCGTGGATCTCTTTTCCAATGAAAAGCAGGTGACCAAACAGACTCCCCCGATGTTCCTGGCTCACGCCCTGGATGACAAACCGGTCCCCCCGGAAAACAGCAAAATGCTGTTCGATGCCCTGCGAGCGGAGAAGATTCCTTCGAAGTACCTCGAATTGCCTTCGGGGGGCCACGGACTCAATGGGTACAAAGGACCGATGTGGGATGCCTGGCAGAAACAGTCGCTGGAATGGCTGGTGGAGTTAAAACTGATTCCGGAAGGGTGATTTTTCGGTTGGTTATTCCCGGCGCTTTACGAAAATCCGGGTAGAGCGCCCCCTGGCGCTGTCGGATTCGGAAAGGGCTCGTTCCGGTGTGCTTTTGTTTGCCGGGTGGATCGACATCACGCGTTGTGGACTCGCGATGATGACAAATCGTTGAAAAAAACGCGGGCAATTCAAAGGACTCTGACCCGTCAGACCAAGTCAGGGCGGTTAGTTGCCCCGTTAGCCGACAAGGTCAGTGACCCGTCCTACGTTCCTTCACACATTCTACAACTCTGCATTCACTCTTTCGGGGCCTTCCACTGGAAGAAGTGAATCCGCTTGAGCGGCAAGGGAGCCGTGGGGCGCGCGTTGCCATCCTGCCACGGGAAAGTGTACGCCAGACATTTGCCGGTCGTCGCTTCCGCAATATAGATCACTCCCGAGGCGAGGTTGACCCCTCCCTGGTTGTTCAACTGACCGTTACCGGTCGCGACCGCAAACTTCGGCTTTCCGCCCCCGGTGATTCCGAACTCCTTGGTGAGGTCGATCAAGTAAAACGACGTGAACTGACCGGTCGCGCGATTGAGGACCGCACCCCGCAACTGCCCGGTGAGGAAGTCAAGGATGAAGACACCATCGATCGGGTCAGCGATACCAGCAGCCTGGTTGCCAACCGTCACCGTGAAGATGGCGAAATCCTGGTCACGGTCCGAGTTGGTAGCGAAGGCGGGTTCGTGCGGCCACATCCAGGCCATCGCCACACCGACAAACAGTCCGAAACAGATCCACAGCAGTCGGCTTTCGTTCGACTTTCGCATCAAAACGCTCCTCTGATCTCAATCGACGGCGAAGGGAAACGCGAATTCTGACGGTTCGCGGCGCGGGGAGAACCGTGAAACTCCGTGCAAGGGAGCGTCGGCCGCATCCCGCCACCAGTGTAATCATGCCGGTTTAATTGGACTAGATACGTTTTTCTGGTGAAATCGCCGGGATTTATGACAGTTGAGAATGTTTCGGATGGGGATTATTCTGCTCTGAGATTACGCAAATCCCCAACTCGAGAGGCTCACCAAGATGGCGACGAACGGAACACTCAACCGAAAACTGCGGATGGCTCTGGTCGGTGGGGGGCTGGGGGCTTTCATCGGTCGCGTCCATGTGACAGCCGCCGTCCTCGATAACCGCGCGGCACTGGTCGCGGGGGCGTTTTCGTCCGACCCGCAAAAATCCAAGGACTCGGCCCCCGATTACGACGTCCCTTTCAATCGGGCGTACGGTTCGGTCACCGAGATGATCGAAAAAGAAAAAGCCCTGCCGGCCGACCAGCGGATCGATTTTGTCACCGTGGCGACGCCGAACCACACGCACTTCCCCATCGCCAAGGCGGCACTCGAAGCCGGATTCAACGTCGTTTGCGACAAGCCGATGACGTTTGATCTCGCGCAGGCCGAAGAACTGCTGGAGCTGGTCAAGAAGACGGGAGCGGTCTTCGCGGTCAGCCACAACTACACCGGCTACCCCCTGGTTCGCCAGGCCCGCCAAATGATCCAGTCGGGGGAACTGGGCGAGATTCAGGCTGTCCGGTCGAACTACATTCAGGGCTGGCTCCGCAGTCGCCTGGAGTCGTCAGGACAGAAACAGGCCGCTTGGCGGACCGATCCCACAAAGTCGGGGGCCGCCGGCTGTTTTGGTGACATTGGCACCCACGCTTACAATCTGGCCCGCTACATGACTGGATTGCTCCCGGAAAAGGTGTCGGCGAACCTCAAGGTTTTCGAACCGGGGCGGGCGCTCGACGATTACGGTCACGCCGTCATCCGCTTCACCAACGGTGCTTTGGGAACGGTTACCGCGAGTCAGATTTCCCATGGTCGCGAGAACGATTTGTTCATTGAGATCGATGGAACAAAGGGCGCGTTGGCATGGCGGCAGGAGGAACCAAACGTCATGACGTTCCGTCGGAACGGACAACCGCACGCGCTGTATACCCGCGACCCCAACGCTCCCTGGATGAACGACCTGGGCAAGGGGGCGTGCCGACTCCCGTCGGGCCACCCGGAGGCGTTTTTCGAGGCGTTCGCGAACGTCTACCGGTTCGCGTATGACGACATGGCGAAACGGGCCGCGGGACAATCGGTGTCTTCCTTCGATACGATTTACCCGAACGTCGCGGATGGCGTGGATGGGATGAACTTCATTCAGCAATGTGTCGCCAGCAGTCAGCAGGATGGTGCGTGGTTGTCGCTGGCGCATCCCGCGCAACGCAGCTAGTATTGACCGAGCGGATTTTTCCCCTCCCGGCTTTAAGACGCGAATTTTCGCGGAACCGTGCCCGTGAGTTAGCGAGAACCGTCGACCGCTTCCTGACGGGCGCGGCTCTGTCTCGACGTCGCATTTTCCACCGAGCTGGGTAGAGTTTCCACCAGCGGTGACAAGACACCACTCAGGATCGCGCGATGTACTCCCCCGCCCGTTGGATTGCCTGCTGTTCGGTTGCCGTTCTGTTACTGACGGCGACGAGCGCCAGCTCTCAGGCTGGCCGTGGCGGCGGCGGGTTCCGTGGAGGTGCAGGTGGTGGTGGGATTCGAGGAGGAGGGGACTTTGGTGGAGGAGCGGGGCTGCGCTCCTCGGGAGCTGGGTTGAGCCCATCTGGTAACGGATTTCGACCTGCGGGGGGACTGGCTCCTTCCCCATCCCGATCACCAAACTTCCAACGCTCGACCATGGGCAACTCGTTCAGCGGGGGGGTTCGCTTCGATGGAACCGCGCCGCGCGCAGGAGTCGGACAGGGAACCGCATTGGGCGGCAATCGATTCCAGGGAACGGACGCGAATGCCCGCCTGAATGCCAGCGGAATTCGCGTCAATCCACACGGTGACTGGTACCACGGCACCTGGCATGGCAACTGGAACGTGGCGGCGAATCACGTCTGGAGTGACCACCCGGGCGCACTGATCGCGGGAACCGCGCTGTGGGGCCGATACCGAATCGCCAATCGATTCGGCTACTACGGCGGTTACCTGAATCCATTCGTGACGGTTGGCGACGACGGAGACGGCATTGTGTCGTACGCCGATCCTTTGGGGGACGTTTCATCGGATCGCGATTCGTCCGACGCGTTAGGACAGCCGGTTGGTGACGAAACACCAGACGACGCGGCACTCCTGCCAGGCCCCCCTGCACCGGGCGAAGCGGAGTTTGAAGCGGCTCGGAACGCGTTTTTTTCAGGCGACCTTGATGCCGCTCTCACACAGGTCAATGAATCGCTGAAATCTCTGCCAAACGACGCGGCGGTTCACGAATTCCGGTCCCTGGTGCTGTTCGCGCAGGGAAAGTACCGCGACGCCTCGGCAGGAGTCTACGCCGTCTTGGCGGTCGGGCCGGGTTGGGATTGGACGACGCTCGTCGGGCTGTATCCCTCGGTCAGCGTCTATACCGACCAATTGCGCGCGCTCGAAACCTGGATGAAACAGAACGTCCAACTGCCCGAGGGGCACTTCCTGCTGGCGTACCATTACCTGACACAGGGACACAACGACGCGGCGTTGCGGCAATTCAAACAGACTCTCGAACTGACACCGAATGATGCCGTCGTCAAGCAGTACATCGCGATGCTCGCAGGGACCGCCACTCCCGCCGGCGTGACTCCTTCTACCACCGTAACCGCCGACGCCAAGACCCCTGCGGTCGTCATCGCTCCGGAACAGATTCTTGGGGAGTGGAAGGCGGACGGAAGCCGGGGGGAGGAATACCACCTGACCCTCACCGCCGACAGCCTCTTTCAGTGGACCTATGCACGGGGCGGGAAGACCGAAACGGTGAATGGGAGCTATTCGCTGGACGGAGACTCGCTGGCGCTGCAACCCGCCGGGGGTGGCGTGATGGTCGCCCGGCTCACGTCTCCTTCCGATGATGCGTTCCACTTCACGATGCTGGGTGGAGACGACAACGATCCGGGGTTGGAATTCCGGAAGTAGGCCACCGTCTTTATTTCTGGTTTCCACAAAAGAACCGGCGGTTCAACGTCGCGACGTGATGTCGCAAGCGACGTGGTGGTTTATGGACGGGGACTCACCCGTCGCGGTGCGTCGTTCTCGACAAACCGTCGGCGGTTTTGGAACGAGCGCTTCCCTCCCCGCGTCAAACAATTTCCCGCTGGCAGTGCGAGATGGGTTGATTGCCACCGCGTGAATTCGGACCAGCCGCTGTCGTCGAAGTCTATTCTTCGTCTTCCACAACGACATCCGCTTCGCCCGGATATGTCAGCTCATTGCGAATCGACGTGATCGACGGATCGAGCGCCGCCATCCGGCCCAGCAGCCGTTTTGTCGCGGCGTCTTTCACTTCGCCCGTCAGGATCACGGTGTCTCCTTCGGTCGACATCGCGATTCCCTGAAACTCCTTGCGTGTCGACAATTTATCGATGCGTAACGAGAGCTTCGATTGGGCGAGTTCGACGCGCGGCGCGGGATGGTCGAAACCGACCTTCAACGACGGCTTGATTTGCCGCAGGTTTTGCTGCGTGTCGTTCGCGTTGAAATTCTGCCCTTGGCCGTTTTGGCCCTGGTTATTGCGATTGCGATTCTGCTGGTTGCGGTTCTGGCCGAACTGACCCTGCTGGCCAAATTGACCCTGTTGACCGAATTGCCCCTGCTGTCCGTTGCGGTTGTTGGCGCCGTTCCGTCCATTGGCACCTGTCCGGCCGTTGGCACCCTGACCCTGGCCTGCGTTGCGCATGCCGACGAAGCCGCTGGCTTGCGGGTTCAGTCCGTTGCCCAAGGCGGCCGCGGGATTCTGCAGCCCCGCCGCCGATAGCCCGCCATTTCCCATCTGACCCGCCGCTCCCCCGTTGCTCGGAGTCGAAGCGGTATTGCGGCCGTTGGCACCGTTTGTGGGACTGTTCGCGCCGAACATGCTCGATGACTGACCCTGACCCTGCGCGTGTGCCGCCGACGCGAACAACGCGCCGCCGACCAGCGCCAACACACAGCACAATAAAAACCGAGGCTTGAACTTTGGCATCGCGCACCCGTGGGAACTGCGGTTAGATTTCCGCGTTGAGGGTATTCTACTCCCCTCGGTAGTCACTGGTAAGTCTCTGAAGTGGTCAAAACACCACTCTACTCCTCATCGAAGCTGGAGTCGGCTTCCTCTTCCACTGGTTCCAAAGAACTTGCCAATACCGCCGCGGGAACATGGCGACCCTGGCGACGTTGAGCGCTCGCGTCCCGGACTGAAGGTCGTCGCCGGTAGCTGCTTTCGACTTCATCGTCGTCTGCCCCGTCATTCGCCTCGTCCGTCTCTTCTTCATAATTTGCCTGTACGACGCGTCGGCCGCGACTGGTCCGGGCCATTTTCGGCGGTTCTGACTCCTCTTCGCCGGGAATCGAAAACGCCTCGCCCCGGGCACGCATCTCACGCACAATGCGTTCGCGCTCGGTGTCGTCCAGCGGAGAGCCGGTCGGGCGACGCTTCGGATTTTGCATTGCCGTCAAGTCAATTGACTCCAGCCGCTTCGCGAGCGTGGCCGAGGCGTCTCCTTTTGACCCCTTGCGTGTGATCGACTTTCCGAAAGGACGAACGCAGGCTCCATCGAACTCGGCGGAGGAATCTTCGGTGGAGTCATCGAATTCACCGTCGGAATCGACCGCGTCAACCGCCGGGCCACGCAAGCCACCCCGGCCGGCCGCCGCCTCGGCTTTTGTCTTCCGTCCGGGCAGGCCCATGTAGGCCATTTCCGAATGGACCGGCAATCCCCGCTGTGGGATGTACTTCACACGCAATCCACATTGCGCTTTGTGGAAGCCCGGGCGGGTGTAAGGAATAAACACGGAATAGACCTGTCCGAGCTTGCCTTGCTCACCCAGCAGCGTCCAGTGTTCTGCCTTGTATTGGAACTGGTGCAGCGGCTTGACCTGTTCTTCGTCGGTCCCCTGGTCGTCAAACAGGTAGAACCAGACCTCGCCGTTCACCTTTGAGGCGACGGCGCTGTTCGCTGTGAAGAAGTAGATCTGACCGAGAAACCCGCGCGTGGTCTTGCCGTCGATTCCCGGCCCTTCGCCCGGTTGCCAGATCGGCAGAATCTGAACGACGGGATTCTTGTCACCGGAGACCGGAACGCTGTCCTTCCCCAGCTTGAGACTCTCCATCGAGACGCAACCGGCGTTTCCACCCAACATGCCGACGAGTCCCGCCAGCAGCGCCAGGCGAATCATCGAGAGTTTCACAAGTGTTCTCATCGCACGTCATCCTGACGGTGTTGGAGTGGAACGAACGAAACGCGGAGGCAACCAGAGTCGTCAATTGTCAACGACAAGCTTCGAAGCGATAGGCCACAGGCCGCTGTACGACGGGTCTCTGACCCGTTGTGCGGCGGATCAACCAGCCGCCGTTTTTTTGGGCGGACGGGTCAGAGACCCGTCCTACCTGGGCGACGTTGCGCCTTGTGGCGTTTCGTTGCTAATCATTCACCTGAACCGGACCGTTACCGGACCGACCGGCGGGCCTTCGATTTCGGAACGACCTCTTCCATCTCATCGTCCGACGCCACGACCTTCAACCTCTTGGGAGATTTCGCGACCGGCGTGATCTCGTAGTCGGCGAACTCTTCGACGTCTTCGAGCGAGACCTCGGGGGCTTCCGCCAGCGTGACCTTGGTTTCAAACTTTGGCTTCAGTTCGTTCCCGCTCCGTTTCGCGCCCGGCCGGGGACGGGGTGCCCTGATCTCGCCGTCGTTGATCAGATCGTCTGGTTCGGGCGGGGGAGGAATCATGGGTGCCCCCCGGCGGGTCGGCTGCGACGGATTCGACGGCTGGTACGAGCCGGCGGCCGGTGGCATCCCGTACGACGTTCCGCCCGTTGACAACCCCGTCGATGTGGGGAATCCGGTGAATTCCTCGGGAACTCCGAACAACGGTCCGTGAACCGATTCCGCCTCACATTCGATGAAGTTGATCCGCTGCGTTTCGATCTCCTTGACCATCTCGGCCTCTTCTTCGTTCCGGATGATGCGGGGCGTCAGGAAGATCAGCAGTTCGGTCCGGCGGGTTGTCTTGGTGTCCTGCCGAAAGAGCTGACCCAGGAACGGGATGTCTCCCAGCAAGGGAACCTTTCGTTCTTCACTGGTGTTCGTGCTGGTGATCATACCGCCCAAAACAATCGTCTGGCCGGTTCGCACGATGACCGATGTCTGGGCGTTTGTCGTGTCAATGATTGGCGAACTGACGGTACTGCCGTCGGGGTTCGTGAACAGCGGAATCCCCTTCGGATTCAACGCGTCTTTACGGGCGGCGACTTCCATCACCACCATCCCCTCGGGGCTGATGCGGGGAATCACTTCCAGAATGATGCCGACGTTACGCGGCTGCACGAGCGGCGTCGCGTTACCGGTCTGCTGGTTGATCGTGAAGCTGTTCACGCGGGGAACTTCCTGGCCCACTTGAATTGTGGCGAGCTGGTTGTCGAGCGCTTGAATTTGCGGTCGACTGAGAACGTCGATCCGGCGTCGCACCGCCAGAGCCCGCAGCAGGACGTTGACGCTTTCCGAGCCGGCGGCCAATACCAAGCCACCATAGCCCAGATCACTGTTGATTCGGCCCACACCCAGGCTTGTCAGCCCTTGACTGGCGAGTCGCGAGGCGTTGATTGTCGGTGAGGTGTTGTTCCCCAGCGGCTGGTTGTTGAAGTTGTAGCCGGGGGTCGAACTTTGCGACACAATCGTCTGCGTCGTCGTCGCGACACCGTTCGGCGAGGTGTTCGTGATCGGTACCTGCACGAGTTCCGTGATCGCACTGCGGCTGAACAGGAGCTTATCCTGCAGGCCCAGTTCCACACCCCATTCGTCGTTGCTCGACAGTTCGACTTCCACGAGCAGGGCCTGGATGACCACTTGCTTGGGTACCTGGTCCAGTTCCTGAACCATCTGAATGATGTCGTTGAAGTACCGCGGCGTGGCGCTGATTAGCAGCTTGTTGCCGACCGGTTCGGGAACCACCACCACTTCGCGGTCGAACTGGTCAAACGCGCTGGTGAGGGCGGGATCCTGCTGGTCGATCTGCCGACGCGAGTTCAGGAACTGCTGAATCGCGTTCGCGACGTCGGCCGCCGGGCTGTTTCGCAAGGCGTAAACGCGGTTCTGGCGCTGACGGACGTCGCTGGCATCGAGTGACAGCAGCACGGCATGCACCACTTGCAGCGCCTCGGCACCACCGATCGCGATGATGCTGTTGGTGCGGGTGTCGACCGAGAACTTGAGAGGAATCAGCGTGCTGCTGGGGTCGTCGGTGCCGGCGAGCAGCAGCCCGCCACCCAACGCCTGGTTTCCCCCCTGGCGTTGACGCTGGTTCTGGTTCGAGAACAAGCCTTCGAGCAATGAGACCATGCCCGAGGCGTCTGCGTTCGACAATGGGAACACCTTGATCTCGGCGACCGCTCCCGAGGGCTTGTCGAGTCGTTTGATCAACGATTCGATCAAGGGAATGCTCTCGGGCGGAGCGGTGACGACGATGCTGTTGGTCCGGGCGTCGGGGCTGATGCGGATATCGGATACGAGTCCCGACCGCATGGCGCGTTCCTTCTTGCCGGCCGCGTCGACGAATTCGAGAATCGCACTCTTTACGTCCCGCAGATCTTCGTTCTGGATCTGCTGGTTGGCACCGCCGGCACCGCCACCACCGAATTGCCCAGCGCCCCCTTGTCCTTGTTGTGTCTGGTTGACACGGGCTGGCGACAACACGCTGAGCAGCGCCTGCTGCATGGTCGTGGCGAGGTCATCGGCGGTCGCGTTCTTCAGGGGGAAAATCCGCAACTGATTGACCGACTCGATCTCTGTGGTGTCGAGCTGTTTGATCACCAGCGCGACTTCGGCCATGTCTCGAGGACGGGCCTGAATGATCACCGAGTTGGTCCGGGCGTCGGGAACCACAACCACCCGCGGCGAAAGCGCAATGGCGGTCGTGTTGGCGTTGTTGGCGCCCGCGCCACCCGCCGCTCCGCCGGCGGTTCCGGTCTGTCCCACCGGGTACAGTTTTTCGATCTTCTCAACAACCTGAGCGGGAACCGCGTGCTTCAACATGAAGACTTTGAATTCCATCTTCGGGTCGGTCGGCTGATCCAGGGACTCAAGCAGTTCGAGAATCGCCTGCATGTCGGCTTGGGGGGCGACGATCATCAGGGCGTTCGGCCGGGCGATGGGGAATACCGCGACATGGGATGCCCCCGCCTGTCCCTGACCTGTGGTCCGCCCCGACCGTGTCGGAGCGACCCGTTCGTAGATCGACGTCAGCAGTCCCGCCACCGATTCGGCGTTCAAGTGTTCGACAATCGCCATCCGCACCTGGGGCGCGGCGGCCTCGCTCATCTTCTCAATCTCTTTCAGAATGCTCATCACCGTTTCGACATCTTTTTCGTTGCCGCGGATGATGAACAGATTGAGATCGGGGACCGCTTCGATCGAGACTTCTCCCTTCAAGCTCCCTTGCAGGCCCTGGGGCAACGGCATTCCCAGCCCCGGAACGACTCCCGAGGCTTGCGGGGCACGCATGTTGTTCCCCGCGCCGCGACCACCACGCGCCGGCGATTCTTCGCCATCTTCTTCCGCGTCGTCATCAGCCGCCGCTCCCCGCGCCTGGGCGAGTTCCATCTTCGTCGCCAGTGCCAGTCGTTCGAGCTCCGACTGCAAGCCCTTCGCGAGTGGCGTGGTCGCCTTTTTCGAAGAGACCGCCCGAACGGCACCATCCTCACCCGGAGGGAGCTTGTCGAGCGCCCGCACCAGCTTCTGCACCGACTGGGTTTCTTTGGGCGACGCTTCCACCAGCAACGAATTCCGTTCTTCGTCGATTCCAATCTTGAATCGCAAGCGACGGGCCGCACCACTGTCATCCGCCGGGGTGTAGACGGCGAATCCTTCCAGATCTCCCGGTCCGCGTGACAACTTCTGCGTCTGGTTCTTGAACGCCTTCAACATGATCCGTTCCACGCTGCGAACGTCGCGGTTCTTCAGCCGAATCTCGGTCTCAGCAGCTTCTTCAACGGCCGGCTCGTCGGCGTAGGGTTTCGCTGGTCTCTTGGCGGGCTTCGCGACCGGTTCGTCTTCTTCATCCGCCGATGCTGTCCGCACGCCGCGCTGCGACCGGGCGGGGAGCCGCCGGGGAGCTTCGACCTCTTCTTCCTCTTCAGGAATCCATTCGGCCTGTTCGCGAGCGGGGGCGCGGCGTCGTTTCGCGGCGACGGGCCGGGATTGTTCTTCCTCCGCCCGGGCTCGTTCTTGTTCCGCGTAGTACGCTTCCGCGTCCCTTCGTTGCTGTTCGTAATGCTCGCCGCGAATCACCGCGGGGCTGTAGTCCATGCGCTGCTGTTTGACGCTGATCACGACCAGGTAGTCTCCCTTGACCACCAGTTTCTGACCAAAAGCAGCCAGGTCGCGATTCAGGATCCGCAGCGCCTCTTCCGGAGAATGTTGCGTCCGATCCAGGCGACTGTAGGCCTTGGCGGGAAGTTCGTCAGCCACCAGGTCTTTGTCCATCGACTTGGCGACGTCTGTCAGGACCTTTTTCCAGGTTGACCGCAGGTAATTCAGCCGAATTCGCTGCGAGTCGCCACCCGTCGGGGGCAGACTGAATTCCTCTTCCGCCTCGTCCCCGTCCGCCGTTGAGTTGGCTGGAACCACCTTGTCGGGTTTGGCACTGAAAGGGATGGCGTTCGCCTTTTTCCCCACTTCGTTGGATCTTGACTGCCCTTTGGCCGGCGCTTTTGACGCCGCCGCCAGCGGGAAAAACGTCGCCACGGTCGTCAGCAACACTGCCCCGCAGCAGAGGGCGAGTGGCCGCAGGGGGCGATTCGAGTGCAACAGGCTCGGCACGTGATAGTCTCCTGAGCTGGGGAACCGTTGTGCCGGACGCCGGCGGAGGGTTAGTTATGATCCGCCGGCAATACCCCCGTATTACCGGCACAATCGGCTCTTCCCGATTTATCGGCAATACCGGCAGGACCGCTTGAGTCGCACCAGATTGCCCAGATTGTTTTTTGAGATTTTTCGGGCCGCAGCAAACCCCATTACCTGAACGGGCTAGCGGGGAGCGTCAGCTCCCTGTGCGTTTCCCGAGTTACCCAGCCTTCTGTTCCCGCTTGATGACCATTGCGATCCTTCCGCAGGGAACGTATTCCGGGTACAAGACCATACGCTTCGCATTTCCTATACTGGGGATTCCAGCCGAAACCCCATGTTCACTGCCAAGATCTCATGAAGAAGTCGATTCCTCCCCTGGCACTCGTCGCCTGTGCCGCGCTGCTGGGTGCGACGACCGCGCATTATTCCGGTGGTTTCGCGGCCGCCCAGGAAAAACCGGCCGCCGCTCAAAACGATGGCAGCGTCTTGCCATTCCCCCCGACTCCGACAGCCAGCCTGGCCGGCACCTCGGTGCGGGATTCGAAGATGAAGTGGCGGGTCGCGCCCAATCGGCTGAAGCCCGGCGCACCCAATGTGTTGATCGTCTTGATCGACGACGTTGGATTCGGCATCTCGGACACGTTCGGTGGAGAGGTCCACACCCCGACGATGACCCGTCTCCGCGACTCGGGAATCAGCTACAACGCGTTCCATACCACGTCGATCTGCTCTCCCACCCGGGCGGCGCTCTTGACCGGCCGGAATCACCATCGCGTCGGCAACGGCACGATCGCCGAGCGCGCCTCGGACTTTGACGGCTACACCGGAATCATCCCCAAGACGTCGGCGACGATCGCTGAGACGCTGCATCATTACGGTTACAAGTCGGCGGCGTTTGGCAAATGGCACAACACCCCCGCCAATGAAACGACCACAATGGGTCCGTTCGACCGCTGGCCGACCGGACACGGATTCGACTACTTCTACGGGTTTCTGGCGGGCGAGACGTCGCAATGGGAGCCTCGGTTGTATGAGAATCTCAATCCGATCGAGCCGCCACACAGCGAGAAGTACCATCTCACCGAAGACATGACCGACAAGGCGCTCTCGTGGCTCAAGCGTCATCAGGCGTTCACTCCCGACAAGCCGTTTCTGATGTACTGGGCACCGGGCGCGGTCCACGGTCCGCACCATATCTTTCCCGAGTGGGCCGACAAATATAAAGGGAAATTCGACGACGGCTGGGACAAGTACCGCGAACGGGTCTTCGCGAATCAAAAACGTCTGGGGACTATCCCCGCAGAAACAAAGCTCACACCTCGCGATGCCACGATGGCGTCGTGGGACAGCATTCCCGAATCCGAAAGAGCCTTCCAGCGCCGCCTGATGGAAGTCTACGCCGGGTTTGTTGAACACACCGACACACAGGTCGGCAAGCTGGTCGACGGTCTGGAGGAACTCGGGCTGCGCGACAACACCATCGTCCTCTACATCTGGGGCGACAATGGTTCGAGCGCCGAGGGGCAGAAGGGAAGCGTCAGTGAGTTGCTCGCGCAGAACAACGTCGCGAACACAATCGAACAGCAGCTCGCGGCCCTCGACACGGTCGGCGGTCTGCCGGCGCTGGGTGGCCCCAAGGTCGACAACATGTACCACGCTGGCTGGGCCTGGGCCGGTAGCACCCCCTTCCGTTCGACCAAACTGGTCGCCGCCCACTTCGGCGGCACCCGCAATCCCCTGGTGATTTCGTGGCCCAAGGGTATCAAACCGGACGCGAAGCCCCGCTCTCAATTCCACCACGTCAACGACATCGCCCCCACGCTGTATGAAGTGATTGGCGTCAAACAGCCTGCGGAAGTGAATGGGTTCGCCCAGGATCCAATCGACGGCGTGAGCATGGCCTATTCCTTTGCCGACGCCAAAGCGGCGGGAAAGAAGAAGACCCAGTACTTTGAGAACAACGCGAGCCGGGGAATCTATCATGACGGTTGGTTCGCCGGCACATTCGGTCCGTTCGTCCCCTGGGACACCCCCAGCACCGGGGCTCGGCTCAAAGCCTGGGATCCCAATACCGATGTGTGGGAGTTGTACGACCTGACGAAGGACTTTTCGCAGGCGGTCGACTTGGCGGCCAAAGAGCCCGAACGACTCGCGAAACTGAAGGAGCTGTTTCTCGCCGAGGCGAAGGCGAACAAGGCGCTGCCGATCGGCGGCGGGTTGTGGACCCGGTTTCATCCCGAGGACATTATCACCAGCCCCTACAAATCGTGGCGGTTCGACGACACGACGACTCGGATGCCCGAGTTCTCGGCACCCGGCCTGGGAAAACGGAGTACGCATGTGACACTCTCGGTCGACGTCGGCGACAACGCGACCGGCGTACTCTACGCTTTGGGGGGAGCGAGCGGCGGCATCAGCGTGTATCTCGACCAGGGACAACTGGTCTACGAATACAACATGCTGATCATCGAACGCACGTTCGCGAAAAGTGCCGGCAGACTCGCGGCGGGGAAACATCAGATTGAAGTCGATGAGACGATTGCCAAACCGGGGGCCGCTGCGGAAGTCGTGTTGAAAGTCGACGGCCAGGAGGTCGGGCGCACCACGGTGAAACGGACGGTTCCCGGCGCGTTCACAGCGAGCGAAACACTCGACGTCGGCGTCGACCTCGGCTCACCGGTTTCGCTCGACTATTACGACCGCGCGCCGTTCCGATTCAATGGAAAGATCGAGAAGATGACGGTCGAGTTGAAGTGATCGCAGGGTAGCGGCTGGTTCCCCGTCGGATCGACCGCCTTGTCGTCACATTTTCCATGCCCCTATGATGGCATGGACACGGTCGTCCCTGTTTTCGAACGCTCTGTTTGAGGCGAGTCATGAGCATCGCTGAAATACCCGCGATTCCCCGGCTTGGCTTGGGGTCCGCCGGCGTGTCGATGACTCCTGAAGAATACGATGCCGTCCAAAGTTTTGACGATGACTACTGTTATGAGTTGATCCATGGAGTTCTTGTAGTTACACCGTTCGCCTCGGAAGCGGAACGTTCACCTAACGAGTTGCTGGGTCATTGGCTTTGGGAATACGGTCGGGTGGAGCGGACCGGAATGAGTAGCGACCGTGACGAACCGCTGCCGCTTTGGAAGTCAACCAGTTCACTTTTTTCGGACACCTCAACATGCGTGCGAGATCTCTGGTTCCCCGTCCATTGCGGCTGCCGGTGCTGTTCTGGGCTGGTTTTTCGCGTTCGCACCGTACAGCACGGCGTTTCCTCCTGAAGGGGCGGGGCGTGCAGGGACGGGACCATCGCCAGTGGTGGATGGGTCGATCCTCCCGTTCCCACCGACACCGTCCGCCTCCACCCCAGGACTGACGATCAAGGATTCTGTCTACAAGAAACGGGTCGAACCGAAACGGCTCGCCGACGGCGCTCCAAACATCCTGATCATCCTGATGGATGACGTCGGCCCCGGCACCCCGTCGACCTACGGCGGCGAAATCAACACGCCGACCTTGAGTCGTGTGGCCAAGTCGGGGGTCTCATACAACCGCTTTCACTCCACCGCGATGTGTTCCCCTACCCGCGCCGCGCTACTCACCGGGCGAAACCATACCCGCGTCGGTAACGGCCAGATCACCGCACTCGCCAACGATTTCGACGGCTTTAGCGGCACCATCCCCAAGTCGTCGGCCACGGTCGCCGAGGTTCTCAAGGACTACGGTTACAACACCGGGGCCTGGGGCAAGTGGCACAACACGCCCGAGGAACACATCACGTCCAAAGGACCGTTCGAATTTTGGCCGACCGGCTATGGCTTCGAGTACTTCTACGGTTTCCTCGCGGGAGAAGCGTCACAGTACGAGCCGGCCATGATCCGCAACACCTCCCCGGTCAATCCGCACGAAATCGAACGCAAAGGGTACCACCTCACCGAAGATATCGCCGAGGATGCGATCCAGTGGCTTCGCGAACAGCGGGCCTACGCGCCGGACAAACCGTTTCTGATGTACTGGGCACCGGGAGCGTCGCACGGTCCGCACCAGGTGATGAAGGAGTGGGCCGACAAGTACAAGGGGAAATTCGACGACGGTTGGGACAAGTACCGCGAACGGGCGTTCGCCCGCCAAAAAGAACTTGGCTGGACTCCGCAGGACGCGAAGCTCACTCCCCGTCCCGCATCCATGGCCTCTTGGGATTCGATCCCCGAAGACGAAAAGCCGTTTCAACGCCGCCTGATGGAAGTCTTCGCTGGTTTCACCGAACACGCCGACTACAACGCGGGCCGGGTGATCGACGAGATCGAACGGCAAGGGAAGCTCGACAATACCCTGATTTTCTACATTTGGGGCGACAATGGATCGTCGGCCGAAGGACAGAACGGCACGATCAGCGAGCAGCTCGCGCAGAATGGAATTACGACCAAGATTTCGCAGCACATCAAGGCGCTCGATGAACTGGGCGGACTCGATGTGCTCGGATCGCCGAAGACGGACAACATGTACCACGCCGGCTGGGCCTGGGCCGGCAGCACTCCTTACAAGTCGACGAAACTGGTTGGCGCGCACTTCGGCGGCACACGTCAGCCCCTGGCGGTCGCGTGGCCCAAGGGCATTGCCGCCAACGCCATGCCGCGTGCGCAACTGCACCACGTCATCGATGTCGTGCCGACAATCTATGAACTCACCAAAATCACGCCGCCGCAGATTGTGAACGGAGTTCCGCAAGACTCATTCGACGGCATCAGCATGGCGTACACATTCGCCGACGCGAAGGCCAAGGGGCGGCGGAAGACCCAGTTTTTCGACATCATGGCGAGCCGGGGGATTTATCACGACGGCTGGTACGCCTGCGCGTTCGGTCCGCGCGAACCATGGATTACCGGGATTCCCAAGGGGATCCAGGAATGGTCGCCCGAGAAAGACAAATGGGAGTTGTACAACCTGGAGAAGGACTGGAGTCAGGCGGACGATCTCGCGGATCAGATGCCCGAAAAACTCGCCCAGATGAAGAACCTGTTCCTGATCGAATCGACGAAGAACAAAAACCTGCCGATTGGTGGCGGCCTGTGGTCGACGGGGTTGTATCACCCGGAAGACGCTCCCTCGGCTCCGTACACGGAGTGGACGTTCACCGGGCCGATGACCCGCATGCCCGAGTCCGCCGCGCCCAAACTGGGGAAGTTCAACAGCACCGTCAGCATGGAACTTGAGGTTCCCGAGAACGCCAACGGGGTCCTCTACTCGCTCGCCGGCTTCGCGGGGGGGCTGACCTGTTACGTCAAAGACGGAATCCTCTGTTACGAGTACAACATTTTCGAAGTCGACCGGATCAAGATTCGGGCGAAAGAGAAACTCCCGGTTGGCAAAGCACAACTCGAGGTTGTCTCGAAGTTGACCGGCCGGGTCGGCGGCCCGTTGGACATCACACTGAAGATCAATGGCAAAGTTGTCGCGGAGGGAACCGTTCCCGTCACCGCCGGCACACACTTCGCCACCAACGACTGCCTCGACCTGGGAAGTGACCTCGGCTCACCGGTCTCGCTCGACTACTACGACCTGGCCCCGTTCAAGTTCAATGGCAAGATTGGGACGACGAAGATTAGTTATCCGAAGAAGTAGGATCGGTCACCGGCTTTGTTTTGAGTCGATGCGTCTAAGAACCGCGGTGCCACACGGAATAATTCAAACGCCGCCAGCGGCAGCAGCCAACTGCCCCAGGCGGCAAAAACGTCGATCCAGGCGGCGTCGACTCGCGCGACGTCAGCCAAACCAGCGATCAGTCGCAGAACTACGGTCGAACACAACGCCACAAAACAACGTCCCATCCAGCGCCGATGCTCCGCGAACCGCCGCCGGACCGCCGTTCGCCAACCCAGAAAGGCGAACAACCCCGTGGCGAGTGCCAGGGAAGCGAAGCCGAGGCCGGCGGCTGGTCCCGCCGCCGCCCGATACGCCATCCAGAGTCCGCTCGGTGCGACCACGAACAGCACCAGCAGGAGCTGAGCCCGTCCCAAAACGCGATGCGACTTCGGGAATCGAACTCGCATCCGCTCATTGATCAGCAGCAGTCCGAAAATCAGAGTCAGCGGGCCGGCCGCGATGTGCGGATAGAATGCCCACTGGTAACTGTCGAAAAAGTACGACTCCCGACCTTGAAGAAAGTCGGAATTGAAATTCGGCGGCAGATAGTCCCGATACTTCAACACGACCGCGATCGTGACCTTGAGCACCAAGAGCGCCGCGAGCCAATTCAACAAGCGGCGCAGAGACATCGTGCTACCGAAAGATTGTCCCGCGACCTTCGCATACTACGCCAGCATCTCCGGCACAATGTCGCAGTTCTCGGGCACCAGGGGGACCAGTTGACCCGACCGGTCGGGGATCCGGGTGTGTGGGTCGTAACCCAGCAGGTGGTACATCGTCGCCAGCAGATCCTTCGGCGAGACCGGGCGGTCCGTGGGGGTTCCCGCCTCTTTGTCGGTCGCACCGACCACCTTGCCGCGCGCGATTCCGCCGCCTGCAAATGCCAGGGAATATGCGGTTGACCAATGGTCACGCCCTCCCCCCTGGGCACTGTTGAGCTTTGGTGTCCGGCCGTGATCGCTCAGTACAACAACCAGCGTGTCATCCAGCATGCCGCGCTGTTCGAGGTCAAGGATCAACCCGGAAAAGCCTTTGTCGAACGGGGGCAAAAGCTGGTCGGTCATCCGTGGATAGTGATTCCAGTGGGTATCCCACGCATCCCCTGCGAGGCCGTACTCATCCCAGAAGACGCTGACCAGACGGGTTCCGGCTTCAATCATTCGGCGGGCACCGAGGCACGCCTGTCCGAACAACGTCATGCCGTACAGATCGCGTGTCGCCTCTGGCTCCCGACGAATGTCGAGCGCCTCGGTCACTTTGGGGGAAGTCAGCATCGAAAATGCGAGCTGCTGGTAGCGCGACAGCGTCGCTCCGTCACGCGATGTTTCAAACTCCCGCCGGCAATCGTCGAATTGTGTCAGCAACGTCCGCCGACGATCGAGTCGATCGAGCGTCAGCTCAGGCAGTGGGTTCGCCGCCGAGAAGCGGAAATGACTGTCGCGCTGGCACCCGACGTACGGATCGGGAACGTCGACCTTCATGTCGCGCAGAGTCTTCTGAACGGTTCCCGATGATTTCCCGACGAACTCCGTCCAGGTGGGGTTGTAGGTCGAACCCAGAAACGAAGCGTAGGGGCCGGCTCGCGAGACCTCGCCAACGCGCTGGCTCGAAAACGGGAACGGGAGCGCGACGTTTTGCGGAACATCCGTCCGCCGGATCGCCGGGTTCTGCTGATCGAGATATTGCAGCACCGATCCGAAATAGGGATGGTGTCGGGCGTCGTTGGGCAACAACTCCATCGCCACATCGATCGCGGGGATACCGGTTGTGGCGAACGCGACCCCGTGAATCGGGAAGGGGTGCGTGATCGACCGCACGACGGTGATGCGATCGGTCATCTTCGAGATCTGAGGGAGATGCTCGCAGACGTCGAGGCCGGGAAGGGCCGAAGGAATCGGCCGCATTGTGCCCCGAATCTCGATCGGCGCGTCCGGCTTCATGTCAAACGTTTCGAGCTGGCTCGGCGCTCCGTAAAGGTAAATCAGAATGCAGTTCTTCGCCCGGCCGAATCCAACCGGCTGCGCCCCTTCGTTCGCGACCGACTCGCGTGAGAGCAAGTCCGACAGCCCCAACCCGCAGGCACCCAGGCCTCCGATTTGCAGCAGATCGCGGCGTGTGATTCCATCACACATCCGTTTGGGAGAACTCAGAATCCGAAGCATCGTTGGTCTCACTCCGCTGGTCGGGTAAGCGCTTTCCTATAGGATACGGGAGGGGTTCGGAAGTCGCAAGGCGGCTCTGTGATTCGGAAACCTGGCGCGGTCTTTGTTTCGTGGCGACGAAGTCGAATCCGCCGCGAATCGTGTCAGACGGCTTGACAGAAACATGGCTGCCGCAAAGTGGAATCGGAATTGCGAGAAAGGCCTACGTCAGCCGCACGGGGACACCACGGTCGGCCAAGTACCGTTTGGTTTCGGGAATGGTGTATTGTCCGTAATGAAAGATGCTGGCGGCGAGTGCCGCGCTGGCTCCGCCAGCAGTGAGCGCGGTGAAGAGGTGTTCGGGCGAACCGGCACCCCCGCTGGCGACCACGGGTATCTTGACCGCGCGCGACACAGCGCAAGTGATTTCGATGTCGTAACCATCGCGGGTGCCGTCGGCGTCCATGGAGGTCAACACAATCTCGCCCGCCCCCAGCTCTTCGACTCTGCGGGCCCATTCCACCGCTTCCAGTCCGGTAGGGACCCGGCCCCCATTAATAAAGACCTCCCAGAACTCCGACCCGTTGCGGTCGACTCGTTTCGGGTCGATATTCACCACAATGCACTGGCTGCCGAATTTCAGGGCCGCCTCCCGGATGAACTCGGGATTGCGCACTGCGGTGGAGTTGATCGAGACCTTGTCACAGCCGGCCTGCAGCAACTGTCGAATGTCATCGACATTGCGGATCCCGCCACCGACGGTCAGGGGCATGAAAATCACCTCGGCGGTCCGGCGAACGACGTCGAGAATGATGTCGCGTCCTTCATGCGACGCGGTGATGTCGAGGAAAACCAGCTCGTCGGCACCTTCTTGTTCGTACCGGCGCGCGACTTCCACGGGATCGCCGGCATCTCGCAGATTGAGAAAGTTGGTCCCTTTGACGACACGGCCGGCGTGGACGTCAAGACAGGGGATGATTCGGCGGGCGAGCATGAGTTTAGGGCGGCGTTGTGAGGGAGCAGATGGCTTGGAGTATCTCCGTTTGGAGCCACGAGTGACAGGTCTTCGGCACAGAATTGAGTACCAATTCCACGAAAACTTCTTGACCCGCGCCGTCGGTCCACTTTATCATTTCGGTGCGTCGTGTTTGCCGACGCTGCCGGGTTGTCACGAACGATGTCTTCCTGGTGGTGTTCGGCAGCCTGTCCAGATGTTTTAATCGATACCGTCGTCGTCGTCTGAACTCGAATCCCGTGTCGACTCGATTTCTGTCGAAGAGAAGGTGTCTGATTGTCTTTTCCTCGCGCGGCGACGCCACGGGAATCACTGATGCATATTTCCGGAAAGATCCTGGCGGGTTTCGTACTGGTCCTCGGACTGACGGCGGTGTACTTCGCCGCGCGGACGATGGGGGTGCGTCAAGCCTGGATGGAATTGTCCCAGAAGAACCGGGACGAATTCCAAAAGAAGCAACAACAACTGATTGACGCGCAGCTTGAACTCGACAAGAAGCGCGCAGAGTTTGTTCGCGCGAACATCGGGTGGGAACGAACGTACGAAGGGCCGAACGTTCAAGTCGGCGTCGACGACAATGGGACCGTACTGGTCGATGGCGTCGGCACCCTGAATGGCGTGAAGCCGGGGGATGTTGTCTATGTCTTCATTTTGGGGGCGGATGGCAGCAGCACGTTTCTGAGCGCGGTGCAGGTGGCTGATGCCGGGGACGCGCGGTTGAGCGGCCGGCCCTATAATCGCATTCGCCAAGGGGAGATCGTTCCCACTGGCCAGAAACTGCTGGGTCGCGTGCGGAAATTGATTCCGACCCGGGTTCAAAATGAATTGGCGACTATTGATCAGCGGCTACTGATGCTTGAGCAGAGTCTGGCGAACGCTGGAGCCGATAAGGAGGCGTTGCAGAAGCTTCAGGATCGGACCGACGATTTGATCGCGAATCGCATCAAGGAGATCAATGGGAATCCCGCGCTGGAAAATGCGAACGTTCCCGACGTGAACAAAGCCGGTTTGCTGGCGTCGATCGCCTCGGAAGAGGAGATTCGCAACGGTGCGTTACTCGAAGGGGATCAGTTGTTACGGCGGCTGCTGCGAACGCGGCAAAAACTGGAAGAAGTTCTGGACAGCAATCGCGAGCTGACCGGCACTTTGCCGCAGCCTGCGGGACCGTCGACGATTGGGGCTTCGCTGCGTTAAGTTCGGTAGAATTCGCCTTCCGCTAGGGATGTCGGTGGCGATTTCAAAAAAGCACATCGCGTCACTTGTCAGACGCGATGTGCCGCGTGTAGAATTCCGCACGTTCCGAGTGCCAGCCCTCGTGGCGAAATTGGCAGACGCGCTAGGTTCAGGTCCTAGTGGGCTTAACGCCCATGGGGGTTCAAGTCCCTCCGAGGGCACTCAAAAGTGGTTCGCGTCGCGGCTTGTTCGCGGCGAAATCGCCCTGTGGAACAGACAGCCCGTCAGATCGAAAGATCTGAACGGGCTGTTTTATTTCCTGAGTATGGGTCCGATGTCCAATGAACGGAAAAATCGCCGGTTACCGGTACCGGTCGGCCACGGTCTGATGCACCCCACGCTGGCCTGGAGTTGGGAGTTTGTCCGAAAAGCCTCTTGAGAATCTGCGCGGCGAAACCAGAATGGAACGGATTATGGTCCTGATTGTGCCGGCTTATTTTTTGGCGTTCCTCGAAGTGCGTTTTTTACCGTTTGGCACCTCTGGCCGAGTGTTTGAATTCTTCCGCATCTGAGGCGTTGATTGACTGTGTCGTTCAACCAGTACCTGTGCGGCCGCCGGTCGACCAAGTGTCACCGGGCGGTCCCCGACGCGTGAGGTGATGATGCCGGCTTCGACCGAATTGTTTTCGACAATGGCGGTGACGCCGATTTTGAAGCCATTTTCGCTGAGGTATCTCAGGAATTCCGGCTGCTGGTTGATGACGCGGACGACCGTGACCGATTCGTGCAGGTTGCAGTCGGACAGCGGGACGAGTTCGGCACAGTCGGCCCGCATCAGACCGTCGGCCGCTGGAATCGGGTCGCCATGGGGGTCGACGACGGGGTGTCCGAGGTAGGCGTCAATCCGGTCAATCAGAACGTCACTGACGGCATGTTCCATATTTTCGGCCTCTTCGTGAACCTGATCCCAGGTGAGGTCGAGGGTCCGGACGAGAAAGGTCTCGAGCAGCCGATGTCGGCGGAGCATGCGGAGCGCCAGCGTCCGTCCCGCTTTGGTGAGAGAGACCCCTTCGTACGGCTTGTAGCTCGCCAGTCCGCTGTCGGAGAGGGTTTTCAGCATGCTCGTGACGGTACCAGGTGAGACTTTGACGGCGGCGGCCAGTTGCCCGGTGGTGACGCTGTCGGAATCATTCGCCTGAGATTGCTGGAGGATCGCTTTGAGGTAGTTTTCGACTGTCAGACTGGCCATCGAATCGCCCCGAGTTTTTGAACACTCAAAAAGAAAAGTTTTGACAACCCTTGACTGGTCGGGAGGTCGAAGTCAGAATCGTGGACATGAAGATCCGTATTGTACGCGCAGCGCCGCCAAAACCAAGCGGCCCCACGGTGGTGTCTGGTCGTCGCTTCCTGCTGGTGTGGGTTGGACTCGCGCTGTCGAGCCTGTGCCTTGGTTGCGGTCCAGGGACACCTTCCCCGTCCGCGGGGGGGAAGCTTCAGGTTCTGGCGACAACCGGGATGATTGCCGACACGGCGCGGCAGATCGCTGGCGAACACGCGTACGTCGCCGCCCTGATGGGGCCGGGGGTCGATCCGCATCTCTACCAGCCGAGTACGCGCGATCAGCGCCGGCTGCGTGAGGCGCAACTGGTCTTCTACAACGGCTTGCACCTCGAAGGAAAAATGGTCGAGGTGTTTGAGTCGCTCGCGAAGGAGAAATCGGTGGTGGCGGTTTCCGCAGACATTCCCGAGGAGCGACTGCTGTCGTGGGCTGACGCGGCGGGGATGCACGATCCTCACATCTGGTTCGACGTGGCCTTGTGGAAAACGGCGGCTGAGACCATTGTCGCCGCGTTCTGCGAGGCTGACCCGCAACACTCCGCCGACTACCGCGCGAACGGCGCGAAGTACCTCATCGAGCTGGAGAAACTTGATCAGTACTGCCGGCAGCGGGTCGAGGAGATCGCACCGGACCGCAGGGTATTGATCACCAGTCACGACGCATTTCATTATCTCGGGCGAGCCTATGGATTCGAGGTGGTCGGAATTCAGGGGATCAGTACCGAAACCGAAGCGGGATTGCGCCGTTTGACAGATACGGTCGATCTGATCCGCGCCCGGCGAATCACGGCGATCTTTCCTGAATCGAGCGTGTCACGGGCCGCGATTGAGCGGGTCGCCGTCGACGCGCCGGTCAAGCTGGGGAGCGAACTCTTTTCCGACGCGCTGGGGGCGGCCGACGGGCCGGCGGGAACCTACGTGGGAATGATCCGCACGAATATCGACTCCATCGTTGAGGCACTTTCCGGCGAGTCGAAATGACCGATCCGAATTCTCCTCCTGCCTGCGTCGAGATCCACGATCTGACCGTCAGCTATGACAAAAAGCCGGTCTTGTGGAATATCGATGTCAGTTTTCCCGAGGGGGAGTTGATTGGGGTGATCGGCCCCAACGGTGCCGGCAAAAGCACGTTGATCAAAGCGGTCCTCGGACTGATTCCCGCCGACAGTGGCTGGGTGCGGGTGTATGGTGAGCCGCTCGCCAGGCAGCGGCGGCTGGTCGGTTACGTCCCGCAGCGGGAAAGTGTCGACTGGGACTTTCCCGTCACGGTCCGCGATGTCGTACTGATGGGAACGTACGGTCGGCTGGGACTGTTGCAGCGTCCCGGCAAGATCGAACGGGATCTGGCGGACCGGTGCCTGGCCGATGTCGGCATGGCCGACTATCGCGATCGCCAGATTTCCAACCTCTCGGGCGGCCAGAGACAGCGGGTGTTTCTCGCCCGCGCGCTCGCTCAACAGAGCAAAGTCTATTTCATGGACGAGCCGTTCGTGGGGGTCGACGCCGCCACCGAGTCGGCGATCATCGCCCTGCTGCGCACCATGAAGCGCGAGGGACGGACGGTGATCGTCGTCCATCACGATCTCCAGACCGCGCCCGACTACTTTGACAGCATTCTGATGCTCAACATGCGGCTGGTCGCGTTTGGCCCGACGGCGACCGTCTTCATCCCCGAGTTGTTGCAAAAGACCTACGGCGGCCGGCTGACCATTCTCACCGAGGCGGCTGAACGGGTCGCCGGGACGCGGAGGTAATCCCGGTGGATTTCCCCGGAGTACTTGCCAATACGACCAGCTCACAATTCCTTTCGGAAATGGCGCGGTTCTGGTCGTTTCAAGATGGCAGCGTGCGCACCTCGGCGGCGGCGATGCTGCTGTTGGGGGTGAGTTGCGGATCGTTGGGCTGCTTTGTCGTCTTGCGGCGACTCTCTTTGGTTGGGGACAGCCTGGGACACGCGGTGCTGCCGGGGGTTTGCCTCGGATTCATGGTGACTTGGTCAAAGAATCCGCTGTGGCTGTTTGTGGGAGCGACGGTGACCGCGACGATCGCGAGTCTACTGATCGGAACAATCCAGCGCAACACACGGCTCAAGCCCGATGTGGCGATGGGGCTGGTGCTGTCGGGATTCTTCGGTGTGGGATTGATGCTGTTGTCGCTGATTCAGAATGACTCCCGGGGAGGGCAGGGGGGACTCAATCAGTTTTTCTTCGGACAGGCGGCGGCGATCAGCGCGAAGGACCTGATGTTGATCGCCGGTGTGACGGCGGTGATTGTGGCAGGAGTGGTCGTGACGTTTAAGGAACTTGCCGTCTCGAGTTTTGACGAAGGTTTCGCGGCCTCCTTGGGTCTCCCCACCCGGCGGATCCATTACTTTCTGATGGCACTCACCGGGATGGCGATTGTCATTTCCATTCAAGCCGTGGGGGTTGTGCTGCTTTCGGCTCTTCTGATTACCCCGGCGGCGACGGCCCTGTTGCTCACGGACAAATTGCCCAGGATGGTGATGCTGTCGGTTCTCTTCGCGGCGTTTGCGGGAATTGTCGGACTGAATGTCAGTTCGCTGAGCGCCGAGGTTCTCAACGGGTTTCTGGATGTTGTCTTAACCCAGGTTGGGAGGAGTGGGTTGGAACTGAGTGCCAGCCGCATGAGTACCAGTCCGCCGACTGGTCCGGTGGTGGTCCTGATTCTGGCAATGACATTCCTGACAGCACTCGTCTTTTCACCCCGGTACGGCGTCGCGACGAAACTGTTTCGGCGTTGGATACGCGTGCGGGCGGTGCGGAACGGGATGGGGGGGGCATCGGAATGACATCGACCGGTATTCTGGTGGCGGACGTGCTGCTGGCGGCGAGTCGGCTGTTGCCGAGTTTCGACTTGCACGAACACGTATTCGACTTGTGGCGCGGGGCCGCCTTGCCCGACACGATCTGGACGGTCTCGATGGGGGGGCTGGTGGCCCTGGCGTGCGCCTGGTTGGGGTGTTTCCTGATTTTGCAGGGGCAGGCGCTCTTGGGAGACGCGATCAGCCACACGGTATTGCTGGGGATTGTGGTTGCCGCTCTGGTGACCGGTTCCGTCGGAAGTGGTTCGTTACTGTTGGCGGCGGCGATCACCGGATTATTGACGACCAGCCTGATTGAGGCGATTCGGGGGGCATCGCGGATCAAAGAAGATGCGGCGACCGGAATCGTCTTCACGAGCCTGTTCGCATTGGGGGTGTTATTGCTGTCGACGCTGGCGTCGAATGCGCATCTCGATCCCCAGCACGCGCTGTACGGAATGCTGGAATTCGTTCCCTCGGGTGAAAAGAGCGGGATTTTCGGGTTCCCGGTTCCTGTCTCCGTCCTGCGAATGTTTGTTTTGTGCCTCTTGCTGCTGGCGGGACTGATGGCGTTTTTCAAGCAGTTGCTGGTGACCAGTTTTGATCGGCAACTGGCCGAATCACTTGGAATGCGGCCGCGACTGATTCGCCTGCTGCTGCTGGCCGCGCTGTCGTTGACGGTTGTGGGGGCGTTCAGTTCGGTTGGGGCGGTGCTGGTGGTGGGGCTGCTGGTCGCCCCCCCCGCGACGGCCTATCTCATGACCGAGCGTTTACCGCGGATGCTGGCGTGGGCCTCTTTTTTTGGCGTTGCCTCGTCGCTGGTGGGATATCACGTCGCGTATTGGCTGGAGGTAACGGCGGCTGGAACGATGGTCGCTGTCGCCTGCTTTTGGTTCACGCTGGCGTTTCTGTTCGCACCCCGGGAGGGGGTGATCTCGCGACTCTTTCGGCAACTGGTGCTGCGCGTGCGGACCGGCCACGAGAACATCGCGCGACTTCTGCTGAAACTGGGGGCGGTTCCCGAGTGTCCTCCGGTTTCGTTGAAGACACTTGCCGATTCGGGAGATCGACCGCTCGCGCTGGTGACCACCATTGTGCAGCAATTGCGGTGGCGGGGATGGATCGAACGGGTCGAGGGGACTGCGGGGGGCGTACGACTATCGAATCGCGGTCTCGATCACGCCCGGCGACTCGATCGCGCTCATCGTTTGTGGGAGGCGTACCTGGTCGAGCGGGTGGGAGTCGCGCACGATCACGTTCACCCGACCGCCGAGAAGATCGAGCATCTGCTGGATGACCAACTGGTTGCCCGGCTCGATGACGCGTTGGGGCATCCGGGAATTGACCCGCATGGCGCGCCGATTCCGCGTATTCCAGTGAGCGAAGACCGACCGACAGTTTTCGCCCTCTCGCGCCTGCAAGTGGGCGAGACGGGTCGCCTGGTGGGGCTTTCACCGTCGGTTGATTCGCCGCGAACTGAGCCTCGAACCCCAGAAACCGAGGCGATCATCGCGTTGCGGTTGAAACTGGGTGAGCGGTTTCGAGTGGTTCAGCGCGACGTCGCGGGAGGGACCTGGACGATCACCCTCGACGACGGCCGCCGCATCGACACACCGCACGTATTGGCCGATCAGATTCTGGTGGATGTCGAAGCGAATCCCGCGGGAGCGGCGGGTTGAATCGGGGCTGCGGAAGTCCTGCCCGTTTGTCGGGCGACGATGGCGGAAGAACGATAACCGCCGGCGAGCCGGTCGGCGTCAGCCCAATGCCACTTACTTTAAGAATTTTTCCGCCGCCCCCAACGATTGGCATGATTTTTGCGCCTGGGTGACAGGTCTTCCATTTGTCTGGAAAACCTGCCATTTTTGCAAGGAGGCACCATGCCGCACCGTTCCGCCAGC
>CAMATH010000016.1 GCA_945860955.1 Planctomicrobium piriforme
GGAGCGCCTGCATAATGAAGTTGGAAACGACCCGTCCGTCGTCCGGGTGCATTCTCGGACCGTAGGTGTTGAAGATTCGGATCAATCGGACTTCCACGCGGTGCGCTGCGTGATACGCCATGCAGAGCGACTCGGCGACCCGCTTCCCTTCGTCGTAACAGCTTCGCGGTCCGACCGGATTGACGTGTCCCCAGTACGATTCGGGTTGGGGATGAATTTCGGGGTCGCCATACACTTCCGAAGTCGAGGCTTGCAGAATGCGAGCCCGACACCGCTTGGCGAGTCCGAGCATGTTCACCATCCCGATGGTCGACGTCTTGATGGTCTTGATCGAGTTGTACTGATAGGCGACGGGGGAGGCGGGACAGGCGAGGTTGTAGATCTGATCCGCCTCGACGAACAGCGGATACACGATATCGTGGCGAATCAACTCAAACCGGGGATTTCCCAGCAAGTGGCGGATGTTGTCCTTCCGACCGGTGAAGAAATTGTCGACGCAAATGACGTCATCACCCCGGGCGATGAGTCGGTCGCACAAATGACTTCCCAGAAAGCCGGCACCGCCCGTGACGAGGATTGTGGACATAAGAGGTCAGCAGGATCTCTGGGGAAAGGCTGTGATCGCGGGGGGGGCATTCCCTCGGACAGGTTGCTTAGACACATTGAGATGTTACTCAATTCGGTTCCGCTGGTGCCTCGGGTCGCTCGGCGGTGGTCGCCTCGGGCGCGACCGGTTCGGTGTTTTTGTCGGTGGTCGCGGGTGTCTGCGGGGAGGAGTTGTTTTGATTCGAAGGACCATTTGGCTCCCCTGTCGATTGTGTCGGTGCGTCAGACTTCGCACGGCTTTGTGCCGTGCCCGCGGCTTCCGCCTCGACCCGGATCCTTTCCAACAAGTCGCGATAACTCTCAGCCTTCATCCGCGCCTGTTCGGCATCCATGCGTGCCATTTCCACGTTCGCCAGCGCGCGTTGCTCTTCCGCCAGGATTTGTGCCTGGAGTCGCGACGCAATCAGACCCTGACCGGAAAGGTTCATTACCAACGTGACAGCGAGCAGGAATCCTGCGAGCGCCATTAACACCAGTGAGATGACAGCAATCCGCCGCCAGCGTCGGACACGAATCCGCAGCTCCAGAATCTCAATCTCTAATTCGCCTGCGCTCATGACAGTTTCTCCAGACGCACCTGTGGTCTAATTCAGCAACGTGACGCCCCGTTCTCCCTCTCCCACAACGCCAATCCGGTGTGCCGCGACATTCTGCTTCGCCAGCCGTCTGACGACCGAATCCACCGACCGCGGTCGCACCACCAGCACAAACCCGATCCCCATGTTGAACACCCGGAACATCTCTTCCCGGTCGATGTTCCCCAGCCCCTGCAACCAGCCGAACATCGCCGGGGGTGTCCAGGAATTGCGGTCGATTTCAACCCGGCATCCGGTCGGTAGAATCCGCTCGAGATTCCCCGCGATGCCTCCTCCGGTAATGTGCGCCAGCCCCCGGACTGCGTCGCGTCCGTGCTTGCGGCTCAACAGATCAACGACCGGTTTCACATAAATTCGGGTCGGCGTGAGGAGCGTCTCTCCCACCGTCTGATTCAACTCGGGAACCAGGTCATCGACCTTAAGCCCCGCGACGTCGAACACCGCCTTTCGCACCAGACTGTAACCGTTGGAATGGAACCCGCTCGATTCCAGTCCCAGCACAATGTCTTTTGGTCGCATCGCCGACCCGTCGATGATGCGTTTGCGTTCAACCACACCGACGCAGAAACCCGCCAGATCAAGATCCCCCTTGGAGTAGATATCCGGCATGATCGCCGTCTCTCCCCCCAGAAGGGCGCAGCCGGCTTCGGTACACCCCGCGACCACACCCGCGACCACTTGCGAGATCAAATCGGGATCGTCTTTGGGGAGGGCAAGGTAGTCGAGGAAGAACAGCGGTTCGGCACCGAGGCAGAGGCAGTCGTTGACCGACATCGCAACCAGGTCGATACCAACGGTGTTGTAGACCCCCAGCTTGGCGGCGACTTTTAGCTTGGTTCCGACGCCATCGGTTCCCGAAACCAGAACCGGATCTTCGTAGTTGACCGCGAAACGGCGGGAATTGCCGAGGCGGAACAGGCCGGCGAACCCCCCGGGGAGATCCATCACGCGTGGCGTGTGGGTCCGCTTCATCAGAGCGGGAAGCCGTTCCATCGCCTGGTCGTACAGCTCCAGGTCAAGCCCGGCATCCTGATAAGTCAGCGAAGTGGGAGGGGATTTGGGCTTCCGGGCGGACATGATGCGATGACTGGGGAACGGATGGGTGATGATCACCCGGATGCGAGGGGAACTCGGTCGACGGGAACGGGGCCGAATTGGCAGGACCGGCCCATCTTCCCTGAAGTAAGTAGAATACCGTCACGGAGGGGGGGCTGTCGATTTACTCCCGCCGCAGAGCGTCGTCGCTACAAAACCGACATTCCCCAGGTGGAAGTCAACTGGATTTCGCAACAGGGGGGCACTCGCCTCCGCCCTTGACGATCGGTACACTGGAAAGCGTCGTCGAAACTCTGCCGCTCAATCGGGGTTCAATGATGTATCCCGCTCCTTCAACCGACGTCACGAACAGCCCGTGAAACCCACACGCGCCGAACCGAATGCCGCCGCGCGGGATCCCGACGCGAAACTGATGCTGCGCGCCAAGCAGGGAGACGAAGTCGCCTTCACCCAACTGGTGACCAGTTATCAGGATCGACTGGTGGGGGTGTTGACGCATCTGGTTCAAGACCGCCAGGCCGCCGAGGACTTGGCGCAGGAGGTGTTCCTGAAGATCTACAAGGCCCGGCATGGATACGAACCGACGGCGAAGTTCTCGACGTACCTGTTTCGAATCGCCAACAACCTGGCGAGCAACCGTCGGCGCGACGTGGGCCGCAAGCGGGAAGTGACGTTGGTGGGATCCGATTCCGGTCCGCTGGGAGCCCGACCCGCCGAGCAGATTCTGGCCGAGACGTCGGGAATGATGCCCGCGCGACAGTTCGCGCGGATTGAGATTCAGGCGGTGGTGCAAGACGCCCTGTCGACGTTGAACGAGAATCAGCGGATGGCGGTGCTGCTGCACAAATTCGAGGAGATGAGCTACATCGATATCGCGGCGACTTTAGACACGACCGTGTCGGCGGTGAAGTCGTTGCTGTCGCGGGCGCGCGAAAACCTGCGGGTGAAACTGGAACCCTACGTGACCCAGGGGACTTGGGGCTCTCAGGACTGACGCAAGACGGATTCGAACATCATGGCGAAAATCAGCAGGCTCTCCGGGGAACAGCGCGAGAATCTCGTGGCATACCTCGACGGCGAGCTCGACGAGACGTCGGCGAAGGAAATCGAGCAGGCGCTCGCCTCCAGCCCGGTCGCGCGTCACGATGTCGACATGCTGTCGCGCACTTGGGATCTTCTGGGCCAACTCCCGACCTCTCCCGCGGGGGAGGAGTTTACCAGTCGCACGGTCAGTTCGATTCGGGCGGCGGAGAAACCCAAGGCCCGTGTCGACGACGCGGCGGTCTCGCGGGCGATTCGCCGGACTTTGGGATTGGCCATCGCGGTCCTGGTTCTTCTCGGTGCCGGGACGGCGGGCTTCCTGGGAACGAACCGTTGGATTCCCAACGAGGCCGACGAGATTCTGAACGATTACGAAGTGATCAGCGAACTCGACAAGTACCTCGAAGCGGGGGACATTGACTACCTGTCGAAACTGCAGGAACACCGGGAGTTCTCTGAGCATGATGAACCGAACGCTCCCTGATCGATGTGTCGCAGCTCTATGCGCCACAGAATCGTGCGCCACAGAATCGTGTGCCACGATTTCGTCCGCCGCAGGTCGTGCCGTTCCCCGATCGGATACCTCACGTCCCGCGCGGAACTTCGCGCGGGCGAGCGTTGTCGTCGCACTGATTCTGTTCACAATGGCTGGCACAGTTCAAGCGGCCAAAAGTGAAGCCGAATTGCGCGAGGAAAAGGCCAAGAAGATCGAGGCGCTGTCGTTGGCCGAGCGGGAACAGTTGAAGCAGAATCTGAAGGCGTTTCGAGAATTGCCGGAATCGGAACGCCAGCGGGTGCGCGGGCTGCACAAACAGCTTGAGGCCGACTCCAAATCCGGGGGCAAGTTGACGCTGGTTCTCAACAACTACTACGAGTGGTTGAAGTCGTTGACTCCGGGTCAGCGGTCGGATCTACGCGGCGAGGCCGATCCGGTCCGACGTCGACAACAAGTCACCGACCTGTTGGCAAAGCAGCAGGAGGCGGCCGACCCGAGCAATCCCAAACGACGCCGGATGGGGTTGAGTGACGCCGACCTGGCACGGGTCATGCCGATTCTGGAACGGGGCCTGATCGAAGAGGGGCAATTGTCGGAATCAACAGTCGAAGACAAAAAAGGGCTGGCGCGGTATAGCGCGGTCCTCATGGCGGCGTTTCCCGCGGACCGCCGCGATCCAAACCCGATCTGGATGAAACCGGAACTGGTCAATGAACTGCTGGAGGCGCTGACCGAGGAAGATCAGAAGAAGATGCTGGCCCGCGACGTCGACAACCGCCGCCGGGCTGCCCGGTTGTTCTTTGCGATCTTCACGAGTGTGATGGCCGAGTTTCGCAAGCAGGCGAATGAAATTGATCGTTCCAAGCTGGAGAAGTTCTTTACCGAAATGAAAGGGGAAAAGGCGGACGAGATTCTGCGGTTGCCTTACGACGCCCAAAGCACCAAGCTCAAGCAGATGTATATGCGGGAGCACGCCGACGAATTCCCTCAGCCCCCGGAACCACCTCAGTGGCTCAACCAGGTGATGCGGATGGGAGGACGTGGTCCGGGCGGTCGACCGGGAAACGGATTCGGTCCCCCCAATGGGTTTGGACCCGGAATGGGACCGGGGGGGGACGGCCGTCCCAATGGAGAGCCTCCGCCCGATGGGGACGACCGGGGACCGCGTCGGCCCCCCGGGGATAAGCGCCCTCGGCCGCGCGATAAAATGCGCCGCCCCGAGTGATGTTCCACGCGGGGCCGCGCTTTGTCAGGAAGCGGTGTTCGCCCTCCAATTCCAGGAAAGTCAGTCCATGTCCGCATTGGTTCGAACTCTCGGTCTGTTCTTCGTGGCGCTGGGGATTGGCATTCCATCGGTTTGCGTTGCCGGTCCGCAGTCGTCCCCGTCCGAGTCGCCTGCGACCCCAAAAACGACTGTGCCCCCCCTTCCCCGTTTGCCTCGCGAAAACCTGCTGATCTGGCGCGACGCCGCGGGCGAACAACACCCGGTGAAAACCGTCGACGACTGGAAGCAACGTCGGGCGGAAATTCTGAAAGGGATGCAGGCGGTCATGGGGCCGCTCCCGGGGGATTCCAAGCGCTCACCTCTCGCACCCGAAACGGTCGAAGAAGTCGACTGTGGCACCTACGTCCGCCGACTGATCACGTTCCAGTCGGAGCCCGGCTCACGCGTTCCCGCTTACCTCTGTATTCCGAAGTCGCTGCTGGAAGACAAGACAGGCAAGAAACAGGCACCGGCGGTTCTCTGTCTGCATGGCACCGACAATGTTGTGGGACACGGGACGGTCGTCGGACTGGGAACCCGCCCCAATCGACAATATGCCGCCGAGCTGGCCGAGCGCGGGTTTGTCACCCTCGCCCCGAACTATCCCAAACTCGCGAAGTACCAGCCCGACCTCGCGAAACTCGGTTGGGACAGCGGAACACTGAAAGCGATCTGGGACAACATCCGTGGCCTCGACCTGCTGGAGTCCCTCCCCTTCGTGAAGCCGGGAGGGTTCGGCGCGATCGGTCATTCCCTGGGTGGCCACAACTCGGTCTACACCGCCGTGTTTGACGTTCGGATCACCACGGTTGTCTCCAGTTGCGGACTCGATTCGTTTCTCGATTACTACGGCGGAGAGGAATCGAAGTGGCTCCCCGACAAGGGATGGACACAACAGCTCTACATGCCGCGACTGGCGAATTATCACGGCAAGCTCGCCGACATTCCGTTTGACTTTCACGAACTGATCGGTGCCCTCGCGCCGCGCCACGTTCTGATCATCGCCCCGACCCGCGATCACAATTTCCAGGCGGCGAGTGTCGACCGAATCGCGAAGTCGGCCGGCGCGATCTTCGCCCTCTACAATCACCCCGACCACCTGGCGGTGGAGCACCCCGATTGCGAACACGACTTCCCGCCGGAGATGCGCGAGCGCGCGTATCGACTGTTTGAGGAGACGCTGCGGAAATAGTGCGATGCGCTGGAGTGGGAATTCACGCATCATTTGTTCGATCCTGGTTCTTTCATTCCTGTTGATGTGGTGTGAATATGTCAGACAGCAATCCTTTGAGAAACGAAACCCAAGGCTTTCGAGCGGGTCTATTTTTTGTCGGCGTGGTTTTGGGAGCTGTGTATTGGCTCTCTCCGACGGTTGGAAACGGGCAAGGGAAGTCGGAAGACAAAGTAGCAAAACCCCCTGAAAAGGGGGTCGCCGTCAATGTGGCGGCGAAGACGGGAGTTGTTCGTGGACGGATTGTGTATCAGGGGGAAATTCCCGTGCCTCGGTTGCTGGTGAGGCAGGGAGATCCGTCGGTCAAAGATTCGGCAATCGCCGCGAAATTCGATATTCCGGACGAGAGCCTGATCATCGACCCGGAATCACGAGGGGTCGCAAATGTCTACGTTTACCTCGCCGAGCGGCCGGAAGACTGGACGCCTCCCGAGAATGAAAAGCTCGAAGGTCGGACGGTTGTTCAGAAAGGGGCTCGGTATTATCCCCATGCCCTGGCGGCGCGAACCAATCAGAGGATTGAACTGCAGAACGAAGATCCACTGCCGCACAATACTCATCCGAATCCGGTGAGCAACGTCCGTTTTGGCCAAGTGATCGCGCCGGCGGACGAGCCTCAGCGATATGTATTTCGGAAGCCGGAAAAACGCCCGTTTGCTGTCGTTTGCGATTTTCACACCTGGGAGAAGTGCTATTGGCTGATCACCGATCATCCGTTCGCGGCGATCACCGATTCGGAGGGACGGTTTGAGATTGCCGGCCTGCCACAGGGGCCTCACACGTTCACACTCTGGCACGAGTCGGACGACTTCAAACAGCGGAAACTCGAGGTCAAGCTGGACGCCGGGAAAACGACGGATCTCGGTTCGATCCCGTTTCAGCAGCCGGCGGAATGAACATGCCATCGCCATCGAATCGAATCAGTCCGGGAGTCCAGATTGTCTGTACGCATTGCCGTGGCAGGCTGGTGGAGCGGGGCGAAACCGATTGGCTCGTGCGCGTGATGAACGGTGAAGGAATGGAAGCGACTCCGGTGCGCCCAGCGGGGGCGGTCGCGGTCGCGCCGTCGGCGGGACTGGTTTGCCAGAACGGGGAGTGTCGACGGGTTTATCTGGTGTGGGATGGGATCCCGAATCTGCTCACACAGGAGGCTGGGGTTTTGGTATTGTCTCGCGGTTGACTTGTGAACTGACGGCAGGGGGCTGACGCCGCCCCGCTCGCCTTGCTGGTTGTTTTTTTCGCCCTGTTCTTGGAAGTTGCGCATGGTGCCGCTGGTCTTGCGAACGTTGAATCTCTGGGTCTTGCTGGTGGTTGTTTCCTTCAGCGGTGTGACGACCGCGGTGGCCCGTCCCCCGGAAGCGCGGCGGTCGATCTGGTTTGGATTCGAACGGCTCGACTTCACCGTCGATGGTCGCAACTGTCTGTTGATTGTTCCCGAAACTCCCGCCGAGGGATCCCCCTGGATCTGGCGGACGGAGTTCTTCGGGCACGAACCGCAGGCCGACCGCGTCCTGGCCTCGAAGGGGTTTCACGTCGCCTACATGGATGTGCAGAACATGTACGGCGCTCCGGTCGCGCTCGACCACATGGACCGCTTCCACGCATTCCTGGTCAAAGAATTCCGACTCTCTTCGAAGCCGGTCTTGGAAGGGTTCAGTCGGGGCGGACTCTTTTCGCTCAACTGGGCGGCCCGCAATCCGACCAAAGTGAGTTGTATCTACAACGACGCTCCGGTCTGTGACTTTAAGAGCTGGCCGGGTGGAAAAGGTCGTGGCCCCGGTTCCAAGGGGGACTGGGAACAATGTCTGCGGGTCTACGGACTGACCGAACAGCAGGGGCTGGAATACAAACTCAACCCGGTCGACAACCTCGCCCCGCTTGCGCGGGAGAAGGTTCCGCTGCTGCATGTCTGCGGCGACGCCGACGAAGTGGTTCCCTTCGACGAAAACACGCGACTGCTCGCCGACCGGTACGAGAAAATGGGTGGCCCCATTACAGTGATCGCCAAGCCAGGTGTCAAACATCACCCGCACAGTCTGCAGAATCCGTATGCGATCGTCGACTTTGTCTTGAAACACACGATCGGAGGGTCGGCGAGCGCGGTTCTGCCTGAGACTCCCGTCGACTACCAGGTGATCCAACGAAAATCGCGGCTGGCCGGCGTCGTGGCGATCAAAGGGTTTGTGTCGATCGAATCGGGCAATGTGGAGGCGCGATTCGTTCTGCCGGGGACCGACCCGGCCAATGTCCGGCATCCGGCGTTTTCCTGGCAGAACGTGCAACTGGACGGCAAGACGGGGCGTTTCTCGGCGGAGATCGAGGTCGCCGCCGGCGGTTGGTATCGAGTGGAGTTGCGGATGGTCGCCGACCAGAAGCCACTCACACTGACGACGATCGACCATGTGGGGGTGGGGGAAGTGTTCGTGATCGCCGGCCAGTCGAACTCGACCAATTACGGTTCCGAGAAACTGCTGCCTGAGACGCTGCGGGTCGCGACATTCGATGGCACGAGCTGGCGGCTGGCGACCGATCCGCAACCGGGAACGCACGACGGCAGCACCGGGGGGAGTTTCGCTCCCGCGTTCGGGGACGAACTCGCCCGGCGGTTCAATGTGCCGATCGGTGTCGCGTCGACCGGCGCGGGAGCGACCAGCGTTCGGCAATGGCTCCCCAAGGGAGAAAAGATGACCAATCTGCCGACGATCGACGCGTTTGTGAAACCAGCCGGCCAGGGAACGTGGGAAGCGACCGGCGAACTGTTTGACCGGATGACGACGCGACTGAAAGCGCTCGGTCCGAATGGCTGCCGGGGGGTGCTGTGGCACCAGGGAGAATCGGACGCCGGCCAAGCGCGTGCGGGCTATCCCGCGGACCGGCAGATCACCGGAAAGCAGTACACCGAATTTCTAGAGAAGGTGATTCGCGGCTCAAGAAAACAGGTCGGCTGGGAGGTTCCGTGGTTCGTGGCGCAGGCGACGTATCACACCGAAGAAGACGCGGCCGACGAGGAGTTTCGCAATGCGCAGAAGGAAGTCTGGAAGCCAGGATTGGCACATCCGGGGCCAGATACAGACACCCTGCGCAAAGAGTACCGCGATGGGGTCCACTTCAATGGCAAAGGACAACGGGCACACGGCAAGCTGTGGGCCGACCGCGTGGGAGAGGTGATTGAGCGGGAGTTGGAGGGAAAATGACCCGGTTCGAAACCAGACCGCAATCGGCGGGAACTGCAATGTCTCGCCAGACCCGAGACCCCATCCGGCTCGCCCGGATGGTGAATGAGATCCTCGCTCTGTCAGACAAGATCGACGTCAAACGATACCTGTCCGGATCGCAAAGCGATTGGTCGCCAATCATCGCAGGGAACGCGAAACGCATTCATGCCTCGCAAAAACCACGACATCGCCGGTGGCACACGTTGACTTGGTTACTGACATCCTGTGTGGCAGACAGAGCGAGGATCTGATTTACCAATCCACACGAGGTGGATGGGGTCTGGACCGCGCAATGTGGACCGGGGCTAGCCATCGATCTTTCTCCCCATCCGCTCCAGGCGGATGGGGCCGTCGCCAACACCACCCTCCAACCGGCTTTCCCAAATCCCCATCCGGCTCGAGTGCAATTACACCCCACTCCCTACAAGACCGAGGTCTTCATAGATGACAGCCGCCACAACAATGCCTGCCGTCGGTCCGTTGTCACGCAACGGACGGTACCTCGTTCTGTCTGCGGCATTCCTGGGCTGGCTGTTTTCCGGAGTGCAGATGTCGCTGATGAATCTCGCGTCGCGTTCCGCGACCGAGGACTTTATCCGAGCGAACCAATTACCGCTGATCCCGCATTCCGGCGAGTCCCAGACCGAGCCGACTCTGGCCGACGAAGCCGCTGTGAAGCGGACGTTATCCCGTGAGTCGCCCCGATGGTTTTCGTACTACAACAGCGCGTTCCTGCTGGGGGCGGCGTTGGGCGGGTTGACATTTGGCTGGCTGGGAGACCGGGCGGGCCGGGTGCGCTCGATGGGGATTAGCATTCTGTGGTACTCGTTCTTCGCCGGCCTGGGGTATGTCACGCGGTCGCCGGAACAACTTTTGTGTCTGCGATTCGCCTCGGCGATGGGAGTGGGGGGGATGTGGCCAACCGGGGTCGCCCTGGCCGCCGAAGCGTGGGACGACGTCTCGCGTCCGATGCTCTCGGGGCTGATTGGAACTGCCGCGAATGTGGGAATTGTGCTGATGGGCATCGTGGGGTATGTGACTCCGATCACGATGTCTTCGTGGCGGTGGATCATGCTCGTGGCAGCGGCACCGGTGATTCTGGGTGTCTTTGTGTTGGTGTTTGTTCCCGAATCCCCCACCTGGTTGGCCGCCCGCGAGAAACGGCGGTCGACGGGTGATTCCCCGCGAATTCTGCGGGATCTGTTTCGCCCGCCGCTGTTGAAACTGACACTGTTGGGAATCGCGCTGGGGGCGATTCCCCTGCTCGGCGGCTGGGGTGTGACCGCCTGGCTGATTCCGTGGTCCGACCAGGTGCTCGGGGCGATCGATCCCAAGGCGAAGGCGTTTACCTCGATCATGCGGGCGGGAGGCGGTTCGATTGGCAGTCTCATCGGTGGCTGGGTCGCTAATCTTTGCGGCCGCAGGTTGACCTACTTTCTGATCAGCCTGCTGACGGTAATCACCAGCGAAATCATCTATTTCAACCTGACACCCGACGACGCCCTGTTTTCGACCATGGTGTTTGTGGTCGGATTCATTTCGACCGTCTTTTTCGGCTGGCTGCCGCTCTATCTCCCTGAGATGTTCCCGACCCATACGCGGGCTTCAGGTTCGGGGATCTCGTTCAATTTCGGCAGAATTCTGACAGCGGTCGGCGTACTGGGGACCGGGGCGCTGACCGCTTGGTTCGGCGAAGACTACGCGGCAGCCGGCCGGGTGACGAGCCTGATCTACGCCTTCGGAATGCTGGTCATTCTGTTCGCCCCGGACACGTCGAAGCGCAATCTTAAGGACGTGTGACACGACGGTCACCAGGGAACTCGTTGTCGGCGAGACGCTCCGCGGCTCGCCTAATCGCACCGCGGGTGCCGGTCGGAAGTGTCGACCGAACTGCGGAGTGTGGTTGTGTGGCTCTGAGAGTGCGTACGACGGACAGAAAGAATTGGACAGGATGAAGAGGATGAAAGGGATGAACAGGATGGAGTCGCGCGCCATTCCTGCTCCCTGGATCAGTGGATGCAATCAGAAAACTCCCAATCCGCACGATCGACAACCGCCTCAGCAATCCTGTCCATCCTCTTCATCACCGGTCGCGGAACGAGACTACGGCACATCCTGCGGATCGCCATTCTGTTCGGCACCAAGCGACAGAAGAAACGGAACCGCCCGTTTGCTCCACTCGTCGGCGTCGGGATAACTGCCGGCGGACCGTCCGAAGCAGCTCTGCAGCATATCGGTGTTAATGATGCCCGGATTGAGTGGAACGGCGGCCATCCCTTTGGGGAGTTCCTGGGCCAGCGATTGTGTCAGTCCCTCGACCGCCCACTTGCTCGCGCAATAGGGGGCGACTTCCGGAGCTGTCGACCGTCCCCAGCCGGAACTGAAATTGACGATCACTCCTTTCTTCTTCGCGACCATGGCCGGGACGAAATACCGAATACAATTCGCTGTTCCAATGATGTTCGCTTCAATCACCCGGCGGAATTCGTCGGGTGGCACCTTCCATAGCGGGGCATTGCGGTTGATTAGGGCGGCGTTGTTGATCAACAGATCGGGGGGACCAAATTCGGCGATCAGACGGTTGGCCCAACCCGACACCTGTTCCTCCAGGCTGACATCAATGGGGCTGAAGTCGTGAGGCTTCGCGTGCTGTTTTCGCAGGCTGGTCACGTCGGCGACACTGCGGCCGCACCCCAGAACGGTGTGCCCCAGCTCCACGAATCGATCGCACATCGCCCGCCCCAAGCCGCGGGTGACGCCGGTGAGTACGATGATTTTCGGGGCGGTGACGGCAGCGCGGGGCATGAAGGGGGCTTTCGTGTGGGCGGGAGGCGAGACAAGGTGGTATAGTCTTAACCCATGAGCGAACCTCAGGATAGCGATCCACTCACCGATTCGGTGTCGACGCCACCGACCAACGTCCGTTGGCTGGTGCTGGCGCTGGCGTGCGGGACGTCGTTTTTTCTGTACTTGCATCGCTACACCTGGAATTTCATCGCTCCCGAGTTACAGAACACCTATCATTGGACCCCCAACGAGATTCAGAACGCCTACGTCTGCTTCAGTTGGACTTACGGTTTCGGTCAGATTCCGTGTGGCGTGCTGATCGACCGGCTTGGCCCCCGCAGATTCCTGGCGGCGATTGTCGCCTTGTGGTCGCTGGTCATTCCCCTACAGGCGAGTGGGTCGCGTCTTCTGGTGCCGCTCGCCCGGCTCGGATTAGGGGCCACCCAGGCGGGATGTTATCCGGGCCTCGCGCAGGTCACGGCACGCTGGTTTCCGTTGCGCTACCGCACCATCGTTCAAAGCCTCGTCGCTACCGTCTGCGGTCGCGGGGGCGGAGCGATTGCCCCCATTCTCATGGCCACGGTTCTCATGGCCTGGCTGCGGTTCGATCTGCAAACGACGCTGTGGCTGATGACCGGGCTGGGGGTCATGTTCGCCCTGCTGTTTTGGACATTCTTTCGCGATTCCCCGCGCCAAGACCCTCGCGTCAACGCGGCCGAGCGGGCGCTCATTTTCGGGGATTCGATTCCCGAAGGGATCAAGGGGAAAGCAGCGGTGACCAGCGATCGAGCGGTGACCGAAAACGTGCCGGACGACTCCCCCGCATCACAGCGGCCACTGGGAGTTTTGGGATCGATCCGCTCGGCGGTATCTCGATATTCACCGCTCGGAATGGCGCTGCGATTGCGCAGCGTCTGGATCATCGCCATCATGCAGGCCTTCGTCGCGGGTGTCGACACAATCTACTCGTCGCTGCTGGGACTCTACTTTCTGTCGCGGGGGGTGACTCTGGGCAAGGCGGGACTGTTGGCGAGCGTGCCGTTGTTCGGGGGAATGATTGGTGGATTGTGTGCGGCGACACTCACTGACTGGATGCTGCGCGTACTTCCCTCGCGCCGCGCGGCCCGTGTCTCGGTGGGGGTTGCCGGAAACCTGCTGGCGTGTGGAGCGATGCTGGTGATGGTGCGACAGTCCGACGCGACGGCGGCGGCATTCGCGCTGGGGGCTGTTAAACTGTTCGCCGACATGAGCCAGCCGATCGGCTGGGGAAGCTGCACCGATATCGGTGGCACCAAGGGATCGGCCACCGTTTTCGCGATCATGAACACCGGGGGAAACATCGGCGGAGTTCTGTTCCCGTTGCTGTTCGGCGTGGTGCTGGAAAAAACTCCTCGTGTGGAATTGGCAGATGGTGTCCAACAACAGAACTTCGTCCCCCTGCTGACCGTGGCGGCGGCAGTCTACGTCGCCGCCGGCATCTGCTGGCTCTTCATCGACAGCACAAAAACCCTCGACGACGTAGAACGCGAACTACGAACCACCGCCCCCTGAGTCCTAACTGACAACTGACAAAATCCCCCCTATGCCTCTCACCTACGAATTCGCCGCCCCCCGTCGCATTGTCTTCGGTTCCGGAAAACGCCGGGAGCTGGGGAAACTGGTCGCCGACCTGGGGGATCGGGCGTTTGTCATCGTCGGTTCGCGGACCTTGATGGCGTCGGGTGAGATTGGCGAATTGCTGACGCTGCTGCAAACCGCTCGGGTTGATGCGATTCTGCTCGATACGATTTCCCGCGAACCCTTGGTGACCGATGTGAATCGAGTCGCCGGTCTGCTGAAACAACAGGGGCCTCGGGCGGGTGATGTCGTGATCGCGATCGGAGGCGGGTCGGCGATCGATCTGGCCAAAGCGGTTGTGGCGGTGGCGGCTCATCCGGAGTCGGAGGGGATTGTGGACTTTCTGGAAGGGGTCGGCAGAGGTGTCGCCGTCACGCGCGAAACACTTCCGGTGGTGGCCGTCCCAACGACCGCCGGCACCGGTTCGGAAGCGACCCGGAACGCGGTCATTTCGTCGTACGAGCCGACATTCAAAAAGAGCATTCGCAGCGAACGGCTGCTGCCAAAACTGGTGGTGGTCGATCCCGAACTGGCGCTTTCGCTCCCTCCTGCGGTGACGGCGGCGACGGGAATGGACGCGATCACCCAGTTGATCGAAAGCGCGGTCTCGCGTCGACGGGCTCCGATTCCCATGGCGTTGGCGTTGTCGGGACTGTCCGGCGCGGTCGCCGCTCTGCGAGTCGCATTTCTGGACGGTTCCAACCTGGCGGCGCGTGAGACCATGGCGCATGCCGCACTTCTATCGGGAATGGCGCTGGCGAATTCGGGATTGGGTCTGGCTCACGGCGTCGCCGCCGCCCTGGGAGTTCACGCCCAGGTATCGCACGGTCTGGCGTGCGCCGTGATGTTGCCTGTGGCGATGCGATTCAATCTGACGACGTGCGAAACGGAATTCGCACAGATCGGCGAGGCACTGTCCGGACGCGAATGGCCCACGCGCCGGGCGGCCGCCGAGGCGGGACTGTCGACGATTGAGGGACTGTTATTCGACTTGCGTATTTCACGACGGCTTCGGGATCTGGGAGTCACGGAAGAACAGATCCCCCAACTCGCGCGGGATTCCAAAGGGAACAGCCTGAGTGGTAACCCGCGCGATGTTTCCGAGGGAGAATTGTGTGAGCTGCTGGCAGCGATGTGGTAAGGTTCCACTCATCGCGGTGTTGTCTCCCGACCGAGTCGGGAGATCCGAATTTCGAGGGCAGAACAACTGGAGGCGCAAAGGGTGGAAGATCGGCTACTGGAACTGATGGCAGCGCGTCACGGACACTTCGAGTTTGAGTCGGGGCACCACGGAGAGTTGTGGCTCGATATTCCGCGACTGTTTGTTCGACCGGAGAAACTCCGTCCGTTTGCGATGGAACTGGCCAGTCGCCTGAGCGAAACGGGAGCGGCCATGGTCGTCGGGCCCGCGGTGGAAGGGGCGTTGCTGGCTCAAATAGTCGCTGAAATCGCCTCGTTGGAATTCGGTTTCGCCGACCGCATCGTCTCCCGCACAACATCGGGTGAAGTCACGGTCGACTACCAGATTCCGCGCGCACTCCGACAGTTCATTCAGGGGAAACGAGTTGCCGTTGTTGACGACGTGGTCAACGCGGGGTCGGCAATTCTCGCGACTCTTAAGAACCTGACAGACATCGGCGCGGTTCCCGTGGTCTTGGGAACCTTGCTTGCTTTGGGCGAGTCCGCGGCATTACTCGCGTCCACTCACCAATTGACTTTCGTTGCGATTGCGCACCGAGACAACCGTCTGTGGGAACCGGCGGATTGCCCGTTGTGTGCCACGGGAGTTCCGTTGGATGGCCCTTGTGAAGTGAGTCGGATCCCTCGTGATTCCACATAACCGCACACTCGTGAATCCGGGAGATTAAGTGTCAATCGCAGCCAAAAAGGGCCGCTTCGCGGGTTGCCAAGTGAATCGATGTGGCTCCGTGGGTGGCCCGCGAGAGTTGTTGTGGTTGCAGCGTTGAGGGCGTTTGCCGGGATCGTCGTGTGTACGGCATAAGCGCCGCCGTCACGCAGGCAACGGACGCGGCCGCCACGAGTGCGCAGCCACTACGGGGCGCGACTAAATCACGCGGCGCAGTCCAGGGTTGTCCGAGCGAACGTCAACGGGCAATTCGTTACGATCGGCATCTCCGCCCCGACGGGCCTGAAAACCCCGCCGGGGCCGGCGGGGGTGCTTGCAGGGGGGGCGGGGCTAGTCTACAGTGCTTGCTTGGTCTGTTCCGGGCGAAAATCCGCAGTTGGCCGGCCGACAATCGGCTCGCCAACACTTGCCGGGAAATCGGCGTAAAGCCAAGCACGCCGATCGTCCGCCGGTGGATAGACCGCCGCGACCACCTGTTTTCATTTCGTCAGATTCCTGATTGCCATACTCACCGTTTGTCCACTTTTTCCGAGTGGAGCCGAGCGTTTGAGTTGGGGAACCCGAACCGATGTCGACCGCCGCCGAGAATGTGATTGTCACCCGGAATCTCACGAAGACCTATCGGGACTTCTGGGGTCGGCCGAAGGTCAAGGCGCTCAATTCGCTCTCAATCGATGTGAAAAAAGGGGAAGTGTTCGGACTCCTGGGTCCGAACGGTTCGGGCAAAACGACCACGCTGAAACTGCTGCTGGGACTGCTGTTCCCGTCGGATGGCGAGCTGTCGATTCTGGGGAAGCCGGCGACCGACGTCACGAAAAACGAACAGATTGGCTACCTGCCCGAAGAATCGTACCTGTACCGGTTCCTGAACGCCGAGGAAACACTCGACTTCTATGGTCAGTTGTTCAATATGTCGGCGGCGGTGCGAAAGCAGCGGACGCGCGACCTGATCAAGATGGTGGGGCTGGAACACGCCCGCCGGCGGCAGTTGAAGGAATACTCGAAAGGAATGACCCGCCGCATTGGGCTGGCCCAGGCGCTGATCAATGATCCCGAACTGATTCTGCTGGACGAACCGACGAGCGGCCTGGATCCGATCGGTTCCCGCGACATGAAAGATCTGATCATCGGCCTCAAAGAGCGGGGGAAGACAGTGGTCATGTGCAGCCACCTGTTGGCCGACGTGCAGGACGTGTGCGATCGCATCGCGATTCTGGACGGGGGTGAACTCAAGGTTTTCGGACGGGTGCAGGATCTGCTGAAGGATCAGGGGGTGACCCAGATCAAGACGTCGAAACTTCCCGAAAATGTCGTGGAAGAGGTTCGGGCGCTGCTGGCGAAGCATGGTGGCAGCGTGATGGAAGTCGACAGCCCGACAACGACGCTCGAAGAACTGTTCGTCAAGACGGTTCGCGACGGCGCGGCCCGGCCTGGGCAGCGGTACATCCCCCCCGCCGCCTGATGGTGGTGTGGCCCTCTTCCCCGACCCCAGCCCAGTCGCGATCAGAGTCTTTCGGAGAATTCCATGTCGTTGTCTTTTGACCCGAAACCGTTCGACTTTGTCGCCGGCTTCACCCAATGGGGCGTGGTCTGCCTGGTGGTCGCGGGGATCGGCTGGGCGGTCGCCGCTCTGCTGATGTTCCTGCAAGGGGGCGCTCCCGGTCTCGCGCGATTGGTCGATCAAACACTCGACGTGTTCCGCGACTTCGCCCAGACTTCTCCCCGTCGGGTGTGGGCGCTGTCGGTCCACACGTTCCGCGAAGCGTCCCGCCGCCGGGTGTTGTGGGTCTTCGCGGTCTTCGCAGTGCTGTTTCTGTTCGCCGGCTGGTTCATGCCGGAGTTGAAGCAAGACCCCGAAATGGCGGTCAAGAACTATGTCAGCTTTGTTCTCCGCACCATCTCGTGGCTGACCGTACCCGTGGTTCTGCTCCTGGCGTGTTGGGGTTTGCCGGAAGACATTCGGGCCCGTTCGCTGCACACCGTCGTGACCAAACCGGTACGCCGTCAGGAGATCATTCTCGGTCGGATTCTGGGCTTCCTGGGAATTGGTCTGGCGATTCTGGTGATTGTCGGCGCGGTCGGGAATATCTGGATCCTCCGGCAGGTTCCCTCGAACTACGCCGCCAATTTGGCCGCGCGTGTCCCCGTGTTTGGCGAACTCCGCTATCTGACGCGTGAGGGGGCAATCGAAGACGAGAACAACAACCAGGCGACCGGGGTCAACGTCGGCGACGAAGTGATGTTCCGGCAGTTCGTCGAAGGGAACACCAAAGCCCGCGCGATCTGGAAATTCAAAGGGATCAATATCAACCAGCTCGCTGGTGGCCAGTTGATCTTCGAGTCGGCGTTCCAGTCGTTCCGTACTCACAAAGGAAAGATCGATCAGGAGCTGCTGGGACAATACACCCTGGTAAATCCGAAAACCGGGGTTCGGGTGCCGTTGCAGCCCTTCTTCAATCGCGAATTTCGCCGAAACACCTACAACGTTCTCGACCGCAACGCCCGCAAAAACGCCGCTGGCGATTCGAGTGTCGAGCTGAAAGACGAACAAGGCCGGGTCATTGATCTGGGGAAAGACCTGCTGAGTGACGGGGAACTCGACGTTGAGGTCGCCTGCCTCTCCCCCGGCCAGTTCCTGGGAATGGCCCGTCCCGACCTGTTCATTCGCCTTCCCGATCGATCGTTCTTGACGAGCTATTCGAAGGGACTGTTTTCGATCTTTCTGATGCTGACGATGATCGTGGTGTTGGGGGTGACCTCGGGCTGCTTCCTCAAGGGACCGGTCGCCACGATGCTCACCCTGTTTGTGTTCCTTGTGGGACGTGTGGCGCACGCGTTTTTCGAACAGATCACCAGCGACAAATTCTTCGATAACCCCAAGATTCAGATGCGGGGCCGGGGATTGTTTGAGTCGCTGTATCGTCTGCCGACGCATATCTCGCCGCAGATCGATGTCGAAGACACCACAACGCAGCGGATCATCAAGGCGGTCGACAATGTGGAACTCAACGCCCTGTGGGGCGTGAAACACCTGTTCCCCGATTTCAAACAGTTTGACTCAACGCCGTACGTGGCGAATTCGTTTGACGTCCCCTGGGCCGAGGCGCTGTTGCCCAACCTGGCGACCACTGTCGGATTCTGCGTGCCGTGGATCATCGTGGGGTACTTCGCCCTGAAATCCCGCGAATTGGAGGCCAAATGAACAACCTGACTTCGTTCCAGCGTAAGCTGGTGTACATCACCGGCATCCTGATTCTGCTGATCCCGATCACCTGGCTGGGAATGCCCCCGGAGCCGGGTGCCGACAACCGGGTCAAGCCCGGCAGCGGTGGCAAACTGTCGCAGTTGCGACAGTCGGAGGAGCTGGGAGAGACGTCCTTGGGGAACGTCGATCCAACCAGTTCAACCATGAATCTGCTGCTGCTCGGCTTTCGCGGGATCGCCACCAGCTCGCTTTGGATGGAGGCGCAGGATCAGCAGAAGCGCAAGGAGTGGGCCGAACTCGATTCGACCATCAAGTCGATCGTCCTGTTGCAGCCACACTTTTTGAAGGTGTGGCACTTTCAGGGTTGGAACCTCGCCTACAACGTCTCGGCGGAATGGGACGCGGTCGCCGACCGGTATTACTGGGTCAAGCGTGGGGTGAAGTTCTACATCGAAGGTAAGGACCGCAACGAGAAATTCCCCGAGTTGTACTGGTTCACGGGGGACACGTTGGGCAAGAAACTCGGCCGGGCCGATGAATGGAAAGAGTTCCGCCAGTTCTTCCGCAGCGACCCCGACAAGGAACAGTATCCCAACGGGATCGATCCCGACGTGAAGGTGTATGGCAAGGAAGACAATTACCTCGAGGCGCGGGAATGGTTCCTCAAGGCGAATGAAGTCGTCCAGACCTACAAGAACCGTCAGCATATCATGGCCGAGCCGTTGTTCCGATTTTACCCGGCACGGGCGCTGATTGACTATGCCATGGCGTTGCAGCGCGAAGGGAAGTTTGGCGAAGAGTCGCGGGCTTCGTGGGAAGACGCCTTCAACGAATGGGCGAACGTTTATGGCCGGCAGGAGTTTGAATGTCCGATCGGCACGATTCATATGGAACTGCAGGAGGATGAAGTCGCCGAGTGGCAAGCGAAAGACGCCGAGGAGCCACAGGAAGTCAGACGCTATCTGAACTGGGTGGCGCGGTACCAGGACATGTGCAACTACCGGTACTGGCGGTCGCGCTGCAAGATCGAGGGTGAAAAGGACATGGCGGACGCCCACCGCGACCTGTTTGATGGCGAAGAGGCGTATCGGAAAGCAGACTTCGACACCGCGATCGAAACCTACAAGCGCGGGCTGACGAAGTACGAAGCGATGCTGAATCAGTATCCCGATCTGAAAGACGACGACAACACAATCGAAGAGATCATGGTCGCCCATCTGTTTTGGCGAGACTGTTTGCGAATTGTCGAAGGGGCGGAACCGTCGGACGACGAAGATTTCCCGCTCAAAGACATGTGGATCAAGCACCAGAACCGCAAGCCGCAGATGATGGAGGAGTTCCAGCGCCGCCAGCGGCGGTAGTCGCAAACTTTGATCTCGCCGTTGGAATCAAGCTGGGGGGGGGCGTTGTCCCCCCCCATGTTCTCACTTTCGGCCGAAAGCAATGCCAAAATCCCCCGGGGGGTGTGCCGGGTCCGAGGTTACCGAATATTTCACCGGCAAATTCCGCTGGTCCTGTTGATCAACCGCTGGTGATTCGACCTGTCGGAGTGATTTCGCAAATCTTGAAATTGAGTTTGGGCTGCGACTCGGGTGGGGGGCATCCGCCGAGCCAGATCCTCATCCTGACGCATCTGGCCCAAGTCGCCCATTCTCTGTATGTTGCCGGAATATGACAAATCCGACAATCCGCATCGAAGTCCTTGGGCTGACTTTGCCGATAGTACCCGATGTAGTGATTCCATCACTTAGCCGGTCCATGGTTTGTTCCCTCATCTCGACGGGTGTCGCTTGTCTCCCGCTGTCAACGATCGTCGTCTGAGAGCCGCGCTTCGTCCGGGGGTTTTCCTGGTCGCCTGCGGTTTGATCTGCGCGGCCGTCGCGGGCTGCGCCCACTCCGAAAAACGACTGAGCTATTTTGGAACACCCGATTACGAGGAAGAGGTCAATACCGACCTCAAAATCGAAGAGCCGGATACAGTCAATGTCCCTTCCGACGCCGCTGTCGGAACCGTCAACCCCCGCACCATCGGGGATCGCAGCCACGACGGAGTGTGGGATCTGACACTGGCCGAGGCCATTCAGCTCGCTCTCGAAAACAACAAAGTCGCCCGCACACGCAACGAGTTTCTTTCGCCCGGTAACCCGATCCTGCAAAACGGCGAAGGAGTCGCGTCGGTCTACGATCCTGCGATTCGCGAATCGGGGGTACTGTTCGGAACCCGTGGTGTCGAAGCGGCCCTGTCGTCGTTTGACCCGGTGTTCAATTCCAGCATCACGATGGGGAACAGCGAGGCGATCCAAAACAACCCGATCACGTCGGGAGGAATTCAGGCTGGGCGAACGCTAGAACAGCAGACCAGCCAGTTCGCCGCCGGGTTCACCAAGAACATGGCGTACGGTGCCCAAGTGGGGGTGACCCAGAACTGGAACTACACCGAAAGCAACCAGTTGCTGCAGTTGTTCCCGTCGGTCTTCACGGGGAATCTGCAGTTCAGCTACCAGCAGCCGTTGTGGGCCGGGGCGGGGACGGAGTTCACACGCATCGCGGGACCGGTGAATCCCAACGTGCAGGCGATCGCGGGGGTCAACCAAGGGGTGGTGATCGCCCGCATCAACACCGACATTTCGCTCGCCGACTTCGAGTTCCAGGTCCGCAACATGGTCTTCGATATCGAGACCCTGTACTGGGATCTGTACCAGGCGTACCGCAATTACGACAGTCTCGCCCAGGCGCGAGACGCCGCCCTGTCCACCTGGCGCTCCGTCAGCGCCAAGTCGAAGTCAGGGCTGATTGGCGGTGGACGGGCCGAAGAGGCGCAGGCTCGCGAACAATACTATGAATCACGATCCCGGGCCGAAACCGCGCTCGGCGGTCCCGCCGGGCGGGGTGGCGAATCGGGGATTTACGGCCTCGAACTGCAACTGCGGCGGATCTGTGGCTTGCCCTCGAACGATGGCCGAATCATCCGTCCGATTGACGAACCGGGCATGTCGCCGATCGAACACGACTGGCACACCTGTCTGGCGACGGCGTTCGCCCGGCGGTCGGAACTGCGGAAACAACGCTGGACGATCAAGAGTGTCGAGCTGCAACTGAAGGCGGCCAAGAGCGTGGCGAATCCGCAGCTCAACCTGGTGTCGTCGTACCAGCTAAACGGGTTCGGCAACAGCCTGTTTGGTCCCAACGGTCCGGAGGGGTCCGATGGTGCCCAACTGCAAAGCGCGTATCGCACGCAATTCCAGGGGGACCAGACCGCGTGGAACGTCGGTCTGCAATTCTCGGCGCCGCTGGGATTACGCAGCGCGTTGTCCCAGGTGCGTAACCAGGAACTGCGGGTGATCAAAGCCCAGGCGGTCTTGGCCGCCCAGGAACTCGAAGTGAGTCATGAACTCGCGGGGGCGTTCCAGGCGATCGACTACTGGTACCAGAACGCCGAGACGAACTACAACCGGCGCGAGGCGGCGATGGAAAATCTCGAAGCGGTTCAGGCCGACTACGATCTCGACCGAAAATCGCTGGATCTTTTGCTACAAGCGCAGAATCGATTGGCGATCGCCGACGTGGCGTTCTACCGCAGCGTGACGGAATACAGCAAAGCGCTGTGTGAGTTGCAGTTCCGAAAGGGAACTCTGCTGGAATACAACAACGTGTACTTGGCCGAGGGGGCCTGGTCGACCGAAGCGCAGCGCGACGTGATGCGAAAGGCATGGGCCCGCAGCTACTCGTTCGACGCGCCCCGACTTGATCCGGTGCATGACGAGCCGGAACCGTTCGCCCGGGAAGTGGGTTACGAAACGCGGGTCTCGATTGGTGTCGAGGCGTTCGCCCCGGAGCGAGAAAAGACCCCGGCCAATATCCCGCTGCCTCCCGTGCCAACCAGCCGACTCAGCCAGCCGATCGGTGACGACGATGACTTCGCCAACTGGGAAACCCCTGCGGTAGGAAATGACTGACCGCGGGTGGCGGTGGGTTGGCTGAATGGGTTCGCTGTCGACACAATAGATGCGGCGTGAGCCAGGTTACGACAAAACACGGATGCCGACGACAGCGGGTCGTGAAGGAGATCGAAAACATGTGGAAGCGATGGTCAATGGCGAGTCTGCTGGCCGCTGTGGCGGTGGCGACGGCGGCGGTGCAGGCCCGCAGCCAGAACGACGGAGCCAACGCGAAGCCACCGGTCCCTCCCCCCTATGTCATTGAAGTTCCCAAATGCGCGATCAAGCTGATGAAGGAAGTGATCCTGTCGGCGGAACGCCCGGGGATTCTGGGAGCGATTGATGTCGAAGAGGGGGACACTGTCGAAGAGGGTAAGCTTCTCGCCAAGGTGAAAGACGACGTTCCCCTGGCGACATTGGCCATCGCCCAGAAGGAGGCGGAATCGGATATCGACATTCGTTACGCGAGCAAGGCGGCGGAGGTCGCGCAAGTTGAATTCGAAAAGGCCGAGGCCGCTAATCGCGTCAAAAAGGGAACCGTCCCCGACGTCGAAGTGCGGCGGGCCGAACTCGCCGCCCGGAAGGCGGAACTCGAAATCGAAAAAGCCAGCCACGTTCACGAAGTCAACGGCCTGAAACGGGACGAAGCCAACGTTCAGGTGAAAACCTGTCGCATCGAAGCGCCGTTCGCGGGGTATGTTACAAAGGTGCATCTCACCAAAGGGGCGACCGTTCGCCAGGGGGATCCCGTCGTCGAAATGGTCGTCACCTCGAAAGTGAAAGTGGAAGGACACGTGTCGCTGTCCGACGCGTTGCGGCTGACTCCCGGAATGCCCGTCACCGTTGAGGTGCTGCTGAACGAAGAGAAGGCAAAGCGGGATGGCGAAAAGCAGTCTCCCAAGGTTCATAAGACGGTCAAGGGAGTGCTCCGCTACGTCGACGTCAAAGCGACCTCGGGAGACAATCGGGTGCGAATTTGGGCCGAGATTCCCAACGAGGAACAGCACCTGATCGCGGGGCTCAACGCGATCATGAAGATTGAACTGCCGGCGAACGTCGCTCCCAAACCTCCCGCCGACGACCAGAAAGACGACAAATGAGCGCCGGGGGACTGCTACCGTCGACCCGTCGACCGGTGCCCTTGCTGCGCCGGGCCGATCTGGTCGCGCAGCGTGTGGAATGCCAGGGAGGCGAGTACTTCGTCATCAAAGATCCGGTGACGCTCAAGTACTTTCGCCTGGACCCCGAGCACTACCACGTGCTGGGATTGCTCGACGGGCGACGCAGCCTCGACGCCATTCGCGACGACCTGCACATCGCCTTCCCGTACGCCCGCCCCACGTTGCCGGAATTGCAGTCGGTCGTTGTCGATTTGCATGAGAAGGGGCTGCTCGCCAGCAACCGCCCGGGACAGGGAAACGTCTTCATCGAAAAGCGCGAAGCGCTTCTTAAGAAGAAGATCTTCGGGGTCTTTCAGAACATTCTCAGTCTGCGACTTCCCGGCTGGGATCCCGAACGGACGCTGAAGCTGCTGTACCCGATTGTCGGCTGGCTGTATCACCCGGCGGCCGTCGCCATTCAGGTGGCGATGATCGCCGCCTCCTGGGTGCTGCTGTCGATCAACTTCGACCACTTTCGGCGATTGCTTCCCGAGTTTCAGCAATTCTTTGGCTGGCCCAACCTGTTGTGGCTGTACCTGACACTCGCCTGCACGAAGATTCTGCACGAACTGGGGCACGGTCTCACCTGTCGGCATTTCGGAGGGGAGTGCCATGAGATCGGCGTGATCGTGCTGGTGTTCAGCCCGACGCTGTACTGCGAGGTGAGCGATTCGTGGATGCTGCCCAATAAGTGGCATCGCATCGCGATCGGGGCGGCGGGGATGTGGGTCGAATCGGTCCTCGCCGCTTTCGCGCTGTTCGCTTGGTGGTTTTCGACCCCCGGGTTGTTCCATCACCTCTGTCTCAACATCTTCTTCGTTTCGACGATCACCACGGTGATCTTCAACCTGAACCCGTTGATGCGATACGACGGCTATTACATGTTGAGCGACTTTCTCGAGATTCCCAACCTCTCGGAAAAGGCGAACACGCTGTTGCGAAACACGTTCGCGAAGGTCTGTCTGGGGGTTGAAACTCGCGAAGATCCGTTCATGCCGCAACGTGGCCGGCATTGGTTCGTGCTGTATTCGGTCGCCAGCGCGATTTATCGCTGGGTCGTTCTGTTTGGCATCACGCTGTTCCTTTACACTGTGCTCAAGCCTTACAAGCTGCAGAGCATCGGCGTCGCCCTGGCATGGTTTTCCATGGCGGGAATCGTCGGCAACCTTGGTTACACCCTGTACCGTCTCATGGCCACACCTCGCAGCGAACCGCTCAGCCGGAACCGCATCGGCGCCACGTTGCTGGTCGTCGCCGCCCTGATCGTCGGGCTTCTGGCGATACCTCTCCCCTGGCACGTCGAAGCGCCGTTCTACGTCGAACCGCTGGACGTCGTGTACGTACAGACTTCGGTCCCCGGCAGCATCGAGACAATCCACGTCAAGGCGGGAGATACTGTAAAAAAGGGGGCTCCCCTGATCGATCTGGTCGATCCCGAAAAGGTTCTCAAACTGCAGGAACTAGAGACACAGCTCGCCACACAGAAACTGGAAGTCCAGAAGCAGGAGGCGATCGGGAACCACGCCGCGATTGTGGTCGCCGAGCGACAACGCGACTCCATTGAAGAACAGATCGCGGAATTCAACCAGCAGATCGAGATGCTGAAGTTGAAAGCTCCGGTCGCGGGAGTGGTCGTTTCGATGCCCCGAGTTGAGGAACCTCCAGGCGGGGTGGAATCGCTGGACCTGCACGGCTGGCATGGTAGTCCGCTCGACAAAATCAATCTCGGTGCCGCGCTCGAACCACGGACGCCAGTGATGTGCATCGCGCCCGACAGCAACTACCAGGTGATTTTGCTGGTCGATCAGCAGGATCGCGGCGACCTGAGCGTGGGGACCGAGGTGGAGATTCGATTTGACCAGCTTCCGGGAGAGATCTGGAGCGGCAAGGTGTCGAAGATCTCACCCCGCCACGCCGACTTCGCCCCTCCCTCGCTGACCAACAAAACCGGAGGGGATCTGACGACGGTGAGCGACCGTCAGGGGCGCGAGCGGTTGTCGAGCAGCGCCTACGAGGCAGTTGTGGTGATTGACGAGAATACCGACCGGCTCCGCGCGGGGCTGCGTGGCCGCACCCGGTTTTCGGTTGGTCACCGCTCTTCGTGGCAGTTGATTTTCCGCTGGTTGAGGCACACGTTTCACTTCAAAATCTAGCGTGTCGCTGGAGTTTGTTTGATGTTTCACAAGTGGTGTCCGCCCGCTAAGGCAATGGTCTGATGTCCGACGAACAAAACGAACCGGCCGATGTGGAACTTCCACCCGAACCGCGCCGCCTGCTCGATGAAATCGCCGCGCTGTCGTTGCAGCCTGTGCCTCTCGAAACATTCTTTGGCGAAACACTGCCCCGCGCTGTCGCCGCCCTTCAGGCGGAAGCGGGTGCGGTCTGGCTGATCGACGCCCAGCGCCGCCTGGTGCTGGAGCGCGAGCAAAACCTCATCGCCACCGGGTTCCTCAACGATCCGATGATGAAGGCGGCGTTCGAACAACCGTTCACGACGGCGATTGAACGCTGCGGTGTCGTTGCGCACGCCGCCCGGCAGGAAACTCTGGATGGCCCCGGACGGATGTTCTCGCTGCTGATGGGAGGTCTCTGGGCGGGCCGACAACCAGCGGGGTTGATTCAGATCGTCGAGTCGGCCGACGCCGACCCGGCCACCCAGCGCCAAAGGGCCACGATTCTCGAAATCGTCTGTCGTCACACAATGACGTTTTTGAGCCGGACGGCGGCGTTTCCGTCGGCGACTCCCGCCGGCCAGCCCCCGCGGCCGGTCGCTCCCCCCAGCCCCGACGTCTCATCAACCGCCAGTCCCCCGACCCCGCAGACACCCCCGGGAAGGGTGGTTCCGGCCGGTCAGCCGGCGGTTCCTCCTCCCAAAGTGGTTCCCAATGTCGAGGTGATTCCCGCGGGTGCCAAACTGGGGGCCACCCAGGGTTCTCCCGGCGCTCCGGCCGCGCCCGCCGTCGAACTGATTCCACTCGATGGGGTGCTGGCGATGTACGAACATCTGCGGGTCAAAGACGCCGCCCTGGTCGCCGCCAATGAAGGACGCCGCTGGCTTGGCGTCGACCGGGTTTCGGTCGCCGAGCGGGTGGGAAACAAACTGAAACTGCTTGCGATTTCCGGGGCGGCGTCAGTGAATCCGCGAGCGAACGTCGTACAGTTGCTGTCGGCTCTCGCCGACAAGGTGGTGCAGTCGGGCGAACGGCTGGTCTTCGATGGCGAGAGTCACAACCTGCCCCCGCTGCTCGAACAGCCGCTCGCTGACTATCTGCACGAAAGCCGGTCGAGAGCGGTGGTCATCGCCCCGCTGTTCGACCCAATCGCCTGGAAAAAGTTCACCGAGGCGGGGGTGCGCGTGGAGAAGGACCCGGTCCCCCGCCCGAAACCGCTGGGGGCACTGGTACTGGAACAAATCTCGGAAAACCCGCTACCCGCCGACCTGGAAGTTCGGCTCGATCGCGTCGTAGCGCACGCGGGACTCGCGCTGCGGAACGCGCAGGAACACGAACGGATCTTTCTGCTGCCGGTCTGGCGGTTTCTCGGCGGTTACAGCTCTTGGTTCAGGGGCCGACGACTCGCGCAATGGCTGGGGGGACTGGCGGCGGTCGGCGCCATCGCGGTCGCGATGGTTCTGGTCCCCTGGGACTACCGCGTCGAAGGCAAGGGCCGGCTCATGCCGGTCGTGAGGCAGGAAGTCTTCGCCCCCTGGGACGGCGATGTGGTCAAGGTCCATGTGGCGACGGGCGATCAGGTCAAGGCGGGCGATGTGCTGGTGGTTCTCAAAAACGATGAACTGCACGCCCGCTATCTCGCCCAAAGCAATCTGATGGTCGAGAAGGAAACCCAGATTGAGTCGATCCGGGCCCAGTTGAGCGAACCCGCCCCGGGGATGACCGCCGCCAGCAAGGAAGAACTGCACTTCAAAGGCTTGCAGTTGAAGGCGGAAATCGACGGTATCGAACGGCAGGTGAAGAGCCTGAAACAGCAGCTCGACGCACTGACGGTGAAAGCCAGTATTGACGGCGTTGTCGCGACATTTCGTGTCGATGAACTCCTGCGACTGCGGCCTGTCCGCCGGGGTGAACTGCTGTTGCAGGTGATGGATCCGAAGCAGGGCTGGCGGATGGAACTGGATGTTCCGGAAAACCGGCTGGGACACATGCTCGAGGCGCAGCGGGTTTCGGGCAATGAAAAACTGCCGGTCCGTTACGTGCTGGCGACCGGAACCGAAGAGACCTGGGATGGGGAACTCGACAGTCTCGGAAGCCGGTCGATGGTCTCGGAAAAGGAAGGTGCGGTGATCCCCGTCTTCGCCACACCGGGCACTCCGTTCCCCGAAAATCCCCAGATCGGAGCCGAGGTGACGGCGAAGATCAACTGCGGCAAGAAGCCGCTCGGATATGTGCTGTTCGGCGACGTGATTGAGTTTGTGAGGAAGCGGTTGTGGTTTTAGTAAGTGAAGTCCAGTTCGCTGACAATGCGACCCCCCCTGCCCCCCCTTGGTAAGGGGGGGATGGTCGCTTCGCGACCTTGGCCCTGTGCGGCGTCGCCGCTGGCGTGATCGGCGTCTTCGCCCGTCGTCGCCGCGCGTAAGCTGTTCCCACCGATTCGCGAAGGCAGAGACTTCGCATCGATCAAGCGACGCTTCTGAATCAAGTGACTCAGGTCAAGTCGAATTCACTCCGGGTGCGCGGTGGTACTGCCGCGTGCCCGGATTTTTTTATTGAACTTCAGCGCACCGGCTTCAACGTTCGTTCAAAAAACTCAGCCCGGCGCCTTCGTCCGTAATTCGATTCCGCCGCCCCGTGCCCCGCTCCCGGGATGAGCAGAAACTCAAAATCCTTGTCGGCACGAACCAGAGCGTCGACCACCTGCAGAGTCGAAGCGGGGTCGACGTTGCGATCCAGCTCCCCCACCACCAGCAGCAACTTCCCCTGGAGTCGATGCGCCTGGGTGACGTTGGACTGGTCCGCATAATGCGTTCCCAACGGCCAGCCCATCCATTGCTCGTTCCACCAAATCTTGTCCATGCGATTATCGTGGCAGCCACAGTCGGCGACCGCCGCCTTGTAAAAATCGCTATGCCATAACAACGCCCCCAGCGCGTTTTGCCCCCCCGCCGACCCGCCGTAGATGCCCACGCGTGTCAGATCGAGTTCCGGATGGCGTTTCGCGAGTTCCCGCATCCACAGAATGCGGTCGGGAAAGCCGGCATCCGCGAGATTCTTCCAGCAGACGTCGTGAAACGCTTTCGACCGGTCTCCGGTCCCCATGCCGTCGATTTGCACCACGCAAAACCCCCTGTCGGCGAGTTCCCGCGCCCCCCAATACGGTTGAAACGCTTTGGGCACATGACTCGAATGGGGGCCGGCGTAAATCAGCTCGACCACGGGGTAGCTTCCACCCGGGGCGAAATCGCGCGGCCAATGCACGATTCCAAAAATATCGGTTGTTCCATCCCGCCCCTTGGCCGCGAATCGGGTGGGGAATCGCGCTCCGGCTAATGTGAACTCCGAACCGTCGGCGGTCTCGAGGTCGCAGACCCGAGTTCCATCCGACGCGCGGCGTAGTTCATGGATGGGAGGGAGATCCACACGAGACCACGTATCGATGAGAAAGTCCCGATTCGGAGACCACTGGACCCCATGCGTCCCATCTCCTGCGGTCAGCCAGGTGAGGCCGGTCCCGTCGAGATTGACCCGCCCCCAATGCACGTAGTAAGGGTCCTGGTCGGGAAAGACCCCGCTGGCGCGAAACCAGATCTGTCGCGTTTCCGGGTCCACCCGCTCGACTCCGCGAACCACCCATTCACCGCGAGTGATCTGGTTTTTCACCGCGCCCGAGTGCGAATCGATCAGATACAGATGATTCCAGCCATCGCGCTCGGACATCCAGACGAGTTCACGCGCCGAGTCCAGATAGTTCACGAAGTATTTGCTGGCGTAATTGATGAACGTGGGCGCTGTTTCGTCGACGATTGCACCGACGGCACCGGTACGCGTTTCGATGGCGAGAATCCGCAGCGTCTGATGTCCTCGGGCGTTGTACACAAACGTCACCCGCGCGCTGTCTGAGTCCCAGCGCACATCGTCGATGTTCCAGGGAGAGTTGAAGAGTTCGTCTTGCAGCGGAATTCCCTTGCCTGCGGAAACGTCGAACAACCGCGGCTGCCGCAGAGGAATCGGATCTCCCGGTTTGATGTAGGGATACGAATGCAGTTTGGGCTGCGATCCGTCGCGCGGTGCCGACTCAATCAGATGCACCCTGGGTTCCGGGACGGCCCGCGTGCGGATCGCGAGCAGCCGCGAACTATCGGGAGACCAATACACCTCGGGGAGAGATTCGGGCCAGTCGGGAGTTTCGTAATCCATCTCGACCGCGCGGGCCCGTACCGCGTCGCGGTGGTAGCTTTCGGTCGGCGATCCATCCTGACTCAACGGGCGCTCGACGCCGGTTTCCCGTTCCCGCACGAACAGATTGTGATCACGCACAAACGCCACGAGTTTGCCGTCGGGAGAGGGAACCGCATCGGGAGTCGGCCGAGCATCCTGGCGAGCGGGGCGAGTCCCCCGTCGCTCTTCCCGCGGCGGCCGCTTGCCGTCGATCAGCGCGAGTCCCCGTCGATCGGTCGCCTGGACAACGGCGATCGGCATGTCTTCGGTGCCGGTCACCAGCCAGCGGTGGCCGGCGAACGTGTGCTGCGCCCGCTCCTGCTTTGGCTCAATCTTTCCGTAAGAACGACGCGCTCCTCCTGGTTCCAGCCAGAAAATCTCGACGGGATGATCGAGTTCGTTCACGAACACGATCTCGGTTTCAGCACCAGTTCGCCGGGATGCCCGGATTGGCAAATCGGTCGGGAGGGACTCGGGAGGAGCCGGCGGGGCTTGGGAGATCGTGTAGTCGGCCAGCGTCAGCTTCCAGGCGGCCCCCCGACCGCGCAGCGTGACCGCCGAACGGTCATCAAGAAACTCTATCGATTCCACTGGCAGCTTGTCGGCGGAGAGGGGCTGTTTCAGGAATTCTCCCAGCGACGCGGCGACCCGGGAATGATCGAACGCGGGGCTACGTACACCCGTCTTCGTGTCGACAACCACGAATTCGCGAGTCTCCCCCGGCAGGTCATTCCGGTACCAGAAACACTTGCCCGCATCAAACCAATGTGGCTCGATCGACAATTTGTAAACACGGGGCGACGGGCGATTCTGCGCGAACCCGGCAGTGGATCCGACGTGCGACAGCGTCAACAGAATTATGCAGAGAGCGACCCAGCGGACGATGGACATCGTGACTGACCGGCAACGGGATGAAGAGTTGAATTCCGTGGCACCAGCCAATGCCTGGATGAAGCGCTCGACCGGAGACGAAGAGTGAGTTTCGTGCAGGGAGGAAGACAAATCAATCGCGTACCATGACAGTCGCTTTGCACAAGCGAAACGGCGAAATCATCGACGAGCAACCAAGCGATTCCGATACGGCGGTTCAATCTATCTCCACTCGACTCTGCCGAAGATGTCGAGACCGCGGCGTCGTAGGAACGCCGTCCGCCACAAAAGTTTCCGATTCGACCGGCTGTTCTACCGGTCGTTATCCCCGTTCAGCCCGACAGCCAGCGTCTTGAGCGACTCCTCTTCAATCTGCCGCACGCGCTCGCGAGTGAGGTCGAGGAGTTCACCAATTTCCTTCAGCGTGTGCGGCTGGCCATCATCCAGGCCGTACCGCAACCGCAGGATCATCGCCGCGCGCGAATCAAGAGTATCGAGCCGACGGCGGACCCATGCGAGCGAGTCATCTTCCTCAAGATCGTGATCGGGCTCGGGGGTCTTTTCGTCCAGCAGAAAATCGCCGAACGACCAGTCGGAATCGAGCCGTTCCGTCTGCATCGTCGCGTTTTGAAGCTCCAGCGCCTGCTTCAGAATCTCGAGCTTCTTCCGGGTGAGCTTAAGGTCAACGGCGATCTCTTCAATCGTCGCGACGCGACCGAGCTGTTCTTTGAGTCGCACACCCGACTGGCGGGCTTTGTTCATCAGCTCGACCATATAGGCCGGGATGCGAATCGTCTTTCCCGTGTTGATCAGCGCCCGCTTGATCGACTGTGCGATCCAGAGACTCGCATAGGTGCTGAACCGTGTGTTCATGTCGGGGTCGAACCCCTCGACGGCGCGCAACAGCCCGAGGTTGCCGTCGGCGATCAGGTCCTGCAGAGGCAGGCCGCGTCCCAGAAATCGACGTGCGATGCTGACGACCAGCCGCAGGTTCGCCTTCACCATCTCTTCGCGGGCCTGCAAGTCGCCCGTCTGGATCCGACGGGAGAGTTGCTTTTCTTCGGACGCCGTCAGGAGCCGAGTCGCGTGGATGTCCTTCAGATAGGTTTCCAGCGGGTTCTGAACCGGCTCATGATCCTTGCGCGGCTTCAGCCGGGATTTGTCGGGCTCGGACATGAGATTGGGATCAGACTCGCGATGAAAGACTCGGGAAGCGAGGCGCGCGACGGGTGCGCGGCGACTCGTTGTCTTTCATCGGCGGGGTATGAGCCTCTTCTGCGAAAATCCCCCGCTCGACCCCGAAAACGACTCAAGTTCGTGTCGAACAGCGCAAAAAAAACGGCCCTTCCACCAAGTGGGGAAGGGCCGTTCGCGACGGTCGCGCTGTGCGAGTCAGTCGTAGCGACTACTCTTTCTTCTCGAAGCTGAACAAGGGGCCGGCCGATCCGCCGGTACCACCCTTGAGTTCTTCGCGGGGGGCGTTGAGCGCGGCCTGCGCCGCCTCGTCGGCCTGCACCAGTTCTTCGATCGGCGCGGTCAGCTTGCGGCTGAGACCGATCTTGCGGTCGGCGGTATCAACCCGCAACACGCGGACTTCGATCGGCTGGCCGACTTTGACCTCGGCTTCGGGGTTGTCGACTTTGTGTTCGGCAAGTTCCGAAACGTGCAGCAACCCTTCGAGGTTCGATTCGAGCTGAACGAACACACCGAAGTTGGTGATCTTGGTAACCGTTCCCGTGACGATCGAACCGGGCTGGTAGCGACCGGGGATGTCGGTTTCCCAGGGATCCTGCTGGAGCTGCTTCATCCCCAGCGCGATCCGTTTGCGATTCTGGTCGACCGAGAGAACCTGGCACTGCACCTTGTCTCCCTTTTGCAGCACTTCGCTGGCGTGCGACACCTTGCGGGTCCACGACATGTCCGAAACGTGCAGCAGGCCGTCGATACCCTCTTCGATTTCGATGAAGGCACCGTAGTTCGTGAGGTTCCGCACCGTTCCGTCGACAATCGCGCCGACCGGGTACTTCGAGGTGACAGTATCCCACGGATTCGCCTGGGTCTGCTTCATACCCAGCGAGATCTCTTGCTTTTCCTTGTTGATCGCCAGCACGACCACGTCGACCGGATCGCCGATCTGGACGAGTTCGCTGGGATGATTCACCCGGCGGGTCCACGACATCTCGCTGATGTGGACGAGACCTTCGATGCCCGGCTCGAGCCGAACGAAGGCACCGTAGGTCATGATGTTGACCACTTCGCCACGAACCTTCGTGCCGACGGGGAACTTCTGCTCGACCATGTCCCAGGGACTGGGCTGCTTCTGCTTAAGGCCGAGGGCGATCTTTTCCTTCTCGTGATCGATGTTCAGCACCATCACTTCGAGTTCGTCGTCGATCTTAACCATCTCGGAAGGATGGCTGATACGACCGTAGCTCATGTCGGTGATGTGGAGCAGACCGTCGATGCCGCCGAGGTCGACGAACGCGCCGAAGTCGGCGATGTTCTTGACGACACCCTTGCGGACTTCGCCCACCTTGAGTTCGGTCAGCAGTTTCTGCTTGAGCTTCGAACGCTGATCTTCGATCAGCTTGCGGCGGGAAACGACGATGTTGCGACGGGCTTCGTCAATCTTGAGGATGACGCATTCGACCTGCCGGCCGATGTAGTCGCCAATGTCCGCCGGGCGACGGATGTCGACCTGGCTGGCGGGGAGGAAGACATGCACACCGATGTCGACGAGCAAACCACCCTTGATCTTCCGCATGACGGTGCCGGCGACGACATCCCCTTCCTTGCGGGTCGAGATGATCTGTTCCCAGTCGCGGATCCGCTTCGCCTTGCGACGGGAGAGCTTGATCACCCCGAGGGTGTCGTCAAACTCTTCGAGCAGCACTTCGACCTTCTGGCCGGGCTCCGGGGGCGGTTCTCCTTCGTCCCACTCGTTGAAGGGAACAATCCCTTCGCTCTTGCAGCCCACGTCGAGGAGGACATCGTCTCCCTCACGTCGCAACACCACGCCCGAAAGAATCTTGCCCGTTTCGAAGAAGGGCGAATCCACAATCAACGCATCGAACCCGCCGCCACCCTCAATCCCCATCACTGAGGAGAACACTGCGTCGAGTTCGTCGTCGTCGATCGAAAATTCACGAATGAGGTTGCGATCTACCATGGACCAGAAACCGCCTGACACAAATAGAGACACGAACACCCTGCCGGTGGAGCGCGCACGCGCCCCCCGAACTGACTCGGCAAAGTGGGAAGCGAGTCATCCTAGCATAATCTCCACGGATTGGGCCAGAACAGATCGATAAAAAAACGCAGACCGGAAAACCGACACGTGTCGGTTTTCCGGTCTGACAAAATTGGGAACTCGGGACAAACGCAGCCCAGAGAACGGTTTTCGCTATGCGTAAACGCAGCGGCGGTTCGGCAGGAGCCTCGCCCTCCCGTGGATCGTTTCCTCCAAACCACCTGTCGCGCATCGCGACTTCGCGACAATTCCGAAGCTAATCCAAATCGTCGATGGTATCGACCTCGTGATCACCCTCTGCTCCCACCGCGACCACTTCTCCCTCGGGAATCTCGCCTCCCTTGGCCGTTTCGACGAACCCCTTCAAGTGCATCGAGCGGGTGTGGTGCTGCAGTTTTCGCAGTGCTTTCGATTCGATCTGACGAATCCGCTCGCGGGTCACCTTGAAAATGCGCCCGGTCTCTTCCAGGGTGTAGCTGTAGCCATCCCCCAGACCGTACCGCAATTTGATGATCTCGCGTTCACGATAGGTCAGGCTCTTCAGCACGTGACCGATCTTGTCCTTGAGCAACTTATGCATCGCTGACTCAGACGGCGTATGCTCCGAGCCATCTTCCAGGAAGTCGCCGAAGCTCGAATCTTCGCTCTCTCCGACAGGGGTATCGAGGCTGATCGGGTGCTTCCAGGTCTTCATGATTCGCTGGGTTTCTTCCAGCGACAGGCCGACCGCCTTCGACAACTCTTCCATCGTTGGCTCGCGACCCTTCTTCTGGCGGAGTTCTTCACTCTTCGCCTTCAGGGTCGAGATGCTCTGGAACATATGTACCGGGATCCGGATCGTCCGGGCATGGTCGGCGACCGCCCGGGTGATCGCCTGCCGAATCCACCACGTCGCGTACGTCGAGAACTTGTACCCGCGACGGTACTCGTACTTCTCAACGCCACGCATCAGGCCGGCGTTTCCTTCCTGAATCAGGTCGAGGAAACTGAGGCCCCGGTTGCGGTACTTCTTGGCGATCGAAACCACCAGCCGCAAGTTGCCTCCCGACAGTTCCTGCTTTGCCTGCGTCCAGACCGCGAACCGCTGCTGCACAATCCGCACCCGCTCCCGCATCGATTCGGGGGTTTCGTGCGTCATCAGCGTCAGTTCATGCAGTTCCCGCTCGGCACGCGCCAATTCGTCGTGATTTCGGCGGGAACGTCGCAATTCCTTGATGTGCAGCTCCAGCTCGGTCATCCGGCCGCTGACCTGGTACAACCGCTTCATGATCGGCTGCAACCGCTGAGTCCGCAGACTCAGTTCTTCGAACAGTGTCGTCATCTTGCGGCGACATGTCACCAGGGCTTCGTGAATCTTCGCGCGCTCGGCGGCCGGGGTCGCCGGGTCGAACCAGCGGCCAAAGTCAGCGATATTCCCTTCCATCAGACGTTTGATGGTCGGCAAATTGTGCGGCATCCGCCCGAGAATCTGCTCTTTCTTGACGTTTTCGGTCTCGGAGGTGCGCAGCGTCCGCTCGAATGGCAGTTCACCCGCGAAGACTTTTTCCAACGTCTCCAGCGCCGCCGTCATGCAGAAATGGCACTCCATCAGCGCCCGGCGATATCGCTTGCGGCTGACTTCGATTTTCTTGGCCAGATAGATCTCGCGCTCGCGGCTCAGCAGCGGGATGTTTCCCATCTGACTGAGGTACATTCGCACCGGATCCCGCGACGACATGGCGGGGGCTGGGGCGTCGTCTTTGTCTTTGTCGGACGGAGGCTTGACCGGCATGCCCGGCTGTGGCTTATTGGGATCCTCTTTCAGGTCGAGCTTGCGCTCTTCCAGGTTGAGAACCAGCACGTCGACCAGCGACGGCGCGCCCCCTTCGTCAGGCAGGTAAGCGTGCACCTCCTGAAATGTCACAAAGCCCCGCTGCTTCGCGTTGCGCAACAGCACCGACAGGGGGTCATCAAACTCGTGCACGGAACACTCCCTTTTCAAGGATCTGGGTGAAATTGATCCATCCTGGCAGGCAGCCGAAGGGAATCCGATCCGCGGGGCCATTCGTCCCCAGTTCTCTGCTTCACTTCGGCCAACGACGAGGTCTCAATGAATATTATACTGTGGTTGTGGGGTTGGTCTGAAAAATGCGACGGGAAGGGGGAAATCCATTCTCGATTATCTCCGTTCGGACCGGATTGAGTCAACTCTCCGAGTTGGCAATCTGGGGGGAGTTGGGAGAGTGGTGTTCGGTTCAATCCAAATTGGTAACTCCTTACGCGGCATCACGTTGTACTGCGCGAGGCGACTCTCCCAGTCGGGGGAATTCCCCCGATTTCTCGGGTTGTGTCGATTTCGACGCATTGCCAATCGAATCCCCGGATTCGACCACATTTTCGTTTGCGAGGTCGCGAGCGTGATACAGTCGGCGGTAGGTTGAGCAGTCCCGCAGCAATTCGGCGTGCGTACCATTCGCAACGACTCTCCCGCGCTCCAACACCACAATCCGCGTCAGAAACGACAACAGGCTGTCGGTGATCGAATGCGTGATCAGAAACACCGTCCGACCTTTCACAAACCGTTCCAGCGACTGATGGATCAAACGTTCACTCAGGGCGTCGATCGCACTGGTCGCCTCATCCAGGATCAGGATTCCAGGGTTCCTCAAAATCGCCCGCGCCAGTGCGATCCGTTGCCGCTGTCCGCCGGATAGGCTGGCACCTTTGGCACCGACGCGCGTCTCCAGGCCGTCGGGCATCTGATCGAGGAATTGCGTCACAGAAGCCCGATCCGCGGCCGCTTTGATCTGGGCTCGCGTCGCTTCCGGATTTCCGCAACGGATGTTTTCAGCGATCGTGTCGTCAAACAGCAGCGTCTCTTGGGTAACGAAACCGATCTTGAGCCGCAGGTCGCGCAGCGAGAAATCCCGCAGATCGATTCCATTCAGATTCACCGAACCTCGATCGGGATCGTAAAACCGCGGGATCAGATTCACCAGCGTCGATTTCCCAGATCCGTTTTCTCCCACCACGGCGACGACCTCGCCAGCGGCGATATGGAGCGTGACGCCATCCAGAACCGTGGGGCGGGCATGCCCCTGGCTCGCGAAGGTGAACCCCACATCCCGGAATTCGACCTGACGGATTTCCTGGGGAAACTCCACAGGCCGGGCCGACTCGACCACCAGCGACTTGGTATCCATCAACTGGAACACCCGGTCCGCCGCCGCCGCCGACCGCTTCAGCTTGCTGAAAATACTCGACAGTTTCCGCACCGGGTCGAGAATCCCCGCCAGCAGGGTGTACATCATCGAGAGTTCCGCCACATCCATGGGCTCACTCGCCAGGGGAATGCCAAAGATACTCGTCTCTCCCCGCAGCACCAGGTACGCCCCAGGGAGGATCCCCATCACCACAGCGACCATGCCGAGCATTTCGGTGGTCGGGCTGGTCAGGGCGTCGGTCATCACGATCCGCATCGACCGCCGGTAGAACTGCTTGCTTTCCCGGTGATGGACCCGCCTTTGGCGACGGCCGCCATTGAACGCGATCACCACCTTGATCGACTCGAATGACTCTTCGAGAACCTGGTAGATTCGGGCGACCGATTCCATCGACTTGTGACTCGCCTTTTTCAGGCTCTTGCCAATTCGATGAAACACGACTCCCGCGACCGGTACGAACAGGATCGACAGCAACGTGAGTTGCCAGTTGACCCAGAACGCCATACACAGACAGGCGATCGCCTTCAGTGGTTCGCGCACCAGCCGGCCACCCAGGAGGCCCAGCCCCGAACCCAGTGCCTCAATGTCATATGTCAGCCGGGCCATCAGATCCGACGTCCCCTGCAATTTGAGAGTCTGGTAGTCCAGCGTCAGAACTTTGCGGAAGCATGCTTTGCGCAGCCGCATGACGGTTTGTTCGACCACGCTCCCGACCAGCACTTCCTCGGCGAACATACACGCCAGCTTCGCCACGGTCAGGAGCAGGATGACTCCCAGAATGAGCGCGAACGACCGAAACAGGTCGGCGGGCAACAGGGGAATCGCGTAGACTTCGATCCAGCGGTACAGTGCGAGTCGCTGCGACGCCGTCGTCAGTTTCCGTTCCGCCCGGGCCTTTTTACGTAACAGGCTCAATTCATGGGCGGAATCAGTGGCGACTTCGCTTTCGCGATGTTCCAGATCTTCCTTCGCCTCGGAAATCTGCTGTTCGCAACCGTCAATCAGTTCCTGCAGGCAGATCGCGGGGGACTTCCCTTCGAGCAGTACTTTGACGACGGGATAGGCGATCGAGAGGATCGCCCCCCAGAAGAAGGCGACCAGCCCGGCGAGTAAAAACGACACGAACAACCGGCGCCGGCTGGGCCAGACGTAGGGGAGAATTCGTGTGAAGTGGCTGACTTCGCGGTTTTCGGGTGACATGCATCCTGCTCGTCGTGACGGGATGCCGGCTGTTTCACCGGGTCGGCCGGGCGCATTCCAAAACACCCGCGGCGACTCTCCCGCACGTGTCATCTAGCAAATCCACCGGTTCCGACGCAAGACGAAGTTGCTCACCTGCAGATCCGAACACCATTGGGCTATTTTGGTCCCCGCCCGATCGCTCGCACGGGAGGTCACTCCGCCTGGCGGTTCTACGTACCACAGCCGCTTTAAATACTCGGTTGGGTGTAATCGACTAACTTTCGTTCCACAGATGCCGTACCAGCCCCCCCGCTTCTGTCAGGGAATTGTCTTCCTCAAACGTGCCCATGTACGCGAAATGGGCGCGGATCTCACGCAGCTCCTTGTCGTTGGGCCGACGGGAAGGAGACGCCGCTGGATCGGCGTTTGCTGCGAATGAGACCGTAATGTGCGTCCTGCGACCTCCCCCTTTTCCCGCCGACTCGTCCGCGACGGTCAATCGCAAATACCCTTTGGGACGTGCAACCGCATACACCTCGAGTTCCCCGCCCCCAGCCCGCTCATGGATCGCGAGCAGCTCCGCGGAGACCGGGACAGCCTCGAGTTTCAGTGACATGCAAATCAGCTCCGAAGGAACGGGGAAAGAGGGTTATACTCTACGCGGCAGAAAACCACGGCGTAGCCGCTGAGCCGCGCCCGTCAGGACGCGGTTACCGACTACCGCTTCCTGACGGGCGCGGCTCGGGCTGAACAGAACTCAACTCGAAGTCTACCAGAAACCGCACCACAACTGCCGTTTCAGGTCGGGCGGCGAATTCGCTACGATCAGCCCGTCGTTGAATTCCCGGGAAGTCCCCATGCGCACCCGTTTCGCCCCCAGTCCAACCGGTCCGCTGCATCTGGGGCATGTCGCCGCGATGATTTTTGTCTGGGGACTGGCCGACCGCGAGCGGGCGACGGTCGACGTCCGTATCGAAGACCACGATCGCCAGCGCTGCCGTCCCGAATACACCGATCGTCTGATCGCTGACCTGGAATGGCTCGGTTTCGTCCCCGCGCGCGGGGGAAACTGGTCGCGGCAGTCGTCGCACTGCGACCGCTACGAGTTGGCACTCTCGGCCTTGCGCGATCGCGGACTGATCTACGCCTGTGAATGCAGCCGCAGAATGCTGGGAACGGCCCGCGATGGTCTCGAACCCTGTTACGCTGGAACGTGTCGCGACAGCAGATTGCGTGAGTCGCCGACGACGTCGTTACGCATCCGTCTTCCCGATGACCGCATCCGGTTTCTTGACGAACGCCATGGTGTTCAGGAACAGCAGCCTGCGAGTCAGTGTGGCGATTTTGTGATCCGCGACCGGCACGGGCACTGGACGTACCAATTCGCAGTGACAGTCGATGATCTGACCGACGGAATCGATTGGATCATTCGCGGCGACGACCTGTTGCCGTCGACCGGTCGACAACTATTGCTGCGCCGGCTCCTGGGAAACCATGCCACGCCGCGGTGGTTTCACCATCCCCTGATTCTGGATGCGAATGGCCGCAAATTGTCGAAGAGCGAGGCGGCTCCACCACTGGAGGATTTGCGACAAGCGGGGTTCAAGGCCGCCCAGGTGATTGGACTGGCGGCGTGGCGGGTGGGGCTGGTGAGGGAGGGGGGCGCGATTGAGGCGGCGGAGGTGGGAGAGTGGGTTGGCAGGGAGCTGACGCCGCTCCGCTCGCCTGGTGAGGTTACGTAAGACGCTCGCCGTGATGGCGGAGGGTCGCCAACAGGTTGTCGAGATGATCGGCCGTTGTTAGAGGATTGATCAGGGTGCAACGGAGCGCGGCCACACCGTTTTGTGCCGTGGGGACCAGATAGCTGTCACCCGACTCGATCACCGAACGCCGCAGTCGAAGCTGAAACGCGCCGACCTCGGCGGGAGTCGCGTCACGGAGTTTCGCAGGGATGTGGCGAAAGACCACGATGTTGCATTGCGGTTCGTGTAGAGGGACGAAATCGTCGGCGGCAGCCAGTTTCTCATACAGCGTTCGCCCCAGCGCGAACGTCACATCGACCAGATCCTCGAACAACTGAGGCCCGAACAGGCTCCAGACGCCCCACAACCCGAGTGCCGCCCCTCGTTTGGTGCATTCCAGTGTACGCAGACCGCCATCGAATTCCGCGAGGCCCGGAGTGGAGGGATCGAACAGGTACGGGGCGCTTTGACGGAACGCCTCAAAGCCGTGCTGTTTGTTCTTGTAGAACAGAAACGCGCACAGGGCGGGCACAAACAGCATCTTGTGGGCGTCCCACGTGAGACTGTCTGCCTGATCGAGGCCGGCGAGCAAGTGGCGGTGCTTTTTGCTGAGGAGTGCCGCTCCGCCGTGCGCCGCGTCGACGTGCAACCAAACCTCCTGCCGCCGGCAGACGTCGGCGATTTCCACCAGCGGGTCAAACGCGCCGATGGGGGTCGCACAGGAACTGGCGGCGACCGCGATGATGGGATGCCCCCGGCGTTTCAAGTCAGTCAGCGAGTCATCGAGTCGTTGCGGGTCCATGCGCCGGCGGCTATCGAGTACGGCGGGCACGACGTGGTTGGTGCCGATTCCAGTGATGCCTGCCGCCCGGGCGAGGCAGTAATGGGCGTCCGCCTGCACGACGAGTTTCGCGGGCTGGCCGCCGGCCGACTGCAACTCGGGCGCGATCCCCTGTTCCCAGCTCTGGCCCAGCTTCACGTTGCGGGCGACGAGAATCGCCGTCAGATTCGCGATCGACGCTCCATGCGTCACGATTCCGCCGCTGTTGGCGCTGTCCCAGCCGATGTGTCCTGTCAGGGTGCGGATCATCGCCTGTTCCGCGGCGCTGGCCCACGGACCCATCTCAAAGATCGCCATGGGGTTGTTGGTGACCGCTCCAATGCAGTCGAACAAACCCGCGAGTGGGACCGGAGCGGGAACCTGATGCCCCACATACCGCGGGTCATGCAGATTGATTCCATTCGCGAGCGCGAGTTCCACCAGTCGCGCGAACTGTTCGACGCACCGCGCGTCCCCAACGGCGGGGGACTCCTCCGCAGGTGACTTCCAAGCGGCGCGGAAGGCGTTCAGTGAGTCAAGCGCCTGCGCGGTGAGCTGGCGAGGATCGGTCCAGTTCAAGACCGATCCCTGTGACTGTTCGGATCGATCGAGGTGCGACGCCAACTGGTCAATCAACCGGTCTCCCGCGGCGCGAAAGAGCTCGGGTTGATACGCCCGCCGAATGCGACTGGCGGCTTGTTCTAATTCTGGATCGGAGGAGGCCATCGGGTCGAGTTTAGGGGGAATCGAAGGGAGTCTCAATCGGCGGCCGAAAACGCGGTGTCACCGCAGAGCCGCGCCCGCAGTAAGCGGTCATACCGGTCAACCGCTTCCTGACGGGCGCGTCTCGGATTCGACGTCGGGCTGGCGCAACCTCAGAAGCGAGCCGTCCGTCGCGAAATGGGTTGGTCTCCGTCGGGGCTTCGCCGCTCCGCTCACCATTCCGCGACGCCCATTATCGTGTCACCGCGTGAAATCTCAGATTGCTTCTTTGTGAGTTCTGGGGCAGCCCCCAGTGCGTCAAATTGCGGTTGTGCACGCAGCGGGGGCAGTCGTTCTGAGAAAGACGCCTACGTTACCCGCGGACACCATTCGGACTTGCAACACTCACACACCAACTGTATGATGTGTTGTCATACAGCGAAAACACCCCGCCGACAGCATGCACATTCACGTCGACCACAACAGCAGCCGCCCCGTCACCCGTCAGGTGATCGAGCAGATTCACTGGCTGATCGTCAGCGGCCGGCTCGCTCCAGGCACCCGGCTGCCGTCGATTCGTGAGTTGTCGAAGCAGCTGCAGGTGAACCCGACCACAGTCACCCGCATCTACGGCGAACTCGCCGGCGCGGGAGTCATCGTGATGCGGCAGGGAGATGGCGCGTTCGTCGCCGACCAGCCGTTGCGGCCTTCCCCGGAAGAGATCGAACGTCGGGTCGCCGAACTTTCACGCGCGATGCTCGTGGAAGGTCTGCGGCACGGATTGAGCAAACGGGAAATCGATCAGATCGTCGCGGCGGAGTATCAGAAGATCCGCCAAACCCCCGAAGAGAAGAAGGGAAAGCATGAACCCGCCCGCCCTTGAGACACGCGGCCTCACCAAACGCTTTGGCAAATCGCCGGTCGTGGACGAATTGTCGCTGGCGGTCCCCGTCGGGTCGGTCTGCGGTCTGCTCGGCAACAACGGTGCCGGCAAGACGACGACGATTCGCATGCTGATGGGGCACCTGTACCCGTCGGCGGGATCCGTGCTGACGCTTGGTGTCGACCCGCACTACCAGCGGGAGGAGACTCTCCAGCGAATCGCCTACGTCTCGGAATCGATGCGACTGCCGTGGTGGATGACGGTGGCCGGGGCGCTGCGGATGAACGCCAGTCTGTTTCCGAAGTGGGAAGCGCGACGTGCTGACCAGTTGCTCGACGCGTTCGATCTCTCGCGAAAGAGCCGGTTCGGGCTGATGTCTTCGGGGCAACGTCGCAAGACGCTGCTGCTATTGGCGCTGTGCCAGGGGGCCGAGTTGTTGATCTTCGATGAGCCTGCGAACGGACTCGATCTGGAATCGCGACGGGCGTTTCTCGACTGCGTACTCGATCTGGCGCTCGAAGGAAACCGGACCGTGCTGCTCTCGTCGCACATTCTCAGTGACCTGGAACGGGTGGTCGATCGGATCATTCTGTTGCGCAAGGGGCGACTGCTGCATTCGGGGGTTCTCGACGAACTGAAATCGGGGACGCGTCGGCTGTTCGTGCCGTTGCGGCTGGAGCGGTCGGTGTTCGACGAACACTTTCGCGTCCATGCGTACGAAGCGGCCGACGCGGGCGGCACGACGGCGACGGTACTCGATTTCAGCGACGCCGCCTGGCTGCGATTTCTGTCGGCGCTGCCCGGCGAGATCCGCCCCGACACAAGGGAGTACGGTTTGAATCTCGAGGAACTCTATCTGGAGTTCGCCGGGAATCGAACCAACAGGCCCCGGGATCGGGGAACGATGAATGAACAAATCCGAATCACCAATCCATGACGTGGCCCGAAAAATCCAACACAGGAGTCCAACGTGAGATTTGCACTACTGAAATACGATCTCTGTCGTGTGCTGGGCTGGTGGATACCCGCAGCGCTCGTGGTCTGGCTGATCGTGTTGTTCGACACCGCACCGTTGCCGGTGACCGAATCGTGGCTGCTGGTAGTCGCCCAATTGCTGGGGCTGTCGACCGCTTGGCCCTTGTTTTCAGAATCTTCGTCGACGTTGTGTTACGTCTTCACCCGGGGGATGACGCGCTCGCGAATCTTTTGGTCTCGCTGGCTGCTGGGAATGGCCTTTCTGGGAGTTGTGACAGCAACCGCCTGGGGGTTGATTGCTCTCGGTCCCCGGGCGCACATGCACCGCGTGTTCGAATTTGACGACGCGGTCTTCTTTCCCATGGTGCGTGATTTCGAATCGAGCTGCGTTGTCGAAATTCTCAAACTCTCGGCGGTCGTTTACTGTCTGACCGCGTTCGTACTCACGCTCCGCAAGTTGCTTTCACCACGCCGGACTTCCAGTCTGTGGGGAGGGCTGCGCACCGCCCGCGACATGGCGATCCTGACGCTGGCATTCCTCGTCATCTGGACCATTTCGCAGTCGCTGGAAAGCTCGCCGTTCGTGGCCCGGGTCGCTCCGGCCTATGCGCTGTTTGAAAAGGCGTTCTGGTACTGGAACCCTTTCTTCTGGCTGGCGGCGGCGCTTTGCACCTGGAGCGCGGCCCACATCTACCGGCATCTCGAATTCCCCGCCTGAACCGAGGTCGTTCCATGAATCGCGACAATCCCGCCTCCCGACAACTGCTGGGACTGACCGCTGGGTACTTCTTGCTCCCGCTGCTGGGTCATCTCTGCCTCCATCCGACACTCGGCATCCCGGCGTTCTTCGACGGCGACGCGCGCCGGCCGATCTGGGTCGGGCTCCTGGGGGCGATTCTCGTTGGCGTCGCCTGTCTCGCCTTGTTACGGTCCGCCCGCGTGGTGCTGGCGGCCGCGCTGCTGGTGATGGCGTTCGTCACGCAGTATTACGTCGTCGTTGCTTCTGACGATGGCCGCAACACAAAGACCCCCATGGCAATCACCTTGCAGGACTCGAATGGATTGGGCGACGTTCAGGTACTCTGCAACGGCGTGTCGCTGGGGACGCTTCCTGTTTCTCTCTGGGAATCTGACTTTCGCGCTCAAGTTCCTGAATGGACGATTCCCCCCGATCAACCGTTTGCCGGGGTCCAAATGAACGGTAACGGGCAGCCGTGGTACCATATGAACACTCTATTTTTCTGGACGCCGATCGCCCCGTCCAGCGATTGGCGCAAGTGGCCCCCGGAGACTTACAGTTGGACTCACAATGGCGACGCCGAATTCATGGCCAAGATGGCCGAATCGCGCTATTGGTGGCACTTTGAAACAGATGGTTTCGTGGGACTGAAAGCCCTGGGGGGACTGGGAGGGGGAGGCGGAGGGGGATTGGTTGTACAGGAAGTGAGCCATTCCGTAAGCGGCATCCAGTTCCCGGCGGTTCCCAAAGTCGTCGAGCTGCTGCTGGAGGGAATTCGGGAATCGGACTATCGGCCGGCTCCCGAATGGATCGCGTACGTGGCGCGGCATCGCGACCTGTTGTTTCGCGAGTTGTGCGACGCGGCGAGGGAAGACCGTCGACTGGAACCGGCGCTCGACGCCGTCACCCGGGCCGTATACGAGATTCCAAATGAACCGACCGCCGAAGAAGCGCAAAGGGTTCTCACCCGAATTCTCGACGACGTGGAAACCTTGCGGGTGATCACAACTCCGTCCATCGAAACCCGCGCGATTCCCCTGGTCGCTCCATTGGTCGACGATCAGGTCTATCGCGAGTTTCGACGGTGTTATCCCAAGTTGCTGGCCCCCACGTCCCATGGACGTTCGTCTTCATCGAGTTGGGAGTCGCTGCGGGGTTCGGGCGAATACGTTCGCGGGCTGGCGGTCCTCCGAGCGCTGGCGCATGTCGATCCGGACCCGGTCTTCAACGAATTGGTGACGCTGTGCGCCCGGTGGAAACTGGAATCACACGAGGGACTCGAATTGCTGGCGATTCTGCCCCGGTCCGGTCGACCGGAAGCACGTGCGCTGCTGAATCGGATCGGTTTGGATTCGGAACAGACTTTCAACCCGTCTCATCATAGCGCTGAAGCCAACGTCGAACGGATCCTTCACGCGTTTGAATCGGTGGAGTCTCCCGCGATTCATCAGTCGCTGCGGAAATGGCTGACTCGAAAGCATCCCGATCTGACGAGCAACCCGCCCAAGTTTCAGGCGTTGTCGCGGTATGTCGAACACAGGGCCAGACTGGAGGGTTCACTCGACGACATCGCTGGCTGGATTCACTCGATCGACGTCAAGATTCCCGAAAACCAGGCCCGACTGCTGTTGCTCGCTCCCGTGGCGCAGACGCGTGACTGGCTGGCCGAACTCGAGCCGCGACTGGACCTGAACGATCGCGTGAGTCTGCTGAGCCACCTGACGCGACACCCGTGCGCCGAGGCGGACCAATTGATGCTGCGCTGCATCGCCTGGCTGACGAAGGCCTCTCCTTCAACCAGCTACCAGGTCGCCCATCGAGCCCCGCTGCTAATCGACACCCCCGCGATTCGCGAATACCTGTCGCGGCAGGCGAAAGGTGAAGACCGACGTTGGGCTGACGCGTTCACCGACCCGGGCGATGCGCCGCTGCCGCACCTCGACTGGCTGGTTCCGACGTTCGCCCAATGGACCGATGTGTCGCAACGCAAAGTCGCCAGCCGCCTGCTCCCCAATATCGGCACGCCGGCAGCGAAAGCGCTCTTGGCCGAGTGGGTGCGCGATCCGAACCCCGAACTGGCGGACTACGTCGATACACTGGTCAGGATGTGGGAGGTAAAGGAAGCCCGCCGCAACCGCCGCCATGAGCAGCTCGCCGACCTGTTCGCGGGGAAGATCTCACCGCAGGATCTGCTGAAGTTGCCCGCGCTCCACTGGCGGGACGGAGCGTATGTGATGGACGTTTCCGAGGAATCTGGTTCGAAACCGGCACCCGGGGGAACCGGCTGTCGATGACGCACCGTGAAAGTTGGGGCGCAATCGACGTTGCGGGAGGGCGAACGTCCTCGTGAGCCGCCAGTGTGCGAACAACCGCCAAACACCGCCTGCTGGGCAGCGCTCGGCATCCAACTGAACCATGTTGTCGAATTGGAATCGATGTCGTGGACACCCCAAACACGCGTTTGGACCAGCGAGAATCCAGCGGTGGCTTCCAAGGGAACGTGGGTCGATGGCTGCCCGGAGAACGTCGTATTGCGCTCGAAAGCACACTGGCGGCTCAGCAGGAGCTTCGCCCTCCCGGTTCATCCATGGATTTCATTTGCGCTGTATGCCGGAGGTGCGCGACCGTCTCATTGCCGGCACGCGACACCGCGCGACGCCCAATAGACAATCGCCGGACAAACCACGTGGTTGGGGCGCAATCGACGTCGCGGGAGGGCGAACGTCCTCGCGAGCCGCCAGTGTGCGATCACCTGCCGGACACCATTCGCGGGGCAGCGCTCGGCCCGCCGTTTGCCGAGGAATGAACTGGGCGGACTGAAGAGCGTACGCGGCGTTGCATCGAGAGTGGCAGTTCGCCCGTAAGAACTGTCAAGTCGTTTGCGAAGTGACGTCGCTGGCTTATCGAGGCGGACATCGTCATCACCCGCCTCGTAGATTCAATCGGAGAGTCTCAACGGCGCTCAATGTCAGGTGACTCGCGACCCTCAGCCCAGAATGTCCAAGTCAACGACGATCAGGGTTTTCGCGCGGCGTTTGCAGCACTCCCACCCTCGTCCCACGCATTGGGAACAAGCCGCTTGAATCACCCCAGGTCATTCCCAACGCACGGCGTTATCCTATGATCACGCTCGCCTCCTGGGACCAAGACCGTGACCGTCGTTGTCGTCGCCGAAAAACCGTCAGTCGCCCGCGATATCGCGGAGGTGTTGGGCGCGCGCACGCGGGGGCCGGGTCGGTTGCACGGCAATGGTTATGTGGTGACCTGGGCGATCGGGCATCTCGTCGGTTTGGCGCAGCCGCATCAAATTGACCCCGTGTGGAAAGCCTGGCGCGCCGAGTCGCTCCCCATGCTGCCAACGACCTGGCCCCTCACCGTGCTCGATTCCACACAGGAACAGTTCCGCGTGGTGAAGTCGCTGCTGAATGACCGCGCGGTGGAGTCCGTGATCTGCGCCACCGACGCCGGCCGGGAGGGAGAGTTGATTTTCCGCTTCATCTACGAAGCAGCCGGGTGCCGCAAGCCCGTCCGCCGATTGTGGATCTCTTCACTCACGACCGCCGCGATCGAAGCGGGGCTGCGGTCCCTGAAGCCCGGCAGTCACTACGATTCGCTGGCTGCCGCCGCCCGCGGCCGGGCGCAGGCCGACTGGCTGGTCGGCCTGAATCTGTCGCGTGCCTATTCGATCGCCCACGACGAGACCTTTTCGGTTGGCCGAGTGCAGACACCCACGCTGGCGATGCTCGTCGAATGCGAGCAAGCGATTCGCGCGTTCGTTCCCGAGAAGTACTTCGAAGTCGTCGGCACCTTCGGTACCGCGCCCTACAAGGGGACGTGGTTCAAGTTGGGTTCGGCCCCCTCCAGCGAGTCCAGTCGGCTCCCGCCCGATGGGCTACTGGCCCAAACCATCGTCGACCGTGTCAAGCGAGCCGGGACGGGGGTGATTGAGTCGATCACTCAAGAACAGCGGAGGATGCCGCCGCCGCTCTTGTATGACCTCACCGAGTTGCAGCGGCACGCCAACCGTCTGTGGGGATTCAGCGCGCAGCGCACTCTCGAACTCGCGCAAAGCCTGTACGAATCCAAGAAGCTCATCAGCTATCCCCGCACCGACAGCCGGCATCTGTCGACGGACGTCGCCGCCACCTTGCCAGAAGTCGTGCGGACGATACAGGGGGGCTACAAAGCGCAGATCGCCGCAGGGACGGGGACCCGCGCGCTGGGCCGGCGGTTTGTCGACGATGCGAACGTGGGGGATCACCACGCGATCATCCCGACGACCACCGACCCGACGCAGGTTTCGCTCGACGGCGATGAGCGGCGGCTGTATGACCTGATCTGCCGGCGACTGCTGATGGCGTGGCACCAGGACCATGTCTGGGCGGTGACCACCATCATCACGGCGGTGGAGTCGCGGGAACCGGTCGCTGCCGAGGTGAGACCCATTGCCGAGGTGACACCCACAGTTCCGGCCGACTCCGTAACCATTGACCGGTTCCACTCCGCCGGCTCGGCGGTGGTCGAGCCGGGCTGGAAAGTGCTGGACGTTCCCGCGCGCAAAAAGAACGCCGAAGCCGAAGAGCAGGTACTCCCGGCCGGCCTCGCCAGAAACGCGCCGCAGCCGGTGCGCGACGTGGTCATGGTGGAAAAGCAGACCCGCCCTCCCAAGCGGTTCAACGACGCGACGCTGTTGACCGCGATGGAAACGGCGGGGAAGTCGCTGGAAGACAAAGAGCTTTCGCGGGCGATGAAAGACTGCGGATTGGGGACGCCCGCCACCCGCGCGGCGATCATCGAAATTCTCATCACGCGGGAATATGTCATCCGTGACGGCAAGGCGCTGCAGGCCACAGACAAAGGCATTCGGTTGATCGACGCGGTCCATCCCGCTGTCAAGAGCCCGGCGATGACCGGTCAATGGGAAGCCCGCCTGCACGCGATCCACCGGGGCGAGTCGCCGTTGTCGCCATTCATGACCGAGATCGAGACGTATGTGCGCGACGTGGTCGCGACCGTGCTGGCGGGACCGCGCGCGACACCTGCCGCCCGGTCGTTCGGCGATGAACCCGCGCCGGCGCGGAAGCTGGCTGACAGTCCTGCTGCGGCTGGGAGCACTTCTCCGGCTGGCAGCACGGCACCCGTCGACAGCACTGTTCCTGCTGGCAGCTCCGCTCCCTCCGGCAGCCCGGTTCCGTCTCGCCCGCCGTTGTCGCGCGATCTCAACGAACTGCTCAAAGGCACGTTCGGGCATTCCGGTTTTCGCCCGCATCAGGAAGCGGTCTGCGGCGCGGCTCGCGACGGCGAAGATGTGTTGCTGGTGATGCCGACCGGGGCGGGCAAGTCGCTCTGCTATCAGCTTCCGGGGCTCGCGCGGGGCGGAACGACGCTGGTGGTCAGCCCGCTCATCGCCTTGATGGAAGATCAGGTTGCCAAACTGAAGGCGTTGGGACTAAGGGCGGAGCGGATCCATTCGGGTCGGTCGCGCGTCGAATCGCGGACCGTTTGTACCGACTATCTCGCGGGAGGCCTCGACTTTCTGTTCATCGCCCCCGAGCGGCTGGGGGTACCGGGCTTCCCCGAGTTCCTCGCACGTTACAAGCCTTCGCTGATCGCCATCGACGAGGCACATTGCATTTCTCAGTGGGGGCACGACTTTCGCCCCGACTACCGCATGCTGGGGCAACGGCTTCCGTCGCTCCGCCCGGCCCCCGTCATTGCGCTGACCGCGACCGCCACCCCCACCGTGCAACGCGACATCATCGCCCAGCTTGACCTGAAGCCCCGCAGGCGTTTCATCCATGGCTTTCGGCGAATCAACCTGGCGATCGAGGTCGTGGAGATTCCACGCCCAGACCGCATGGAGGTGATTGGGGAATTGTTGGAGGATCCCTCTCACCGGCCGGCGATCGTCTATGCGCCGTCCCGCAGAGATGCCGACGAACTCGCCCGCCAGCTCGCCGCGCAGATGCCCGCGGCCGCTTATCACGCAGGCATGCCTGCGGCGAATCGTGACCGTGTGCAGGGCCGGTTTCTGGACGGCGAGGTGGAGGTGATGGTCGCGACGGTCGCGTTTGGGATGGGGATTGACAAGTCCAACGTGCGGACGGTCGCGCACCTCGCGCTGCCGCCAACGCTCGAGGGGTACTACCAGGAAATTGGCCGCGCCGGCCGCGACGGTTTGCCAGCCCGCGCGATCCTGCTGCACTCGTTCGTTGACCGCAAGACCAACGAATTCTTCCATCAGAAGAACTATCCCCCTGCGAGTGAGCTGCATGAAATCTACAAACGGCTGACTGCGGTCCCGCAGCCCAAATACGCCGTAATGGCTCGCACCCAGATGGACGAAGACCTGTTTGAGCGCGCGCTGGAGAAACTCTGGGTACACGGCGGCGCGTATGTCGACGCCGACGAACAGCTCGTGCGGGGAGACAAATCCTGGAAAGCGTCCTACGAAGTGCAGGTCGCGCACCGGCTCTTGCAATTGGAGCAGATGGAGAAATTCGCGCAGTCGCACGATTGCCGGATGACGCACCTCGTCCGGCACTTCGGCGATGAAGACGACCCTGGGACACCGTGTGGTCTGTGTGACAATTGCAACGGTGCCGGCGGCGTCGCGCAGGCGGTTCGCTCCCCGACAAAAGGTGAAACCGCCATCATGCTTGCGACGCTCGCGTCACTGGCGAATCGTCCCGACCAGTCGGTCGGCACGTTGCATCGCAACGAGGGGGCCGGGCTGGCGCGTCATGAGTATGAAACGCTCGTTTCCGCGCTGCTTCGTGGGGGAATGGTCAGCAGCCGACCGGACGTTTTTGAAAAGGATGGCAAATCGATTCCGTTCCATCGGCTTTCGTTGACACGCCTGGGGAGGAGTGCGAACGACCGGGCGATCGCCGCGTTGCAGGTGCCGGCGAAGAGAACGCCCCAGGCTCAATCGACCCGCTCTCGTGGCAAGACGAGCGCGGGGGCCAGATCGAAGCCGGGCGCGAAACCCGGATCGCGTTTTCGAAACGACACCGGGCAGAAGAGCCGGCGGCAGACGGGTCAGACCCCAGCGAACCGGGGGCCGGCCACCGGGGGGGCGTCCGCGCTCGACGCGGCGCTGCGGGCCTGGCGCAAGAAGGAGGCGGCAAAGCGGAAAGTTCCCCCGTTCCGGATTCTGACTGACAAGGCGCTTTTGGGTATCGTTGAGTCCTGCCCGACGAGTGAAGCCGATCTGTTGGCCGTCGCGGGTGTGGGACCGACCCTGGTGGAAAAGCACGGAAAGAAGATTCTCAAGATTGTGCGGGAGTCTTGACTTGGTGTTGATCTTCGTGGTGATGCGAGTGTGGTCCCGGGCGAGAACCTCAATGGAGAGGTCCTGGAAATTGTATTCGTCGTGGCGACCGCGATCACGAATCTGTTTTATATATGCGGCAAGACCGTCGGGACTGAGGCTCTGCGCGGAGTCGTCCGCTGCCTGGCGACATTCGACGTCCTTCCGGTCGATCATTCCGCCCTGCTCGACGCGAACGGGAAGGCCGGTACTCACGCACCGCACCCAGATCATCCGACTGGCGCTCCAGGGAAAGTCGACCTCGGAAATCTGCCAGATCATGCACCATTCGCCAGAGGCCATCGCCAACTACCTCTCGACCTTTACGCGCTGCGCCCAGCTTGCCCAAAAGAAGATCTCCCCCGAACAGATCGCCGTTCTTCTTCGCCGTGGACTGCGACTCATTCGCGCCTACCTCGACTCTCAGTCCTCGGGTTTTCCTGTTTTTGACCGTACCAGTCGGACCCATGTCTGGAAGTTAGGGCCTTGAGTTTTGTGTGCCGGCGTCGAACCCAGGGCTCCGCCCCGGATCTGGGCTTCGCCCAGACACCGGGCTAGACCCTTGTCTATTGAGTCCACCCTCCGAGGCCAGTGATACTGGAACTCGGAAACGGGCTTGTTCGACTGGAAACAGAAGTCCGAGTTGATTCAGTCTGTCCCCGGAGTCGGCAAGCACACTGCCGCCAAACTGATCGAGAAGCCCAAGGTCGTCACAGTCGCGCGGATGCCCTTGAAAAAGAACACAGCCGCTGGGCTCGCTTGTCGCGCCGCCGATGGGGCGACGCTGTCTTGAATTGCTCAAGCGATTTCTTCGCGTATCCTATTCGGTCGGAGCGGACAGATCCGACTCCGACCGCAGCAGGTTGTATTTCCGCAGCTTTTTGTGCAGGGTGTTTCGGTCGATTCCCAGTCGGTCGGCGGCCCGGGTCTGCACCCGGTCACATTCTTCGAACGCATGTTGGATCACAATCTTCTCGACGTTCGAGAGGATGCGGTCGAACAAGTGACCGTGCGGCTCGGTTTCGTCCTGCATGCGGTTTCGAATCAGCGCGGTGATGAGTGCCTCGCTCGAGTCATGCTCACCATTGCGTTCCAGCCCGAGGAGCATCTCGACCAGCAGTTGCGATTTCTCTTCGGGGAGCTGAGTTTCGATGCACAACGAACCCGGAATGGAACCTCGCCTCCGAAGGACAGTGTCGTCCACGATCGTGTCGATGTGCGGGGGAGCGACTCCCGCCGAGGGACTGTCGTGGGGGGTGTTGTCGACGATGAGCGTCACAAACTTCATCATCAGAACGGTCACAGGGGCAGCGGGGGGGAGAGCGCGGAGTCGCCGCGGGGACGGGCTGTGGCGTGGCCATCCAAGCGGCGCAAACGACACGGATCGCCAAGCTGTGGGGCAAATGTCGCACCAATGGCATCGCATTTGTGCGATTCGCCGTTGCGAGAGTCCCTGGACCTCGTTCCCGTCCCGTGCCAGAGCGGTTCAAAAATGCTCACGGATCATCGAGAATTCGTTGATCTCGAAAGGGGCCTGCCACTGAGTTTGTCTTTTTGAAGTCGCCAGAGGTGTGGAGAATTCGGCCGTTCGGCGATCGTACGGCGCTTGCGATTTGGACCAGAACGACTGCGCAACAGTTCGGCACGAATGCCACAACTTTCGTCATCCCGAGTCGGGTTCCAGCGCGATTGCGGGAATTCTCGGCACAAAAAACACCGAAAAACGCCGAGGGGGTCACATGAGTTGAGATGGCGAAGTGGGTCAGGATAAGAATTCGGGCACGATTGTTGCTTCCATTTTCGGCCACTCGTCCAGAGAATCGCATTCCTGGCCGGGTGATTGATCCGCACGATTTCCCGCAGTTCGTCGGCGAATTCACTGACCCTTCCCGCTCTACCTCGCAGCAAAGCGTCTCGACATGAAGAAGATTGAAGCCGTCATCCGTCACTACAAGCTCGAAGACGTCAAAAATGCGCTCACCGCCAAAAACATCCTGGGGATGACGGTGACGGAGGTGCGTGGGTTTGGTCGCCAGAAGGGGCACAAAGAGACGTACCGCGGTGCCGAGTATACGGTCGACTTCATGCCGAAAGTGAAGGTCGAGATCGTCGTCGCCGACGAAACGGTTCCGACCGTTTTGGAGATCATCACGCAGGCCGCCCGCACGGGGTCTGTTGGTGACGGAAAGATCTTCGTCAGTCCGATCTCGGAAGTGATTCGAATCCGGACGGGCGAGACGGGGGCCGGCGCGATTTAGCTTCGGCAGACGATTCGCGCACAGACAAACACAGCGGCCAAGTCTCCGTCACGGATCGACGGTTGGCCGCAGCGAGCGGAACGAGCCATGGAAGGCGGACGTTCCGCTTTCTTTGCGCATCCAGAACCCGAGCCGCGCCCGTCAGGAAGCGGTATTCGATTTCCGCTTCCTGACGGGCGCGGCTCGGCGAAACCCCGGGCTTTCCGTCACGCGTTCCCTGGACGCCGTCGCTCTATTCGGGCAGGATGACACCTCACGCGGGGGAGCGTCGCGCAGGATCGTGAGTCGGAAATGTTCCGGACGCGCCCGCCGACCCGCAAGGCCTCCAACAGGAGTGTCCCCCATGCGGATCGGTTATGTCAGCGACGAAAACTATGTCGCCCTCGACGGTGTCTCTGTCGCCATTCGTGACGTGGCGAATCCGGGCGAATCAGAGACTTTGGGAACGCACTCACTCGCCGATGGTTCCGTCCATGCGAATCTGCCTCCGGGTGAATACGAATTCACTCTGGCTCGAACCGGCTTCGGTGGGAAGCGGGTGATCGCGCGGGTCGAGCCCGAATCTCCCCCGATCGCCTTTCGGCTGCTCAGTGAAAGCCTGCTCGGGTACGCTTGGCCGAAATGGATTACGGAAGGGAACTGGGGAGAATTCCGCGTCCACTCGAAGTGCGCGTACCATTTGTCCTTGTGGCGGTATGGCTGGCGTAAGACGCTGGTCGAGGATCTGGGCTGGTTTGACGATCATGGCCCCTCTCCGACAATGCAGTTGCTGCCCGACGGGGACTTCACCCAGACGGGCGTGCGCTGGAATCAGACCGGATATGGCTCGGCTTGGCATCGGCAGAAGCAGCAGGCACCGCTGGGGAGCGGGTTGTATTACTACCACGTCCGCAACGAGCGCGGCGAGTTCTTCTCGTTTCCATGGATCGTGCAACCTGCTCAACCTCATACCGCGATCTGTGTGTTGACGTCCAACGTCACCTGGAACGCGTACAACAGTTTTGGCGGCCGCAGCAACTACGTGAACCAGCGCGAACTGCTCGCCCGCCCCACCGTTCACGCCCGGACCGACCTGGAACGATATACCGCCCCAGGGACGTGGCCTTTCGAAGAGTTTGGCGCACCGCTCTCGTTCGACCGCCCCGAGCCGGCCAATTCCATCCCGGAACAGGCCGAGATCACCGACGTGATCCACGGCCGACTCGCGTGTGCGTACGCGCCCGGCGAGTGGCGCCTGCTCGGCTGGCTGGAACGGGAGGGTTTCGCGTACGACCTGTACTCGGAAACGGAACTGCACTTCGGCCGGATCCCGCTGGATCAGTATCAGGTGGTCGTCCTCAACACGCATAATGAATACGTCTCAAAAGAGATGTACTTCGCGCTCAAAAACTGGGTCCACCAGCGCGGCGGCCGACTGATGTATCTCGCGGGCTGCGGGTTTTTGTGCGAGTTTGAGTTCCTGGATGAAACCACGATTCGCTGTCGCCAGGAAGAACGACACGACCTGCGGGGGGAATCGGAAGCGTGCTTGCTGGGTGTCGCGTACTCCCATGATGGTTATCGCAGCGGCGCCCCCTATCGCGTTGTGGACGAAACGCACTGGGCGTTCGCGGGGACGGGGCTGCGGAATGGGGACATTTTCGGAACAAAAACTCTGAATGGCCGCACGCCCGGGGGGGCCTCCGGTTTGGAACTCGACAAGATCTCGCCGCACTCACCCGCCAACATTCGGCATCTCGCCAAAGGAATGAACCCCAACGAGAGTGGAGCCGACTGCGTGTATTACGACACCCCCACTGGCGGCGCGGTGTTTTCCGTGGGTTCCCTGAACTGGACACTCTCCTGCCCGGTCGATGACGCGGTCTCACAAATCACCGCGAACGTCCTGAGGCGGTTTCTGGGGACCACTCTCGATGGCCAGTGAACCCGCCAGTCGTCCCACGCATTTTCGCTTTGTCGTCCTTCTGCTGTTGGCGTGTGCCGCCACCAGCGCCTACATGACCCGCGGACTGTCGGCGGCCAATACAACCATCGCTCGGGAGTTCCAGATTTCCGATCTGGCGATGGGAGGGGTTCTGGCAGCGTTCAATCTGGGGTACTTCTGCTTTCAGGTCCCGGGTGGCCTGGTGGCGAGTCGATTCGGAGTCCGGGGGGCGCTGGCTCTCATGGCGTTCCTGTGGTCGGCCTGCACGTTGGTGGGAAGCCTGGCGACGACCCCCGATGGACTGAGCAACGCCCGTGTTTTCCTGGGAATCGCCCAGGCGGGAATGGTTCCCTGTTTCGCGAAAGTGATTTCGGACTGGTTTCCAGTGGGCCGCCGGGGGTTGACCAGCGCTGTCATCACAGCGGCGATGCAGCTCGGTTCGATCGCCGCCTCGGGGTTGACCGCCACTCTGTTGGAGCCACTCGGCTGGCGCGGCACACTCCAAAGCTACGCCTGTGTCGGTGTCGCCTGGAGCGTCGCATTCTGGCTGCTGTTTCGCGACCGACCGGTCGATCACTTCGCCGTCAATGAGGCCGAGCGGCGGTTGATCGAGGCGGGACGCGTCGAACCGGCTGCGACCACCGATCCCGACGACCGTCCTGCCGTGTGGCCCGTGGTTGTGCGGATGCTGACCAGTGTCACCATGTGGGCGTTTTGCGCTCAGGCGTTTTTTCGCGCCTACGCCTATGAACTCTTCAGCACCTGGTTTCCCGCGCTGTTGGAGAAAGGGTATGGCGCATCTCCTGAAGAGGCGGGCCGGTTGGCGACCATTCCGACAACGGCGATTCTTGTGGGAAGTCTGGCGGCGGGGGTCATTGTCGATCGGATTTTTCGCCTGACGAATAGTGTCTTCTGGAGTCGAAGCGGGTCGGCGATCGTGGGCATGACCATCGCCGGCCTCTCGTTTCTGGCAGCCTTGGGGGTGCGCGATCCCACGCTCCTGGTGATCATCATTTCCGTCGGCACCCTGTTTTCAGCGTTGGGAAATCCCGCCACTTGGGCGACCGCGATGGACCTGGGTGGACGTTACACCGCAGTCGTGGTGGGGGTGATGAACATGGTGGGAACGCTGGGAGCCTACTTCTGCCCGAAGCACGTGGGGGCCTTGTTCGATCACATCACCAAACAAGGAGACGACCAGTGGCACCTGGTGCTATGGCTCTTCGCCGCCGTCAATCTGGCGACCGCGGTGTTGTGGGTGTTCGTCAATCCGGGGAAGCGATCGCCGCTGGCCGAGGAAAGTCGGTGACGCACGTATCTGCTGTATCGGCCGACGATTTGATCGATCAGAAAATGGAGCCTGAAGAGGATGGATAGAATTACCAGCAAAAAGAAAAAACTGATGGTGTATTTATCCGTACGGGACGCGTGAAGAATTGAGGAGACAAATGGAGTCACGACTCATGGACTTGTCGGACTGCGGTCAGTCGACTTTCTCAATTCTGACGCGACGACAATGAGTTTGTCCAAAGGCTGAAGGATTTCACGTATTGAACCGAGCGGCGGCGCGCCTCAGGATATCTGAAAAACCCGCAGATCACGCGGCGTTTCTGCGCGGGATTGACACGCGAACGGAATCCCGTGCGCGTGAATTTCGTGGAGTTCGCGGAAGATTGGGGCTGGGGCTCGGCCCACGCGGAGCGGCATTCGGTCGCACATCGCCGTTGGTCATTGGTTCTTCTCAACGCATCGTCGACCCAATGAATGAGCGCAACGGGCAGTCGCCCGATCACCGAGTATTCGATTCAAACTACCGCCTGGGATACGTTGCCATATCGCATTCGCCGTCGACCGAACCCAGGAGTTGCCCGAACCGGTCTCGATGATTCTGAGCCATGTCCGACGCCAGCGAATCATCTCTGGAGAATTGAGGCACAGAATGCGAATGGTCCGGCGCGCATCGCCGTTGACTCCGACAATCGTCCCGTCTGGATAAGCTCGTACCTGATCGATCGACTGCTCGCGGATCAGGCAGTACCCGCAACGAAAGCAGAATTCGTCACGGAGCCACGGTCGAAATGATTGCAAATCCGAATAACCAGCCGGTCCGTGCCGCCGCGCTGGCACACTTCGCGGGTAACAGAAAACGATGGTTTCAGTCTCGGCTGTCACGGTACTGGGTAAGCTGCTGATGCAGGCGCCGGGCACCTTCGAGAGGTGGCGGGGCAACAGTGTCGAAATACTCGTTGGCCAGTCGATCAAGTTCCCGCAATTCCTGACGCTCAATCACAGTCGCCGTCCCGGCGATCTCCTTGTCGATCAGTTCGCAACGTCTTGCCTGCGATTCTTCGGACCAGTCGGCGATGGAGGCGGGACGGATTTCGGCGTCAATGAACTGCGCCACGGCGATCCGGATGAGATGCACAACATCCTGGCCTGTTCGGATGGCTCTTTCCGAAAGGTGGCGTTCCACGTCGGCGGGTAGAGCGACCTCGTGCTTCATCGGCGCGATTCTATCACACCGGTTCAAGGCGGGCGAGTAAAATCTGCTGGATTTGCGAGGGCATTCGTGCAACCTTTCCACCGGCCTTCCGAACCACCCTTTTTTCGACCCACTGTGAGTGTTGTCATCAATTCCTACGTGAACGGCATGTCCGTATGTTTTCAGGCCCACTGCCACCCCGGCCCAGATGATTCCGAACAATCCGATCACGTCGGCATCTCGGTGAAGTGCCCTATGAGGCCTCACGCGAATTACAAGTCAATTGGAACCGACGACTTGCTTCAGGACCGAGGCAAGTCGATCCCGATTCAATGCGACGAGTACCCGTTGATCGCGATGCGGTACGTCGAAGAGAATCCCCTGCGTGCGAACTTCGTGGAACTCATGTGCGATGAACGAGTCCTGCCCCTATTGCTTCCCCAAACCTGTTGTTGCAGCCATTCTCGTGCGATACGATGGTGCTACAAGTGTTCGTCCCCGGCGAGATTTCGAAACGTGATCAAGAACTTCGTCAAGCATGGCGACAGTTGGGCGTTGGTGATCGACTGGCCCATGTTCGAGTTGCTGAAGATCGACCCCGAAATGCCGGTGGAAGTGACAACCGACGGCCGCACGGTGACGATCACTCCCGCGCCCGATCCGCACAAGAAGAAGGTTCGCGAAGCCCGAGCCAGGATTAACGAACGCCACTCTGCGGCGTTCAAGAAGCTCGCGGAGTAGTTCGAAGTGATCGAGTTTCTCACTCTGGAAGATGTGCTGGAAACGCATCGAGAACAGATCCAGGTCTACGGAGGAATTGACGGGATTCGGGATCCTGGGCTCCTGGAATCGGCAATGGCTCAACCCCAGGCTCAATTCGGTGGAGTCTACTTGCACGAAGACCTGTGTGCGATGGCGGCGGCCTATCTGTTTCACTTGGTCCAGAATCATCCGTTCCTTGATGGCAACAAACGGGTCGGGTTGGAAACCGCACTGCTCTTTCTGGAAATCAATGGTTTCCCGCTCAATGTCACGAGCGACGAATTGATTGATCTCGTTCTGCAAACGGCACAGGGCCGAAAAGAGAAGTCGGCGATCAGCGAGTTCTTTCGGCAACATCGTGCGTGACTTTCAATAAGAAGACTGGGATCAGGACTCATTGATTTGTCGGACTGGGGTCAGTCGACTCCGTCAATCCTGGGACGACGAAAACGAGTTTGTCCGTAGGCTGAGGGAATTCACGTTCGCAACCGAGCGGTGGTGCGCCTCGCGTTTTTTGAGAAGCCCGGAGATTACGACGCGTTTTTACCTGTGATCGAAACGCGAACGAATTCCCCTGTGTGCGATCTTCGTGGAGCTCGCGGACGTTTGAACCTGGGGTTCGGCCCACGCGCGGCGGGACTCGGTCGAGCAACGCCGTTGGCTACCTGCCCCGATCGATCCGTCCCATCCACGACAAACTTATTCCTGGGTGAACAAAGCTTGGTCGGAACCCGAACTCAACGCGTTGCGTCACTGCATAGTTTCCTGCTGTCATTGTCTACTCGGCGGCCGTGTCGCCGTGCCCAACGCCTTTTGAGCGGTTTCGCTCCACTCGCCCATCGATCGCACGACATCGACTGGACGTGCCCTTGCCTCAGGGGCATCAAGATTCGATTTCCTCGGTGAGCCAGAGAGGGTACGATGGGAGTAAACCCCTTCGCCACGAGAGGCTTGTCATGGTCGCAACCCCGGTTTCGCAGCTTTCCCCGCTTCTGGTTGCGCAAGCCGATTCGCTCAAGCGTCGATCAGCAACTGCGAATTCTCGCGGATGAAGAACGCCAACAAGAGGCTTCACGGGATAAACGTCGGGACTGACGAGTCTCTCGGGACAGAGTCAACGACGCTCGAGGCCAGCAGAGTGTCAACTTGACGCGGCACCCGGCAGGCGTGCGGTTCCATGAGTCGTCACACGGTCGAGACGCAGATGCGTCCCGGCTACCTCGCCTCGAGTCGGACCGTGCTGTAGTACGCCGGCTGGTAGGTCGGGGAGGTCCCGATCAGCCAGGGGCTGGAGACGTGGCTGGGGACCTTGGCGTCGGGCTTCGGAAACGTGCCGAGGTTCAGCAGCAGTTCATCGCCCGGTTTCGCATCGGTCGGGAGGTCGGTCCAGGGGATGCGAAATTCCGCTGTCACGTGCGTGGCCGTTTTCACGGAGACGACCTTGCTGAGGCTCTTCCGGCCTGGCACCACAATCATGCCTGTGGCAGGGTAAGCGTAGAAATACGCCGAGACGCTCCCCGATGGCTGACCATACAGCGCGACTTGTGTTCCTTGCCGGTCGGCCGTCATCAGCGAGACTTCCCAGATGGCGGCGGCCGTCGCGACCGGCTGTTCGATGCCGACGTACAGAGCCTCATCAGTCCAGGCAAACCGGAACTGCGAAGCGTCATCGTTGGCCGCTTTTGGATCGCGCGGCACAAGGCCGAGCGGGCGGGCGCGTTTCCAGAACGGTTCCAGGAGTTGTCCATCGTGGGTGATCTCGGCCTCCGCAACGGCGATGGCGGCGCGGGTGGAGTCGGTGTCTTCAATGCGGAGTTTCTCCAGCAGTTGCAGACCTGGTTCGATGAGCGGCGCGATGGTTTCCTGTCCCGTCTTGTCAAAGACCGAGGCGACATACGCACCCCAGTCCGCTCGATGCCGCTGCAGAACGGCGACCCGCAGCGGCAGGCGGCTCGACGTCTCTGCATCCTGCCGACGCACGGCTGCCTCGATCCAGAGAAAGGCCGAATCGACTATGATCCGCTCGCGGCGCACATGTATCAGCGACGCGGCATCGTCCCGGACCGCCAGCGAAGCGGCGTCGAGGCAGCGATAGGCATTCGCGAAGAAGGTCGCGTCACAGAGCGATTCCAGCCACACATGCCGCCGCATGTTGGACGAGTTCGCCGGGATTTGTGACTGCCGTGTTTCGATAAGTTCCAGCAATTCGCGCATCGGCTTCGCCGCCGCCCCATAGTAACCCTGGCAGAATGTCTGCAGCAGCGGTTCCAGTTCGCGGGTTGGATCGTCCAGCAGCTTCATTCCCAGCCAGGCGCGCAACGGCAGGAAACTCTGCAGGTCGTTCGACTGCGGAGAGTCGTTCAGCCCCGCCCCCATGAAGTCCTCACACTCGATTGTGACGTACTTCACATTGCGGTCGCGAAACAGCCGGATGTCGCGATGCATCGCGCGGACATTGGACGAAGGGGCGAACAGACCCGGCGGATGCGGATCGAACGTCCGCCAGTAATCCCAGATTCCCAACTGCTGCGCCGACGTCCCCCAGCCATCCAGCAGCGCGAGGCGTTCCGCATTGCGCGGATCGCTCAGCGGTCGCGTCATGTCCGATAAGCCGTAGTTGTCGCAGTAACGAATCATCACGTTCGGTTCCGGGCGAATCGACTTCGGCGGCGCGAGTGTGAAGTTGTACGCTTCGGTCTGCACAATCACATCAGGAAACTCGTCCGCCAACCCACGCGCGACATGATTCACGAAGTCGAGCAGGGCGCCGCTCTCCGACCCCTCGCGGTCGCTGATCGCCTTGCAGTTCGGGCAGAGGCACAGGTTCGATGTGTTGTCGTTCTGCGAAAGCACAACCATTCGCGCCGGATCACGGCCACTCTTGTTCGCTTGGACTTCATCCTCGCGCAGCATCTGCTTCGCCCGCTCCAGCGCAATGCGGCGGACGTCGGGATTCGTGACACACAACTGAATCCACAACTGCTTGTTGCCCATGTCGTCGGTCATTCGTTTGCCGGCGGCGTCCATCGAGAAATACTCCGGATGCTCGGCTGCGAATTCCTTCGCCGAGAGGAAATATCCGAACGTGTGAACGCCATCCGGTACCGCGCGCGGATAGTCGCCAACGACCGGACCGGCGTAGATATGCTCTTTGTTCCAAACGCGCCAGCGACTTCCATTGACCCCGTTCATCCCCTGCGGTGCCGAGTTCTGGTACGGCCAGCCGGTGAAGACAAAGCGAAAAGGAAACGCCGGTTGCCCGCGTCGATTGAGCGTTGGAATCGTCAACGTCGGCCGCTTCGGCACGACCTCGGTGAACGGGTCCAGCCGCTCGACGCCGACGTGCGCTTCGAGAAACTCGCAAACGGCGTAAATCACGCCACGCGGCGCGCCGCCGCTCAGCAGCAGCGATTCGCCGGCGGTTTGAATCCGCCACTCTTCCGGTTTCAGAAGGGAATCGGATCGCACTCGAAGTTCGTGTGCCGAGACGTTCTTCTCGTCAGACGCCCGGATCGGGAATCGGGCACCGGTCGTCTGTTCCAGCGTCTCGGACAGCCATTGCGATGCCGTCTGCTCTTCGACTGTCGGTTTCGCCGCCGTGACGATGACGTACGACGTCTGGCCGTCGGCAGAGAGAGTCAACGGCTTGCCCGGGTTTCGTTCCTGTGCCGGTGCGCCGTTTTCCTCGGCGAAAACCCCGGACAGAAACCCCGCATTGAACTGTAGCGTCACAAGCACAATGCATGTCGCCAGCGCGCGACGGCGATTCATCGGCACATCCTGGAATCGAAGTGATCGTCGAGGTCACGAGTGTCACATCCGCTGGCCAAACTGGCGGTGGACACAGGATCGGGGATTCTATCCAGCGCATGGGCGCTTTGTTAGGCTGCATGTGCCGTCGTCGGAAGTGGAGTCGTCACGATGAGTGTTTCCCAAACCCTGCTCACATTCATGTTCGCTGACCGATTTTTTACGCCGCCCGCCACGAGAATCCGTTCCTGGATCGGGTGCCTGCTCGCTCTTGGCATTGTGAATTCCGCGGCAGCCGCTGGAGAACCGCTGCTTCAGATCGCGACCATTCATGCCGACGTCACGCCGCGGCCCGGCGACGTCGCCTGCGTCGGCTTCATGCCGAAGATTTCCTCGATCGAACATCCGCTGGAACTGAAAGGCCTGCTTGTCCGAAAGGGTGGGGGCGACCGTGCGGAAACGTTCGTCATCGCCGCCGTGGACTACTGTGGACTCTGCAACACGTCGTATGACTTGTCGTGCAGTCGCATTGCGGAAGCGGTCGGCACGACGCCCGATCGGGTGGCGCTGCAATCCCTCCATCAGCACACGGCACCCGTGCTCGACCTTGATGGTGCCAGACTGCTGTATGCCGGGGAACCGGAAAAGTGGAAAGCCCATGCCGCCTTCGTGGAGGGCACGGCAAATCGCGCGGCCAAGGCGGCGAAAGAGGCCGTGGCCAACCTGCGGCCGGTCACCCGCATCATCGCCAGCCAGGCGAAGGTGGAACGCGTTGCGTCCAATCGCCGAATTGTCCAGCCGGATGGCAGCATCGTGTTTCGCGGAAGCGGGGTCACAGATCCGCGACTGCAAGAAGCGCCGGAAGGGCTTATCGATCCCTGGGTCCGGACGCTTTCGATCCTCGACGGCGAGTCGATCATCGCGCAAATTCACTACTACGCGATGCACCCGCAGAGTTTTTATGGGGACGAGCGGATTTCCTATGATGTGCCGGGCATCGCCCGCCAGCGCCTGCAGGAGGAAACCGGCGTCTTTCAGATCTATTTCACCGGCTGCGGCGGCAATATCGCCATGGGAAAATACAACGACGCCACGCGCCCCGCGAGAGACGCCTTGTCCGACCGGCTGTATCAGGCGCTCAGGGCGTCCACCTCCGTCGTCGATCCGAAGTCAAACTCAATTCCAAAGCCTCTCTCGCCGGACGCTCCGCACGTGGTGCAGGACGTGCGGGTGGAGAAGCTGGCGTTGGCCGACATCTCCTGGAAGGTCGTCCCGGTCCAGTTCCTGCCACGCGAAGACGGCGAATTTCATCCCGAACGAGCCAGAGATCTGATGCGACCGGAACAGACTTTCGGCATCCGGTTGAAAGCCTGCATGGCCAAGCAATGGTTTGATCGGTTGCGTGCCGGACATCACGTCGGAATCAGTCGTTTCCGGATCGGATCAGTTCAGTTGATTCACTTGCCGGGCGAACCGTTTGTGGAGTTTCAGTTGTTCGCCCAGCAGCGCTCCCCGGAATCGTTCGTGTGCGTGGCGGGGTATGGGGAGTGCGGTATCTGGTATTACGGACCTGATGTCATCTTCGCGGACCGGGGAGGCTACGAACAGACCTGGTCGTTCGCCGAGCCCTGCTGGGATTTGGTGGAAGGGGCCATCAAAGAACTCCTGTCGAATGACAGGTAGTCGCCTGAGCCTCGAATCAGCGATCAGACTACGAAGCTGGCCCAGGAGAGAAACCTGATCCCTGTGATCTTCCTTGGCGCAGGTTGTCACGGTAACGGCCGTACTCTGACTCCCTTCACATTGCCTGCTTGAAGTCGCTGAGCCACGGTCTCAGTGAGCAATAGGTCGGGCAACTCCGGCAAGACAAAGCACGCATCCGCTGGCAACGATTCGCTATGAAATGCGTAGTGGGTGATCCTCTTGATCACTGTCGGGTTACAACGAAATGTCTCAAATGCCGCATTGGACCGGTCCAGGCAATCCACAGGCTCCTCGCACCGAAGGAAGTAGTAGGTCGCTCCGTTCAGCATTGCGGGAAGTAGCGTAAGTCCATGAAACGCTGGCTTACCAACGGTATCAACAAAACGCTGAGAAAACAGGCCCCGTGTTCCAGCGACCATGAAGCCATCCCACTCCGTCGCACGGTGGTCGGCAACATAGATAATGACGTTGGACGGGAACTCCTCTGGCCGCCGCTGGCCATCGAGGACTTCACCAACTTGAAGCCAGTCATTTGATGCCGTCACTGCGTTTTCAAAATCAATTTGTAGTCGGACATCTTCGCACGATGGTCGGCATTCGTAAACCAGTGTCATCAGTCTGCTCCGTGGTATTGCCGGCGGATTGCCGCTTCCACTCACAATCAGCCGAGTTCGGGTCGGAACCACTTCTGGGATTCGTCGTAGCGGAACGCAACCTCACGCTGGTTGAACACCGCGACGGTCCGATAGGGGTGGCGCAGATCGCTGTTATCGAAAACCAGGACGTGCGGCAAGCGGTGAATCGCCAGCCAAAGATTGGAAAGCGACCTTACGTATTTCAACAGGAGCTTCTCGTCTAAGACATCGTGTCCTCCCGGCGAGACGCGCGTCGCGCCACCTGGAAAAAGATCGCCGATCTTGCGACGATTCAGTTCTGGACGGTGCGGATTGGCGTCGATCCGACAGATGCCGACGTGTTTTCGATTCCGTTCGGCGAGCTCCCGCAAGGCAACGACATGATCAGACATCCCTTCACCCGCTGCCGGTTTCTGCATGCCGGTTTGCTGGCATTCCTGGCACTCCTTTCCGGGCAGGTTTGGGCCGAGGACGTGCGCCAGACCAAGTTCTCGATCACCATCGATCGGGGCGCGGATCTCGGGCAGAGTTTTGGGTCGCTGTTTGAAGTGGCCAACGAGGAGGGATCGCTTGTCATTGGAGCGGGGTTTCAGAATCTGTACAACACGCGGCTGCGAGCCGACCGACATGCCGTGCAGTTTTTCGTGCGGCCGACGGACGGTGAGCGCGAGTTTCGCGTGGAGTCGCTGCCGCGTCCGAACGAATTGTGCGGCACCTATCTCTCGGGTCGTGACGAAGTGGTACGGTCGACGTATGGCGGACTGAAGGCCTGGAACTCGACGACGCGGAGTTGGAACGACGAAGCGGAGGTGGGGGGGACTCACGAGTCAATGCGGGTCGGAGACGGCCTGCTGGAATTCGGCGACAGCAACGTCCAATTCAACGGGCGGACGGTCCTCCCGCCGCCGGAGCGGGGGAAGTATCTGCTGTTCTTTTACGCCAGCGGGCACTTGTGCTTTTACCACGTCGAGCGGGGCGATCGGGGTTATCGACCGTTCGAGAACGACGCCGACGGCTTCAGCAAACTGCACGCCTGCCCGTGGACTCCCGATCAGCCGCGCGTGGATCTCTCGAAGGCGATCGTTCGCACGCTGCCGGTCGTCGGGGAGACAACGTTCGCCTGGGGACAACTCGGCGGGCAAATCGTTACCGGGTCGAACATCGGCGGGTTCTATGTGCTTGACGGCGGCGGCTGGAGGATGCTGCTTGAACCGAACATCAAGGTCAGCTATCAGCTTTATTCGACGATGGCGTTTCACGATCGGCTGTTGATGGGGCAATACCCGACCGGCCGATTGTTCGACTACGACGGCCGCTCCATCACAGATCGCGCGGGCTGGCCCCCCGTGCCCCCCGGCGTTTCGGCCAGCGCACGGGAAGCCCAGACGACGGCGATTTACGGCGGCGAAGTGCTCGTTGGCGTCTGGCCATGGGGCGAGTTGTGGCGCTACAGCCCCGACGCGAAGCGCTGGACCCTGATGCAGCGGATGTTCGACCATCCCACCCCCTCGGACACGATCGTGCACCCGTACGACGTCGAAAACGCCGCCAATCCGGTCCGCAATCAATGGGGCCAGCGCGTCACCAGCCTCGTGACCAGCGGCGACTCGCTGTTCGTCTCGACATCGGCCAAAGACCCTTGCGTCTGGGATCCCGACCAGAATCCATTCCTTGCTCCCGACAAATGGAAATCGTACGGCTCGGTCTATCGCCTCGAGATGCCCGGACATTTGGGGGCGAAGACCGCCTGGACGAACGGTCCGACGATGTTTGAATTCACGATCCGCGGCGACGAACTGTCGATCACTCAGGACGGCAAGCATCTTGCTAAGGCGACCGTCGCCGGTCCGCTTGGCAAAAAGCTCCGCCGGCTGTCGAAACTCAAGTCGGTTCAATGGGGCGACGGTCTTTACGGCAAATTCAGCGGACGCAAGCTGGAGGGAAAAGTGTTTCAGTGAAGAGGCGTTCCGTTGCGAGTCGACCGGGCATTGTCTTGAGCCGGTTGTCCGTTCGGCGGATGAATCCGGCCGGTTCCGGAATTTTTTTGTTGGTTGAGCTTCGACGGCTCGAAAGGCGGCCCCGTCCGCCGAGTTCGATCATCCCCTTGGCGAAGTGAATTCAGACGGGCGACTTGTTGCCGAACGAAACCCCGCGTACGGAGACGACATCGCCCTTCGTCAGTTGGTATCGACGGACCGGTGGCATGGTCTTCACGGACACCGGGCGGTCGATATACTCGGCCCGTCGTTTGTACTTCTGCTGGGAGTCTGCATCATGCTGCGAAGGGTTTCCGCGCTGCCACAATTCGTTTGCCTGGCCGTCTGGCTGTCGGCATTGAGTTCGCACGCCGTCGCGCAAGGGCCGTTGTCGCAGCCCTGGCGGGAGGCCTATTCGGGAGCGAATTCCAATGGTCCGCAGGTGATCGGTCACTGGCGGTTTGACGAGGGCCACGTCACACAGGACTCGGGGCCGCGCGGGTTGGCTGGCAGGCTGAATGGCGCGGTCGCCGTCGCAGGAGGGAAGTTTGGCGGCGGTCTCGAGTCGTTTCCCGGCGCGCCAGTCGAAGACAAGCAGCATGCGCTGATCGTGGCAAATCATCCCTCGCTGACACCTGCCGGAGCGTTTACCGCCGAAATGTGGCTGCAGGCGAAGCCGGAATTGGCGCAGGCCAGCCTGGTCTATCTGCTCGATAAAAAGTACGCGTCGCACAACGATTACCAGTGGTTGCTGGGAGTGCCGGAGAAGTCGGGCGCACGCCGGGTGATCGTCAATCTGGGGTTCGGCGCCGATTCCGAGAGTTTCGCGACCGACGCGATCGCGCTCGCCCCGGGAAAATGGCATCATCTGGCCTTCACCTATGACGGGGCGGGAATCGTTCGGTTCTATCGCGACGGTTCGACGATCGGGCAGGTCGTACGCCAGGGGCGACGCGCGGTGGCCGCCGGGTCGCATGACTTGAGCATCGGCGATCGAATCGGCAGCAGCTACGGCGGCTTCCCCGGATTCATTGATGAAGTCCGTGTCAGCAACCGAGCGCTCGAGTTCAGCCCGGCGTCGATGACGATGACCGCCGAACGGTTGACCTGGATCCGTCACGAGAAATCACCCGAGGTTCAGATCGCCGTCCGGAATTTGCAAAACACAACCTTGCGAAAGGCGACGCTGTCGCTGTCGGGGAATGCGCACAGTCTCGACGCGATGGAGGTTCCAAACCTCGAACCGGGCGAAACGCACGTGTTCACCAGGTTGTTCGATACGTCGCTGCGGCCCGACGATTATGAACTGCGGGCCCGTTTGACGGTCCCGGGGGATCCGCCGATTGCCTCCGACGAATTCCTGCGCCTCAAACTGGTCGGTCGCCCGCTGCCCCACCGGATGCCGGTCATGATGTGGGGGATCGGCAGCCCGGCCGAATTCGCCCGCGAACTGCCCCGAATGCAGCGACTGGGGTTCAACCAGTGTCTCGGTTTCGGGGCCGATTATGACTCGATCTGGAAAGCGGGGAAGCCTCTCCCGGCCAATTCGCCCGAGACGATCGTCGCGACGAATCGCATGCTCGATGAGGCTCTCGCGAACGACTTTGGCATCGCGGCGACGCTGTACGCCGGCTACTTTCTGAAACAGCGTCCCGAACTGGCGCGCGTCGATCGCCAGGGAAAGCCGTACGCCCGGCACGACTGCAATGCGGCACTGTCCGGGTTGGCGAAGTTTTCGGAAAATGTCGGTGCCAGCGTGGCGCAAACCTACGGCAAGCATCCGGCACTGGTCGCGGCGCTGGTCAACAGCGAGGTACGCGACGATTCGGAAGTGAGCTTTTCGGAGTTCGATCGCGAACGCTATCGAGCCTTCGCGGGGCGCGAGATACCGGCCGAGGTCATCACAAAGTGGGGGGTGACGTGGAAGACCATTCCCGACTTTCCCGCCGATCGAGTGATTCCCGACGATCATCCGCTGCTGCAGTTTTATCGCTGGTTCTGGACGGTGGGCGACGGCTGGAACGACCTGCACACGGCGCTGCATCGCGGGTTGAAATCGACCGGACGCGACGACGTCTGGACGTGGTACGACCCGGCCATTCGCGTGCCGAGCATCGGCGGCAGCGGCGGGACGGTGGACGTACTCAGTCAGTGGACCTACACCGAGCCCAGTCCGCTGCGCGTGGGCTATTTCGCCGACGAAGTATTCGCGATGGCGGCCGCGTCGCCGGTCAAGCAGCGCGTGATGAAGATGACGCAGCTCTTCTGGTATCGCTCGACGAGTGCCCCGCAGAGTACGGGAACGAACCACATCGCGTCGCCGTTCGATGATCATGATCCCGATGCGGCGTACATTTCGATCGCCCCAATGCACCTCCGCGGGTCATTCTGGTCGATGCTGTCGCGCCCTGTCAGCGGTCTGATGTACCACGGCTGGTCGTCGCTGGTTCCCACCGACGGGACGCACCCCTACAAGTACACGCAGCCCGATCTGCAGACCGAGTTCCGCCGACTGCACCACGACATTCTGGAACCGCTCGGCCCGACGCTGCTGCAGATTCCCGACCGGCCGAGCGACGTGGCGTATCTCAACAGCTTCACGGCACAAATGTTCGCACGGCGCGGCAGCTACGGTTATTCGCACGACGAGGCGTATCTCACCCTCCTGCACGCCCAGTTGCAACCTCAGGTGATCTTTGAAGAGACCCTGGTCAAGCAGGGGCTCAACGGCTTCAAGGTGCTGGTGCTGATCGACTGCGACGTGCTGACGGCGTCGGTTGCGGCCCGCATTCTCGAGTTTCAACAGCGCGGCGGCATTGTGATCGGCGATCCGAATCTGGCTCCCGCCATCAAGCCGGACATCGTTCTGCCGCGATTCACGAGGACGAAGAAGACCGCCGAAGACAAGGGGGCGATTCTCGGGAATGCGGCGAACCTGCGGATGGCTCTTGACGCTCGATATCAACGGTTCGCCAACTGTTCAAACCCCGAGATCGTGACCCGGGTGCGTGCGAGCGGCGAGAGTGACTACATCTTCGTCGTGAACGACCACCGGGAGTTCGGCGCTTATGTCGGCCAGCATGGTCTGGTGATGGAGAACGGCTTGCCGAGTGACGGGACGATTGCTGTTCGTCGTCACACGGGGCACGTGTACGATCTGCTGACCCATCGCAAGGTGGCTTCGGTCGCCAATGAGGAGGTCGTTAGCTGGCCGGTGGCGTTGGGGCCGTGCGAAGGGGGCCTGTTTTTGGTGACACCGCGACCGATCGAGCGGTTGATCATCGCCGCCCCGGAAACCACGCAGCCCGGGTCGGCAGTCGACGTCAACATCTCCGTCGCAGATTCGACCGGGACTCCTGTTTCCGCGGTGATTCCGCTGCGGGTCGAGATCACCGACTCCGCCGGGCGACCTGCCGAGTGGAGCGGCTTCTACGGAGCGGCGAACGGCACGCTGAAATTGAAACTCGAAATCGCCAGCAACGACGCCCCCGGCGCATGGCAGATTCGGGTCCAGGAACTCGCCTCGGGGCAATTCGCCAGGCAGAGCGTGCGTGTGCGGACTGGACGCAAGTGACAGATGCATTGTCCAGAGTGATTTGGAAAACCGTGGACAACCGCTTCGGGTCGCGGTAACATTCGGTTCGACAATTGTCGAACCATGTGTGCTGTCCTTTTGCAAGCGAATTGCGAGTTCCTGATGTCCTGGAAAACAACCTTGCGGCGATCCCTGTGGCTGACACCCGCCTGTTTCCTCTCCGGCTGTATGGCCACCGAATCGACGCAGGGAACGACTTCTACCTACGGCAATTCCTGGCTGAACGTCTTGCTGCTGACGGTGATCGCGGGGGTGCTGATCGCCGTGGGCGCTGGGTTCGTGAATGAAGCCCGTAAGGCGTCTCGCCCCAAATTGAAGAAAAAACGGAAGGGGACCGCATCGCCGGAATGGACGCCGCGGCTTATGGGAAAGGCGGGGCTGGGTGGAGTCGCGCTGGTGGGGGGTCTGTTGCTGTTGCTGGTGGGGGTCCCCAGTTGCCTGTTCGCATCCATTGAGGTGCGGGAAGATCGAGTTTGGATCGAAGATTCGCTGCTCTGGTTCGCGTCGAGTCCCCGCGAGTACCTGTTTGCTTCGATCAACGATCTCTCGGTCGACGAATCCGCCACGATGTCGCGTGGCGGGTGGCGGAAGAAATCCTATCTGAACATCCATCATGCGGACGGAACCGACCGCATTGAAATGACGCCGATGTGGCACGCCGCACGACCAAGGCTTGAAGAGAACTGGCGAAAATTTCGTGGCATAACAGTTCCCTCCGGGATTTCCGGCCCTCCCGCCATCGCGGGGACTGACGCGGTCCCGCTTCCGACAGGCGACGCCGCCGCGGGGACGCAACCCCCGCAAGTCGCGCCTTCCGTCACAAACGGGGGGGGGGAATACCACTGTCGACCGCCTCGGCCGGTATGCTCCGGGGCTTAACGTGATTGCGAAGTCCGGTGCCAATTATGTGCCGGCGACAGTATTGCGGGTCGTCGCTTTGGGACGCGTCACAGTCCGCGTCGATGCGACCGGCGAGGTGCTCGAAATGCCGCTCGATGATGCCCGAGTCGGTCCCTCGCTGGTGTTCCCGGACGCGAACGAATTGCCGGGAACCGAGGTGGCGGACAGCAGCCCCGTGACCCCCGGGCAGAAGCTGCTCAGCTTTTACGGCGGAAACTGGTATCCGGTCAAGGTGCGACAAGCAATTGCCAAAGACAACTACGTCGAAATCGAGTGGCAGGATGAACCAGGAATCCATCGGGTTCCGCGGTCACAACTTCGATTTCCCCCGCCGGGAGACGTGGTGGCGATCATCAAGCGTCCGTTCCCAGACCCCGGTCAGGCAGCGACCCCTGCACCAGGAACCCCCGACAACGCGAGTGCGCCTTACGCCGTGGGTGAAAAGCTGGAAGTGTTCGACCTGGGGACGTGGTTTCCGTGCGAATTTTACAAGCTGCTTCCCGACGGGCGAATCCGCATTCGGCTGCCCAGCGCCAGCGGCGTAGCGACGCAGGACGTCGACGCCAATACGGTGCGTCGGCCCCGGAAGTAGCGAGGCGACGACAACTCTAAGTCGCGGAACGGTCGAGCGGACATTCGGGCCACCCACCAACCGCGCATGGCGAACGGTGGGCGTCAGCCCTCTGGTTTTTCGACGCGGCCGGCAGCACCGGAAGCCAAAAAAGGGGGCTGGCCGCCGGCTGACGTCGCGACATGTGGCGGACGGCGTTCCTACGACGCCGCGGTCTGGACGTCTTCGGCAGAGTCGAGTGGAGACAGATTGAGACGCCGTATCGGAATCACCTGCTCGCGCGAAGATGAAGTCAAGGACGACAAAAGGGGTCAGGTCTCATTGTTTGACATGTCGGGCTGAGAGCGGTATCCTGTGTTCATCATGCCTCGACGAAAACGAGTTTGTCCAAAGGGTGACGTGTTTCACGTACTCAACCGAGCGGTGGCGCGACTGACGATCTTCGAAAAGCCCGAGGATTACGACGCGTTTCTGCAGGTGATCGACGAAACCTGGGAGATCGTCCCGTTGCCGATCCATGCGATGGTCCTGATGCCGAACCACTGGCACTTTGTGGTGCGGCCGACCACCGACGATCAAGTCAGCGAGTTCTTCCGGCGGCTGACTGTGCGACACACAATGCGGTACCACGCGCACTATGGAACCGGCGGAACCGGACACCTGTACCAGGGTCGCTTCAAGTCGTTCCCGATCCAAAGCGACGAGCACCTGCTGATTGCCATGCGTTATGTCGAGCGGAATCCGGTGCGGGCAAACTTCGTGGAACTTGCGGAAGACTGGGTCTGGGGTTCGGCCCACGCGCGGCGACAGTCCGCAGATCAACGCCGTTGGCTGGCTGCGCCGGTCGATCCGCCCCTTCCCCGCCAGTGGCGCTCCTGGGTGAACAAAGCCGAGTCGGAAGCCGAGCTGAATGCCTTGCGTCACTGCATCCAGCGGGGACTTCCGTTTGGCGATGACCGCTGGGTCAACAGCAGCGTCGTTCGACTGAGCCTGGAATCAGCGACCAGGCCACGGGGTCGCCCGAGGAAAGAGTCCTGACCCCTTTTGCCTATCCCTACAATACATCACACAGAGTCGGACCTGAAGTCGTAGATCTTAACATAAGGTCGTCGATATATGGTCGTACACCGCGGTCGTTCGATGATTCCACGTCGGTCGATTTACGACCACATTCACACGTGTTCACTTAGCACATTGAGGTTCCGATGCAATTCAGGTCTCACAACACCCAGTGGCGAATATTGGGAATCGTCGTCGTGTGTGCAACCTTGTGCGTCTGTCTTGCAGTACCATCCTGCGGCATCCTTGACTGTGTTCGGCACAACAAATCAGCATTCTTTAGGTTAAAGGCGAATGCAGATACGGATATTGAGATATGGTGCGATTGCGCCTTCGAGATTTCGTCACCGGTTTCGTACACTGTGTCATCGCGGTCGACTGGGAGAGGGCCGTTTTGCGATTTTGGAGATATAATTAATACAGAGGATCTCAGGCGGATCTCATTGATTGTATTACCATCCAATTCAATTAATATGATAGCGGTGATTGACACTGCTGCGCCTAGTGAGATTCTTATTCTTCTCGACTTGGATTCAATGCAATCGTTTCCGCCGATTCAATACACGGGATCTGAAGACCAGTTGTTGACCGGCCGTAGGATGCTTTCTCAATTCACTAGTTGTGAACGAGAGTCGACCTTTGTTTTAGCGGTTGATTGTCGTGAGAGCAAATCAGTAATTAAGCATTGACCAGTGGTACCCGAATGAGTGCTCGATAGCCAACGCACGGCCGGGGCCAACCATCAGGGCAGGGCCAGCTCGCACTTTGCGGCAATCAGGCAAGATAGGCAGTCTTGCGCCAGCCGTTATACTTCAGTAACAATTTCTCCGTTGGATGTGAAGACGGAAAGGGGTCTGGTCTCAATGAACTGTCCGTCCTCCAGAATTCTCAAAAAACTGGGATTGACGAATGGGATTCCGAGGGTAGAAAGGTAAGTAATCCACGCTGTGGCTGTTCGTGGCGTGATCTGTGTCGTGTAAATGGTGAACTCCCGACGGGACGAAGTGACCGTCCGGCTTTCTCTGACGTCAATAAAGTGCCGAATGCCGGAACGCTATCGCGACGAGCGAGTGCGGCCGGCCAAGAATTCCAGCCGATTGCTCGGTCCGCAGCAAGCGGACCGGTCCTGTTGTTTCCTTTCGTGTGAGCGCTCACATGTCGGCTAACGGCGGTACCTGCGGGTGCGGACCAACCTGTACGATGCAGGTGGCGGCACCGATTATCAGTACGCCGAGCGGGACGGGTTGAGTAAAAGGGGTCAGGGCTCAATGATTTGCCTGGCGAGCGATCGGCCCGCCGCGTCGTAGATCGACGTCGTCCGGTTCAGCAGGGGGCGATCGAGCCAACTTGGCGGTTCTCTGCGTCATAGTCCGTCGTACCCGGAGCGCCGACCTTGTTGGACTCAACGCGCTGCGATGCGGCACCGTATACCGTCGTCCGGAATTGACAAAACGGTATCATTTGAGATACTGTTTTGTCATTGAAGGAGGTCACACCGATGCGAGCCGGGGAACTGCGAGACGCTACTGTATTGTGCGAATTCGAGCGCCGGCGGCGCGAGCTCGGACTGAGCCGGTCCGCTTTGGCCCGACGCAGCCGGGTTTCGTTGCCAACCGTGAATCGCATTCTGACCGGCCAGTACGGCAAAGCGAGCTTCGAGAACGTATTGGCGGTCGCACGGGCGCTCGAACTCGAATTGACGGCGGTCGAATCGAACAACAGCGACACGGTGCGCACCATGCAGGCCCGTAAACATGCGCGCCGACTTCTCAAGCTGCTCCAGGGAACTTCGGCGCTGGAAGGGCAGGCGGTCGAGCAACAGGCGCTCGATACAATGCTCGACCGAACGGCCTCCCAATTGTTGGAATCGAACCGCCGGCTTTGGGGCGATGAATGACCGATTGGGCCACGCGTCCGGGCGAAACACCCATTGATGACGTTTCCGGGCTGATTGCACGCGGCGTCAAGTCGCGCCAGGAACTCAATGTCGCTGAGGCGGACAACATCCGCGAGGTGATCATCAAGTATCTGGCGGCGAAACCGAGCCGGGATCTGGCACCAGATCGAAGTCGAACTCCTGAAGCTGGTCGAGGATCTGCGATTCTGGGAATTGAACTGGCCCGATCGCCTCGAACAAGCCGTGCATCTGCACTATCGAGCGGTTTGCATTCACCCATTCGTTAATGGAAACGGCCGCTGGGCTCGCATGCTGACCAATATCTGGCTGCGACTTCATGACGCCCCATTGACGATCTGGCCTGACGAGACGATTGGAACCGAGAGCCGCATTCGTGAGGAGTATCTCTCCGCGATTCGACTGGCAGACCAGGGGCGGATTACAGCATTTATCGAGCTACATCGTCGGTTGTCATTGAAGTAATTGTCCCGTCGCCGTGGAGTGTCGGGGATGAATCCCCGCTTTTCGTTTTACCGAAGTGAACATTCGGCGGTCGGAATCGACCCACGTGGCGGGAACTCCGAACGCGACTGAGGGAATGAGCAGTGGTAACCACGAACGAGCCGAACGATTCGTTCGCGGGTCTTTGCTGTCTGTCGGCCAACGGCGGTACCTGCGGGTGCGGACCATCCTGAACGATGCAGGCGGCGGCACCGTTTATCAGTACGGCGAGTGGGACGACCCCGCCGTATTGCGTTCCGGATATTCCCCCGGCGACGGGGGGAACGGGTTGCGGATGTGGTGGGGGTTGTGGGGGTTGTGGGTGCGGATGCGGCGGCGGGATGGGTGCAGGGGGACCGATTCCGCAAGTGGATGCGTGCTGGATGCGGTTAACACGCCGCCGGGGAATTCGATTCCGGGGGCCAACGGCTCGAACTGGGTCAGCGGACAAGCATCGGACTGCAGCGCGACGACCAGCGATTGGCTGGTTGGGGTCGCTGCTGAGAATCGTGTACGCGTGACCGACACCGAAGAGCTGCGAGGCGAGTGCCGGCTGCACCCAGGGAATCGTTGTGGTTTGTCGTTGCTGAGCGGCATTGGTCCCGGTCAGCGTTGGTGGATTCCTGAAACGGATTGAACGCCAACGAATTTGATGCAACACAGGTTTCGCCCGCTAAAACGGCAGCGATCCGTCGTCGGCTGGCTTCGGAGCCGAATCCTTGGGTGGCGACTTTTTGGGTGACTTGGTGACGGCCGCGTCGCCGGGGGTTTTCTTCGCGGCTTTTTTCGTCGCCTTTTTCACTCCCTTTCCAGCGGCTTTCTTCGGCGTCTTCTTGGCGGCGGCGCGGGGGGTGACCGCTCGGGCTCCCCGGCGTTTTTTCCCGCCTCCCGCCGCGGCCCGCTCGGCCAACAGCGGAATGACATCCGCCAGTGTCAACGTGTCGAGGACCGTTTCCTTGGGCAACGTCGCATTCACCGAGCCATGCTTCACGTACTGGCCGTACTTGCCGTCAAAGACCTGCACCGGCTGCTGGTCTTCCGGATGCGCCCCCAGCTCCTTAATAGGAGTCGCTCCGCCCCGAATTCGCTTTTGTTTCAACAACTCCACCGCCGTCGCCAGGTCGATGGTCAACACGTCGACCCCCTTGGGCAACGATTTGAAGCCGGTCCCTTCATGGAAGACGTACGGACCAAACCGCCCAATGCCTCCCGTCACGGGATTCCCCGTTTCCGGATGGGCTCCAATCGTGCGCGGGAGTTTCAGAAGTTCGACCGCCTGTTCGAATGAAACCGTTTGCGGGTCGGTCCCCTTGGGAAGCGACACCCGCTTCGGTTTCGGTCCTCCCTCGACCACTTCGCCCAACTGGAGGTACGGCCCGAAGGGGCCGATCATGGCGTACATTGGCACCCCTTCATCGGGATGTACGCCGACGGAACGGGGGCCCTGCTGTTTCTGTTTGAGCCACTCGTCGGCCATTTCCGAGGTGATGTCGGCCGGTGCGATGTCGGCCGGCAGCGAGGCGGTCATCGTCTCGCCATCCTGCTCCTTCACCAGATAAGGACCGAATTTCCCGACCCGAATCCGCGAGGTCAGCCCGTTGAGGTCGATCGTACACGCTTCGCGCGGGTCGATGTTCGCCTCCTGGGTCTTTACCTGCTGATCCAGACCGAGTTCGCCGTTGTAGAACTGCCGCAGGTAGGGCGTCGACTTGGTATCACCGGCGGCGATGTCGTCGAGCGTCTGTTCCATGCTGGCTGTGAATTGCTCGTCGACCAGTTGCGGAAAGTTCCGCTCGAGCAGTTGCGTCACCGCCATCGCCGTGAAGGTGGGACGTAATTGATTCGAGACTTTCACCACATAACCCCGATCCTGAATCGTGCCAATGATCGAGGCGTAGGTACTGGGTCGGCCGATCCCGTCGGCTTCGAGGGCGCGGATGAGCGTGGCTTCGGTGAATCGCGCGGGGGGCTGCGTCTGGTGCGACAGAGTTTTCAGATCGTGACACCGCAACGGATCGCGCTCCGCCATCGCGGGGAGCGTCTGTTCCTGGTCGTCGAGAGCCGCCTCGGGATCGTCGACCCCTTCCACATAGGCGCGGAAGAAGCCTGCGAATTCGATCTGACGCCCGGTGGCGCGAAACTCGGCGTCCTCGGCCTGAACGGTCGCGGTCCGGAATCGCAGCTTCGCGTCCGCCATCTGGCAGGCGACGGTGCGCTTCCAGATCAGCGAATACAACTGCAACTCGCGGCCGGAGAGGCCCTGCTCTTCGCCGGTCTTCATTTCCGTGCCGGCGGGGCGAATCGCTTCGTGCGCCTCCTGCGCCCCCTTGCTCTTGTTCTCGAACACGCGGACTGACGGACTGAGAAACTCTTGCCCATAACGCTGTTCGATCGAACGACGCGCTGCAGACACCGCTTCGGTCGACAACGAGACCGAGTCGGTACGCATGTAGGTGATCAACCCGTCTTCATACAGACGCTGCGCGATTTGCATCGTCTCGCGAGCCGACAGCCCAAGTTTGCGGTTCGCCTCCTGTTGCAACGTGCTCGTGGTGAATGGCGGATACGGTCGGCGGGTCTGTTCGCGTTCTTCAATGCCGGCGACGTGCCAGCTTGGCGGCGCGGGGACTTCCGGGAGATCTCGGAGCCGTTCATACAGTCGGCTCACATCGGCCTCGTCCAAAAGCAGGACGTCAACCCCCTCTTTGAGTTTGCCCGTCCGTTCGTCAAAGTCTCGGCCCATGGCGACCCGCCGGCCACCGACCGTCGTCAGTTCGGCTTCGAACCGGCCCCCTCCCGGAGTTTCCAGCGAAACCTTGAGATCCCACCAGGTGGCTGGACGAAAGGCGCGGCGTTCGAGTTCCCGCTGCACAATCAGTCGGACGGCGACCGATTGCACCCGTCCAGCCGACAGTCCCCGCGCGACTTTTTTCCACAATAAGGGACTGAGTGTGTATCCGTACAGACGGTCGAGTACCCGGCGCGTCTCCTGAGCGGAGACCAGATTGACGTCGAGCTGGCGGGGGTTTTTGATTGCTTCCTGAATCGCCTCGCGGGTGATTTCCGAGAACACCATGCGTTTGACCGGGATCTTGGGCTGCAAGACCTCGGCCAGATGCCAGCCAATACTCTCCCCTTCGCGGTCTTCGTCGGTCGCGAGGATGAGTTCGTCCGATTCCTTCATCGCGGCGCGAAGTTCGGAGATCAGTTTTTTCTTTTTCGCGGGGATGACATACAGCGGTTCGAAGTCGGCTTCGACATTGACGCCCAGGCGGGACCAGGCGAGTTTCTTGATTTCGGCGGGAATCTCAGCGGCACTTTCGGGAAGATCACGCACGTGCCCCATGCTCGCGAGGACTTTGTAGTCTTTGCCGAGATAGCTGTTGATCTTCTTCGCTTTCGCGGGCGATTCGACGATCACCAGCCCTTTGTACTTCTGTTTGCCCACGGTTTGCTGTTTGGCCACGGTGATGAATGACTCCGTTGGGGAACGGGGAGTTCCCGTTTCGGTGTAGTTCTGAACAGTCAAAAACGCGGCGCGTAGGGAATTTGACGGTTCAGGTTGGACTTTGCCAGTTGTGCCGGCACGGCTACAATCTGGGTTCGCTCGCGGCAAGTGTCTGCGGGCCACCAGTTTGCATAGTTCATCAATCTGCGCGCTGTCAAGGTCGGTCGCCCGATGGAGTCTCCGTTCAAGTTCTTCCGCAAGCATCAAAAGCAGATGCTGGTGTTCGTGTTTCTGTCAGCGATGCTGGCTTTCACCATCGGTGATCCGCTGATGAAACTCGCCGGGTATGCCCGCGGGGGAGGGGGCGCTTCGCAGTCGGTTGTCGAGACCAACGCGGGAAAGATCTCAAACCAGGATCTCGAAGACCTCTCCCGGCGGAAGCAGATCGCCAACCAGTTCATCCGAATCGCCGCCACGGAAACGGGGCAGCCCGATCCGGGGAACCTCTTCTTTGGCAGCCCGGTCGAATCGTGGCTGTTTCGAAAAGAAGCCAAGCGGCTCGGCATCCAGATGGACGATACCGACGTCAACAACTTTCTCGTGCGAACGTTCCGCCGCAGATTGACGACGGAGATATTCCAGGACATCTGCAAGGATCTCCGTCAATCACCCGCACTGATTTACGAGGTTCTGCGGGACGAACTGGCCGAACAGGAAGCAGGACAGGTTCTCAGTCCGGTGAATGTCACGCCGTCGCCGGAACAGCTCTGGCGTTACTATCAGCAGGTTCACACCCGGCAGTCGGTCGAGGCGGTCGGCGTCCCGGTGAACGCGTTCATTGATAACGACAGCCAACCGACCGACAAGGAGGCCGCCGCTCTGTTTGAGAAATACAACAAGCGGTTCGACCTGCGTGACAGTCCGCAGCAGAAGTTTGGTGGAGATTATAAGCCGGGGTTCCGTCAACCGCGCAAAGCGCAGTTTCAATACGTCAAACTGCAGTTCGAAGAGGCCGAAGCGGCCGTCGCTAAGGCTCGCCCGGTCACGGACGAAGAAATCCAGAAGTACTACGACGACAACAAAGCGATCGATTTCACCCTGCAGCTCCCCCCGGAACCGACTTCGGAAAAGGGGCGCAAGCCAGGGTTATCCACGCCCGGCGAGGACGACGGGGACGACAAGCCCAAAGCTCCCGATGAAGACGATGCCTCGGTAGAGAAACCGGAATCTGCGGAACGACCGGAAGAACCTTCCACTGCTGCCGAGGAGACGACCCCTCCCGCTCCCACCGACGAAGCGAAACCGGAAGACAAGCCGGAAGCCCCCAAGGAACCGGACTCGGCGTCGACCGAACCGAAGGTGGAAGAGTCCAAGCCGGACGAACCGAAGCCCGAGGAAGCCAAGCCTGAGGCTCCGAAGGCTGACGAACCCAAGGCGGATGAGTCGGCGTTTTCGACGACCTGTCAGGAGGAACCGAAGCCGGCGGCTGATGAGCCGAAACCAGACGCGACACCTGCCAGCGATGCACAGCCGGCGACCGAAGAAAAACCGGCGAGCGAGGAAAAGCCCGCTGCGGACGAAGCGACCAAGGGTGAGGAGACGGTGCCAGCGGAACCTGGCGACGACTTGCCGAAGCTCCCCGATGCGCCCGCCTCGGAAGAGGAGATGTCGGAATCCGAGGAAGAGGCCGACGTCAGCCCGACCGCCCCGCCCGATCCGACGAAGAAGGCGGCCGCTCCCATTCGGTACAAGCCGTTGGATGACGAATTGAAGGAGATCATTCGGGACCGGTTGATTCGGGACCGGGCGAAAGCGGACCTCAAGAAGAAGGCGAAGGACATTTCCGACGC
>CAMATH010000017.1 GCA_945860955.1 Planctomicrobium piriforme
CTGGCCCCTCGGGGCAGTGATCAGAAAATCTCTCTGGTTCCCCCCTGGAGCGACGTGATTTACGATCGCGAAATCAACCGGGCGCTGATGCTCAATCTCGAGGTTGGCCAGAACGCCGAGCGAAATGGCCCCGACTGGTCGCGTGTCGAAGCCGCAGTGATCGATCAATTCGCGTCGGCGGGCGTGGGCGGCGCGTTTCCCGAAGTGCTTGCCGAATGGATGGCTCGCATCCGGGAACACGACGGAAACCGCTCCGAAATAGTCGAACGCTTGGCGCTCGCCTGTCGCAAACTGTTGGGGCCGGGATTGGACCTGACCGAATTCGCGAACGGACGGGTGGTGGAATTTCTGGATTCGAATGAGTCCACCTGCAGGGAAAAGGTGAAAATGTTCATCGCGGCGGCCGCCCCCTATTTTCCCACCAGTGAGCAATCGCAGGTGCAAATGGGAGATTTCAAACTGGTTTGCCGAAACATCCTCGGTCGGTCGAACGGGGATGCCACCTCCTCCCAGGTGGCTTTGGGCCGGGTCGAAAAACTGATTCGCGGTGCCGCGATCGAAAAGTCCGTGGATCAACATCTCGACGAGATTCACGAGACGGAGGATCTGGAGCCAACCAAAATCGCGCTGGTGCGGGAGTTGGCCGGCTTTCCGTTGAGTTTGTACAAGCGGCTCCCGGCCCTAGAGGCCGCGTACCTCGATCCGACGCTCGAACGGCAGCGGCAGACCTGTCATATCCGCTATCGGGAGACGTTCGAAGATCTGCCGGATATCGTCACCGTGGAGGAAGAGAAATATCGCGCGATTCGCGAATTCTGCGACGACGTGCTGCGGGGAATTTTTCTGCGGTTCATTGACCGCACCTCGGACGACGACATGTACTATGTCTCGATCAGCCGCTCGACCATGGGTTCGGAGACGTTCTCTTTGGGAATGCGTTTGAACCGCATTGTCAAACATTCGTGCGACAACGAGCGGATCCGCGAATACCTGCGCAGTCGATTCCAGCGCTGGAAATTGAATAAGCCCGGCCCGGTTCAGTTGGCGGTTCTGTACAACGCAATCCAGCAATCGCGGGACTACGTTCGGACACAGCAGCCGTTGATTCCGGGGGAAAAGAACCGCAAAGCCCTGCCGGTGCTGAATTGCCTCTGTCGCCTGCTAACCGAAGCGGAAAAGGATCTGCGTGGCGATCCCGAAGGGGAAAAGTGGTTTCAATTACTGCGCGACCATGACAATTTGACTGATGACGACGCGCACCGGGAAGCGTGGCAAATTCGATATCCCGAATTGTGTCGGCAAATCGCAGACCAATGCCTGACTCCCCCGAAGAATCTCCTGGTGCCCATCTTTCAGATCAATCTGAAAGCGGTGGAAGGCTTGAAGCTCCCGACAGACCTGGCGGAGACTGCCATTCGATCTCGAACTGGTCACTGAACAGGCGCTTTTCGACCTCGCAACCTGCGGAACACGTTCAGCGAAATCCATGACGGCGACCATTACCTGCATCTGTGACCTGTTGTTCGCTGGGTCACAGCCGAGCCTCGCGATTGATGATTGGCACTGCCCCAGGTGCGGTGAGCCGGTCACAAAACTTTCGCCTCCCCTCGAGTTTCCGGGCCAGCTCAGTGACTCGGATGGCCTCAAAGAGTACTGGCTGTACCCACAGCGGGATACGGATTCGAGTTCGACCAATAAGACATTTCTGTTCGAAGTGAACCTCGACCGACCGCGCGGGCACTTGCGGGAATCGGAGACCGTCGGCCCCACGGTGGAGTTGCACGAAATTCATGCGAATCTCGGTTGGTCGGCCAAGCCCGATTTCGCGAAGGGGAATCGCCTCACTCGGATTCAGATCGTGTCACCCGTGGCGGTGGCGATCCCGAATGACGGTACCGTTTTGACCCTGGTTCTCACGGGGAATTTCCCCCTGACCACGTTTCGGTTGCGGGTGTTCCCCACACCTGTTCTGACCTGGAGTGTGGTGAGCGCGACGGGGATCGAGCGTTCGTCAAATCCCGAATCCGGCGCATGGCGTGTGTTGCGAAACGACTTTCGCCGGCTGACGATCGAACTGAAATCCAACGGCGTGTACCTACGGTTGGCTGAGCCACTGGATCCGGAAAGGATCGAATTCGCATTGGATCAAGCCGATTCGAGTCGCAATGCGACGGTTGGTTTTCGCCTGCTCGACCAGCCCAAGCCGGGAGATATTGTAACGGATTCGCAGGTGGCGAAGTGGGAATTTGACGTCCCGTTTGAGGATGCCAAATGCCGCACCGGCGACTTGATCGATCTGACGTTTTGGCCACGATTCATCGCGCGCGCCAGTGATCTCGCGCGAATCCGGTTTGAGTACGAACCGGAGCCGGTTCAATTTTCTCCCCCCAATGGACTGACCGTTGAACTCTTTTGGGGGGAGGCGTGTGACAATTGCGATCCGGGGGAATTTTCACAGCTCTTGTACAGTTCTCCGGTGGGACGACTGGTCCTGATGAACTCGGGTGGCACCGTGGTCCACGTGCAACGCCCGGTCGTATCCGCCAACGACAATCCCGAAGTTCCCAATTGGCTGACGGTCGGATGGATGCCGGGACAGGTCGAGAATAATGGAATTGTCCAACTGAGCGAGAATCAGGAACTGGAAATCTGGGTGCGGCTGGACCTGACCCGGCCACCGAAGAGACTTCCCGAGTTTCTGTCGGCCGAAATCCGAATCTCCAACCAAACAAATCGAACCGACTGGACGACCCGGATCGAAGTGCGACCCGTACGACAACGGGTCGCGTGCCCCATGCCATTGATTGTTGACTTTGGAAATACCGCGTCGTTTGCCGCCGTCGGAAACATTGGAATTGAAGCTCCCGGACTGGCGGACGTCGAGATCCTGCAGATCCATGGGGGTCGGCCGGAATTGCCAATCCCGACACGCCTGGCGGTGAACGAATTCAACGAAGCGGATCCCTTGCGTTCCGAATTCGTCATCGGCCATGACTGCGAAGGATTGCGAAAGAAGGGGAGTTTTCGCATTCAATCGGATTTGAAACGCTGGATTTCCATCCCCGGAGGAGATATCGCCCGTCCCGTCGCTGACGATTCCGGACGCCTGCTGCGGATCAAGCCATCCGTCCTGGTGAAGATGTTTCTGTTTGGCGTGATCCGTCGTGCGGAAGCAATGCTTCGCCGGTATTGGATGCAGCGAATCGTGGTGACATATCCCTCCAAGTTTCGCCCCGAAACCAGAGATTCGCTTCACAATCTGATTCGTGAATTGTGCGACGAAGTGAACAGAGACCCCAGGCGTGGATCGTGCCGATTGAAATTGGGGACTTTGGGGGAGGATCACGAGGGAGTTCCGGAGGGCTCCGCGGACTTCGCCGATTCCGTTCGATCCGAGAAAAAGACAACAACGGGTACGCCCGGAACGACATCTTCCCCGGGGGAACCGTATTCCATCGACGAGGCGAACGCGATTGTGACTGGGCATATGGTCGCGGTGTCGGAACCGAGTTCGAAAACCGTGGTTGCCTCGTTCGATTTGGGGGGAGGGTCGCTCGACACCGCTTTGGTCTGCTTTGATTGCGACAACCCCTCGGACTTCACGCCCGAATTTGTCTCGGACTACTGGGGGATTGGTGGTTTTTCGGATTTTGGCGGCGACAATGTGACTGTCGCGGTCATGGAACTCATCAAGTCCAGACTGTTATCGCTCGCGCAGTCCGATGCCACCACGATCCGGCAATTGAAGGAAATCCCGGTCCCTTCGGATTACCACAAAGAGGCCGGGGCGCGTGTCGATGATTATGAACTCCTGTGGCGGATGTCCGAAGACTATAAGTCATGGGTCTGTAAAGACGAGGATGCCCGATTGGCCGAGGTGTGGTTTGACAAGTGGCGGCAGTCCGCTCCCGCCGCCCCGCACTGGATTGACACTCTCAAGCGCTGTACCAATTGGCCGACTCTGGTGGACATTTACGACCATAAGATCGAACAAGATCACATGGGGACAAAACAACCCTATTCGGTCTGTGAAAAGATCACCAAGTCGATTGATGAGGTCATCGGATTTCTCAGTGCCCGCGAACGTGATGGAACTCCCGACGGGGGGATTGACTACGTGGTGATTGGAGGTCGCGGGAGCCACCTGCCTCTGCTCCGCGAGCTGATCGAGACCAAACTTGTTGACGCGGGGAAGTTGCCCCGGAATGAACCGAAAGCCCCGCACAGTCGGATCCTGTTTGACCAGAACCGTCTGAAATGGATGGTGGCCGAAGGCTTGACCCGGGCCGTCCATTACTGCGACTCCGGCCTGACCGGATTGGCACGTTCGGGTCAGTTCACGTCGTCGGCGATTGGTTGCATGCGGACGATGCGCGGGAAAATCGAACCGTGCGTTTTGATTCCTGTTTGCACGCGAATTGATCGAACAGTCAAAATGGATTTCGTTCGACACAAGGTGGATGGCGGACTGCAGCAATGTCACCCCTGGGACTTCGCGCTGCGCGGAGTTTTGACGCTGTACGGCGATGTGGACCGAAACGATCGCTGGATCATTGGCAGTTGCAGGCTCCCCGATGCCCCCAAGGGAACCCGGAGACCGAAATGCCAGTTGATTCTGGATGGGGCCGAGAACCGAATTCGGCTAATGATCCACAACGATCCGGATGACGACATTGTGTTGGATTTCACCCCCCTCAAGCTGTGACCGGAACGGGTGGATGGGTGTGGTGCGGGAGGTGGCGCGACAACCTGTCTGGAGATCCACATCTGCTGCTCGAATCAGGTCAATCGCGCGCCGAATTCATCAAGGATTGGGGTGAAAGTCAACTCCCCCCTCGAATTCAGGGGCATCGGTCGCCTGGGAGCGTCATTCCACCAGATCATTTTGGGACGGTCGCGCTCGGTTTGACTCCAATGGATCCAATCATTCGACACGGTATCATCCAGGATCGCAGCGCAAACGATATCCAGTCCCGCCCCTTCAATTCCCTCCACCTGGAGTGTGACGGGGAGCCGAAGGTCTGTGTCCGTCGCCCCGCGATTCCAAAGTGAACGCCAGAAGAACTCCGCGTCATTCTCAGTGTCTTGGCAGAATATCCCCACCGTACGCGGAGCGATCCGCGAGAGTGCCACGCGCTGGTCACCGGTCCGGTCCGCAAGCAATCGAGCGCTTCCTTTGGCGGCGTGCTGTTCCCATTCCCGGATGACATCCACCTCCAGTGGGATCCCACTCAGAACGTTCCGCAATCGCGCCGCAATGGACTCAGACGTGACAACCCATCTGGTTGGGATGGAAACAACGGTGGCACGGGCGGATTCGAACACGGCCCCCAGCGTCATTTCGTCCGCTTCACCGGTCCAGAGCATCCGCAACGCGCCATTGAACCCCAGGATGCTCACTTCGACAGATTTTCGTAGTCCGGGCACAATCATTCCAACGGAAGCCCCTCGTCCAAATGGCTTCCCATCGAGTCCGGCCCATAATGCGAATGGTGATTCGACGCAGGTGACCAGATTCTCAGCAGGCCGACCCTGACCTTGGTTCGAAAGGTGGATCCAACCCTTTTTGACCGCGTTATGCAGCGTATTGGAAAGCGCCGTAACGACGCATTCGCGGGCGATGGGACTGGTATGATACGGAACCACAATGGCCAGGCCGTCGATATCGCCCCCCGTATTGCGAAGCGGGTCTTCCAAACGATTGGAGAACTCGGCGGCTGCAAATTTTTTTGTTAGGATGTTGCAATCCCCACGGAGCGTTTCGAGATTCGGGACTCGCACCTCCGACGAACAAAGCCGACTCAGCGATTCGTCGCCGCAACGATAGACCACGCACTGAACTTGCTCCGGATCGGGTCCGAGCGACGCAAGCGCGCAACTCTCCCGGCCTAACGCCAAACCCTGCCAAACGGACATCGAGAGAACTCCGGAAGATACGGACGTTGTCTGGTTTGGAGGGAAGTCTAGCAGGCTGCGGGACTGGGGACAAATTGGGATGTGGTGCGATTTCCGCTTTGGAAAACGCAAGGTCGAGTACAAGGGGTGTCGCCACCATATCTGAACTGTTGCACCCACCACGCGACACAACGTGTTCATTTGGATACAAATTGATTCCAGCAGACGTTGACCTGCCTGAAAACTGTCGGTGAGGGGTGACGAGAACTCGCGAAATGGGGGCGAATGACGTCAAAACGCGAGATAAACGCCGTTTTCCACTTCACTCGATGAAATTCGGTTGATAAATTCGGCGGAGGAGTGTCTTTACCTATTGAGTAGGGCGAAATGGGAGCGTGGTTCCCGTTTCGCCGCGTCGCCGATCCGTTCAGTTTTCGAACAAGGGCGTGTTGATGTCTCCGACCATTGCGGGGTCGCGTTTTCCCCCGTCCAAGAATTCCACCTCGCTCTGCGCGGCGATGGACTGGCTCGCGAAACACGTGTCCGTTGCGGGTCCGGGCGATCGCCAGACAGGCCCAGGCGGTTGGGAATCCGAGGAAATCCATCCAATCGAGATTGTCGAAGCGGCGATTGAACGAATCCTGATGAGAAAGCTTGGCTCGAAGAAGTGTGACCTTTGGCGTTTTTTCGCCGAAATGCTGAATCCGGATGGATCGCGTCGATATTCTGATCGCGAGATCATGAACCACCTGTGGTACGACAACCCTCCTGTGGGGCGGCGAGACGCCAAGGTTGGTGCCATGCGGGTTGTTCCCCCGATGCTACAGATTTGGAGCCGGGTCTTGGCGAGCGCATTTTCGGGACCGGTTGGCACCTGCAAGTGCTACGAACGGTACGGCTCGGACTTCGCGAAGAAAGTCGGTGAGAAATACGACCGTATGCGGGATGCGTGTCATCGAAACCACTCAGTTGAACGATTTTCCGAGTTTTTAGAACGTCGCCTGAAGAAATGGCCAGACGTTGACCCCGAGGATATTGCGAGAAGATTTCTGAAACGGGCCATCGACGGAAATTCGAATCTCAATTGGCGTGCCGAGGGAATGTTCCGGGCATTTGGCAATTCGATGTCGTGCGCGGTCATTAAAACGCCTGGAGACAGCGACCTGTACCTTGTGTGCAAACAAATACCCATCCTGGGAGTTGACGGGGAAATCATCGACTACAAATGGGAAGAATGGCTGTCCGACAGCAGGGACATTGAAGTCGCACAGGAATCATTCGAGTTGCATTACGCGCCCAACAGCGACATGCTCCGCCGGACAGGTGGCGATGTCTGCCACTGGGTGTGCGATCATTGTCGAACGGTGGCGGTCGGTTCACAGGAAAGCTGTCGCCGAACGCCCAGTTGTTGCTGGCGGATCGCCCAAGTCGTGGGGCCAGAAGGAGACAACCACTCACCCGAATTCCTTTCCTATTGTGCGCCGCATAAGGTGACGACTCCGGGAGGTCGAACCTACCACCGGGATCTTCCCCATCTTTGGCCTGACCGGAAAACAAAAAACTGCCCGGAATGCGGCCGTCCGCGGGCCGGCAGTCGTCATATCGCGGTCGCGGTCTGTGACCTCACGTACAATGAGATCGAGAATCAGATCTGACAATCATCCATCCACAGCCGCGAGGGCGGCTCTCCACCAACATCATTCAGCACTCAAGAAGTTCAGTTCCACAGGGGGTTTCGATGTCTCAGCCAATTCCGAGCGAGGCGTGTCAGTTTCAACAGATCGCGGATGCGATTTTCGAGAAGTACGAGTTCTCGACGAATGTCACAACCCGTTTTCAAATGAAGGAGGCGTCGATTTGCGTGTTTTCCCGGCGTGCATCGAGTCCATTCGCCAGCGTGATCCTGAGTTTCGGGCTGGTTCCTCCCCGGGCGCTGCAAGGTGCCGCGTGGGCGATTGTCGCGTCGGGAGTTGATGGCCCGGATGCAATTCTGGAGGTGGGAATCACCGATCGACTGGGACAGTTTCAGATCCAGTCCCAGGTGGACAAATTCCGGGTCCGATACCTGTTGGACCACTCGCCCGAGACGGAAATGGATCGACGGATCATTGAGCGACTTACCCAAGAACGACTGTTGCCCAAGCCGGTCTCTCGGAAGAGATCGGCTCGGGTTGCCAAGGGACGTGTCGTGGATGCGTCCGCGCGAGAGCAACGGTCTGGTGAAGGGGACGTCCGGACAGAGCGGAATCACGCGAAGGCGGCTTCGGGTTGTCTGGCGGCGCAGTGGTATCGTACGCCCAAGCTCGCTGGCGCGAAGGCTGGCGAGCTTTCCCCGCTGGAGATGTACTCCAGTTTCGATGAAGACCATCGATCCTGGATCTTGTCTGTTCCCAAAATCGAGGCGTCGCAGCCAGGAATTGATCCGTTTCCTTTTCGCGCGGTACTGGTGAAGTTCCAGAACGCGGACACTTCCGAGTCGGTCTGTCGGCTCGTAGCGATATCGCTCAACGAGAAGTCGGGCTGCTTTGAGTCCGAATTTGCGCTTTCGGACGTCCTGACCGATCATTCGCTCGATTCGTCATTGAATGTCGAGTGGCGGTCGGTTCGGGATGACGATTCTGACGTTCTCGATCAGATTACACCCCCTGAACTGGCTCGATATTTGACTTCACCATTTGTCAAAACGGTCGACGAACTCAAGAGTAGAGCTTTGGAGCTTTGCTCAGTCTTGAAGTCGAGAGAGAGTGTTCAATTATGATCCGCGCGTTGCTAAGAGATCTCAACGCTCACCCGAATGAACATCGCTGGCTGGAGAATCTCTATGGAGACCATTCTCGACTGGCGCGGCTGTTGCAAGATGGGCCGCTGAAGAAAGATGCGGCGTGGGCGCCTGATGAGTACTCGGCGTGTTTTCGGGAGATCGCCGAACACAACCTGGAGCCATTGAGATTTCCGGACCCAGAGTCCCCCGACAAGTTGCGGATGCGACAGAGCTGGCTGGGTGCCATGGCGGATGTGGCCGATGTGACCTCTCTGTTGCAACTGGACGTGAATTCTGAGGAGGCGTACAGAAAATTGGATTCGGCCGCGGCCGCGCTGGAACAAGTGTTCGCGACCGATTCGTCGACCTGCGAGACATTGGTACCGCCGTCCGAGAGTTGCCCGCACCAACAGTTTTTCAGTCGGTTCGCTGAATCTATCCAGCGTGGACGCGGATTCCGCTTGGCACGGGACTTGGTTTTGGATTGGTCTCTGGCCGATCGTTCGGATTGGCACCGCGAGCGATTTACCACAATCCTCATGAAAGTTCACGGCACCGAGCGCCCCGCCCGTTGCCTGCTCACGGTTCAACTGGCGAAGTGCGAAACGGGTCGTTTTGATCCCGATTTGCGATTCCTGGGAATGGCCGGAATCCGCCACTCGGAATTTGAAGAGTGTTTCTTGAGGGCGATGGATGCGATGTGGCGGGTGTCTGGCCTGAGCCAGGGGTGGCGCGGACGCTGGAGACTGGAATCGCTGCCGGATCTGCGTGATAAAGTCAGGCATCCGCTGAACTATCTCGGGCGATCGGCGGAGGCCGCGACGTTGTGTCTGTTGCTGAACGCTGTCAACGATGCCGAATACTCCCGGTTCGTCCTCAACTCGAGGAAGTGCATCAGTGCGAAAGTTGATTACTCAAGAGTGGTTGCGGGTCAAGCCCCAAGGCAGCTCAAGTTGCTTCCCGCGAAGGGAGTCGTTGACAAGCTCGAAGCGGCGAGAGGCCGCCTCGACACCGTCCTGTTCGCGGACGGGGAAGATTTGAGTCGCTTGCATGTTCAGGCTCAGGCACCAGTGGGGCGCTTGCGATCGACTGAACAAAATCGGCAGCTTCCAACTCCGGTTTGCGTTCCAGATATCGCCACGGCGTTGGACGTTTTGACGTTGGACGGAATGCGGCATGCGGACTACCGCCGCTCGATCGCGGAATCCTGGAACGGGCGCTGGAGTGGGACATTTGACGCAACAACCACATCGAGTCCCTAACAAACCAAACGGTGACGGATTGAAACCGCCGACCCCCGCCCCGTAAGGTGATAGGGGGCAGACAGGTGTCACCTTGAGGCAGTCGGAGCGGGCGACTGATCCGGGGAAATGTCTCGAGCGAGCCGCATGCCGGTCCGAAAGCCACCAGTGGAAGGCTCCTGGAGCAACCGGTGTCCCGAACGGCAGACGCGTTCGTTTTCCGCGTAATTCCCCCCCTTCAGAACCTGCTCGCCAACTCCACAGAACATTTGCAGTTGGCGTTCGTCAGGTGACGCGACCGGTACGGCCCATTCTCCGACATTTCCCAACATATCGCAGAGCCCCAAAGGGTTTTCGTGTCCCGGGGCATTCGTTGGGCCCGTGACATCCGAGCTATTGCCTTTGAAATAGGTGTGCTGGTGAATTCCCGCGGCGTGATTTCCCCAAAAGAACGTCTCCGCCGGCGGCACACCGGCGGCATTGACCGTTTGCCCCCGGCAACCTTGCTCCCACTCGGTTTCTCGGGGCAGGCGGGCATGAAACCACGCGGCTGCGGACCAGGCTTCGAAATAGTCAATGTGAACCGCGGGGTGGTTGGGTTTGGGACTGTATTTCGCATAGGTGCCGTAAAGATGCAATGGATGGTGCGGCGCATACAGTGCGAACTGTTCGTTGGTGACGGGAGTGATCGCCAACTGGAACGGTGTGGTGTTTTCGACCAATTTTGCAGGACCGCATCCGTCCTTATTTGTGCCGATCCAGTGGTGTCCCGTACCTACATTCACAAACCCAGTGTGGAGTTCCGTGGCGATTTCCATTGGAGCTCGGTCACCGGAAAACTTCGACAATTGTTGATCTCGAGTCAATGGGACCATGCCGTGCAAGATGGCGGGAAACTGCCAGAAAAAGTGCCACAAACAGATTTCCGCCGCGGACTCGAAATCGTTCGGAAGCGGTTGTTTGGGATCAAAGTTGCAAGGGTTTTGAAACACCTCCTGCTGGAGTTGCCGGATGGCGGCATCGACATTTTCGAATGTCGGCTTTCTGACGTCCGCTGTCTCACCGACATTCAATCTGCCGGCGAATTGCAGCATACCGGGGATCGATCGGTAGAGTAATTCCCCAAATCGACGACTCTTTCGAATTTCGTTGAGGGATGATCCCGACGCTGTCACGCGATACAATGGTGCCATCGCGCGAATCCACGCAAGTCGATCGACCCCGCGCATGGACCAGATCTCCGATAACAGAAGCCATGTCTCAGCCGACTCGCGAATCGATTGCGGAATCCCGTTTTCGGTTCTGACCGGAATCTCCACATGGAGCCAGTCCAAGTCGCGTCGCGTCGCGTAGCTGCCACCCAGCCAGCGTGCGGCAAGACAGGCCTGCAAAGTTCTCGAGCGGAATTTTAGCAGGGAAAATCGCTGCTCTCCTTCAAGTTCGGCGATCTGTAACAATCCCGGGTTCATGGCCACATTCAATTCCATGACATACTCAATGTCGGATTCGAATTGCTTATTGTCGCGCTGGGCCAAATCAAGTTTTCTTTTATGTCGTGACTTGAGACCATGCAGATATCCGCGGATCAATTCATTTCCGCGGATTTCAACACCGAAATGCTGCTGTTGCAACATGTCAAAGGCCAAAAGCGAGAGCAGGTCGACAATCGCGGTATCGGGTCGCTTTTTCTTCCGACGCAAGCTGGCCTGTTCAATCGATTGATTCACGCATTCCTGGTACAATTGCATTCGAGTGTGCAGCTTCTCGAATCCCCTGTTGATGAATCGCAACGCGGTCTCAATGTCGCGGGGGACCGTAAAATACCGAACTCCCGAGGCCGATAGCGATTTATGGCACTCCTCACCTAAAATCGCTTTGATCTCCTCGACACGGAATTTTCCGATCTGAGCGAAGATCCAGGAACTCCCGATCCCCTTGACAAATCCTGACAGTTGCCGAATCTGTCGCTGAATCGCCGAGGGACGACCGCTGATCACGCATTTGACGCGTGGGTATTTCCGTAAGAAACCCAACAGATATTTGAGTCGGAGACTCTCTCCCGTCTGCCGACGTTTTGATCCTCCGACCTGATCCAATGCGTCCACCAACAGGGTCATGCGACCGTCCTCTGCGCATTTTTTCAACCATTGCTGGAGAGCGTCGTCACGACTTGGGTGTTCCTTCAGCCCTTTTTGATAAGCGGCGACTAAAATCGGAGGAGAGTCACCGTTTCCGCACGCATCCAGCAATCGGTGCATTGATGAACGGATTTCGTCAAATTCAATCAAAATAGCGACATGTTCCTGATCCCGCTCCATTCTGAGTTGCTGAATCTGCTGAATTGCAATTGACTTTCCATGCCCCGCGTCATCCACCAGACACAAGTAGCGAACCGAACTATCCGTGAAAAAATCCGCTCGACTCGGTACTTCAAGCCATCCCGTCTTGAAGTTCTTACCCCACCCCCCCGGAGCCCAATAGGGGACGGGATGCCTGCCGGTCGCCCGATCATAGTCAACGCGTCTTTGAAAAAACTCCAGCATCCAGGAATCAATCGGCGTATCTCCCGGTTCAAGTCGAAACACCTGTTGCGATGCGACGAACAGGTGCCGGAGGTTGCTTGAATTGGGGTTGGGCATAGCGGTTTGACACGGAAACTGAGGAACCCGAGCCGGTGTGCGACGGTTCAGCCGCACCGATGTTGCGACCCGAAAATAGTCGATTGTTCATCAATCCTCAACCATCCCACCAACCGGCTGGACCGCATGACCCGAATGGAATAGCGCTATCGACACTCAGCCGTCCATTCTGCTGCCGATCAACGCTCGCCTACCCCCCAAAATCCCCGCACCGGCATGGTTTTTGCCGACTTCTTTCCTGTTCTGTACTTCTGTCCCCACAATCCCCGCTTTTTCGCGGGTTCGAGCTGTTCCCAATCGTGGGACGGGATAGGCGGAATGCCCTCGCTGTGCTATGACGCGCGATTGTGTTGCATCGCTGCTGAAGGAGGCCGCAGGTTGCTGCCTCGTTTGGCCGGCTGTTCGCCGCGTCTGACCTGGAAAATACGAATCTGAACCCATGACTGACAACGCCTCCCCCGCCGACCTTGCGGATACCAGATTCACCGACTACGCGACCGACGGCTTCTACGACGAAATGTTCTTCGCCGACGGCCAGCCCCGCCCTCGCGCTGAACTCCTCGCGTGGCGGCTCAAGACCCTCTCCCCAGGCGAACTCGCCAAGCGGCAGCGGGCCGCCGACCAGGCGCTTTTGAACATGGGGATCACGTTCAACGTCTATGGCCACGAAGCAGGCACCGAGAAAATCTGGCCGTTTGATCTTGTCCCCCGGATCCTCGAAAGCGACGAGTGGCAGCGGATCGAAGCCGGCTTGAGGCAGCGCATCAAAGCGCTCAACCTCTTCATCGACGACATGTACCATGATCAGAAAATCATCCGCGACGGGGTCTTCCCCGAGTACATGGTCAAATCGAGCAAAAACTTCCTTAAACAGTGCGTGGGCCTCAACCCTCCCAAAGGGATCTGGTGCCATATCACCGGGACCGATCTCGTCCGAGACACCGACGGGACGGTCTACGTTCTCGAAGACAATCTGCGCTGCCCGTCGGGGGTGTCGTACGTACTGGAAAACCGCGAAGTCATGAAGCGGACGTTTCCGCAGGTCTTTGACGGCCTGTCGATCCTCCCGGTCGAGGACTATCCCGAGCAACTGCTTAAGATGTTGCAGTACATCGCGCCGCCGACCGAAGATGAGCCGACCGTTGTGGTGCTGACCCCTGGCATTTTCAACTCGGCGTACTTCGAACATTGCTTCCTCGCCCAGCAGATGGGGGTCGAACTGGTTCAGGGAAGCGACCTCGTGGTGTCCAACGGGTTCGTCCATATGCGAACGACCCGTGGCCTGCAGCGGGTCGATGTCATCTACCGCCGTATCGACGACGAGTTCCTCGATCCGCTGACATTCCGTCCGGACTCGGCGTTGGGTGTCCCCGGTTTGATGGATGTGTACCGCGCCGGCCGCGTGGCGCTCGCCAACGCCCCCGGAACGGGAATCGCCGACGACAAAGCGGTCTACGCATACGTCCCCGCGATGATCAAGTATTACCTGGGCGAAGAGATCAGCCTGCCGAACGTTCCCACGTGGCTCTGCGCCGACGACGAGCAGCGGGAGTACGTTCTCAAGAACATTGAGAAGCTGGTTGTGAAGCCGGCGAACGAATCGGGTGGCTATGGAATCATGGTCGGTCCCCGTGCGACTCCCGAGCAGCATCAGCAGTACCGCGAGCTGATCGTTTCGAATCCGCGAAACTATGTCGCTCAGCCCACGCTGGCGCTGTCGCGCGTGCCGACCCTGGTCGGCGATCATCTGGAAGGCCGGCATGTCGACTTGCGTCCCTACATCCTGTATGGCGAAGACATCTACATTCTGCCGGGGGGACTCACGCGGGTCGCTCTGGTCAAGGGATCGCTGGTTGTGAATTCCTCGCAGGGAGGGGGGAGCAAAGACACCTGGGTTCTCAAGAACGGCACGCCGCGCATTTCCGACTTCCTCGCCAGTCAGGGATAGAATCACCCGTTCGGGACGACGCCACCGCCGTCCCTCCGCCGCGGGGCGCTCCCGCCGCGATTTCACTACAACTCAATTTCCAGCCGTGTTGTTCCATGCTCAGCCGAGTTGCAAGTTCCATTTACTGGATGAGCCGATACGTCGAACGGGCCGAAAACGTCGCCCGATTCATCGACGTCAACCTGACCATGTCGCTCGATCTGGGTCCGGAAATGGCCCGCCACTGGGCCCCGCTGATCTACACCACGGGTGATCAGGAGGCGTTCTACAAGAAGTTCCCGCTCGCCGACCAGGAGAGCGTGATCGAATTCCTGACGTTCGACAAAGACAACGCGAATTCGATTCTGTCGTGTCTTGCCGCCGCCCGCGAAAACGCCCGCACAGTGCGAGACATGATCAGCTCACCCATGTGGGAGGAACTGAACAAGTTCTACCTCCTGGTGAAGTTGGCGACGCAGAGTCAGATCATCGATTCCCCGTTCGACTTCTTTACCCAGATCAAGCTCTCCGCCCATACGCTGGCGGGGGTGACCGAGTCGTCGCTCTCGCACGGAGAGGCGTGGCACTTCCATCGCCTGGCGCAAATGCTGGAACGGGCCGACAAGACGTCGCGGATTCTCGACGTCAAATACTATGTGCTGCTGCCTCAGGTGTCGGATGTGGGAACACAGCTCGACACGAATCAATGGGCGGCGCTGCTCAAGTCGGCGAGCGCCCTGGAGATGTACCGCAAGGCGTACGGCCGGATCACTCCGCAACAGGTCGCCGAGTTCCTGATTCTCGACCGCGAGTTCCCCCGGGCGATTCGTTTCTGCCTGACCAACGCCGAGGCGTCGCTGCTGGCGATCACGGGGGGCATGCACGGCATGTTCCAGAATCGGGCCGAACAGCAACTTGGCCGGCTCAAGAACGAATTCGACTACACCAATATGGACGAAATCATGCAGAGTGGACTGCATGAGTTCATCGATCGCTTCCAAAAACAGATCAATGGCATCGGCGAAGCCATCTTCGAAACGTTTTTCGCGTTGCGACCGGTTCCCTCGGCGGGATCGTCGCGATCGACACAGTCTCAGTCACAGTCGCAGTCGACCACCTCCAGTTCCCCCTTTCGAACTTCCTGACAACCCCCGTGTTCCCGTACGATTTGCCAGCACTCGAAAATCTCCGTCTTTCCGCCTTCCACACAAGGATGATCTCGCGGTTACTTGCGGTTCAAGGATGATCCATTCGCCACCGCCGTCCGCTTTGAAAGTTGCGTTTCATGTCGATTCACGTCGCGCTGCACCATCGCACGCATTACAAGTACGATCGGCTCGTGACCCTGGGACCGCAGGTCATTCGGCTCCGTCCCGCGCCGCATTGCCGAACACCGGTCCTGAGCTACTCGCTTCAGGTCCAGCCGTCGAATCAGTTCCTGAACTGGCAGCAGGATCCCTACGGCAACTTCCTCGCCCGGCTGGTATTTAACGAGCCGACGCGCGATCTGGTGGTCGACGTCGACCTGGTCGCCGAGATGACGGTGATCAACCCGTTCGACTTCTTTCTCGAACCGAGTGTCGAAGAATTCCCGTTCGTGTATGAAGCGGGACTGCGGGATCAACTGGGGCCGTACCTGGCGAAAGTCCCTCTCTCGACAACGCTGACCGAGTGTCTGTTGCAGATCTCACGTGTCAAACGGCGGACGATCGACTTTCTGGTCGACGTCAATCAGTTTGTGTCGCAGCTCATCAAGTACGTCATCCGGTTGGAGCCGGGGGTTCAGACGTGCGACGAAACGCTCGAAAAGCGGACCGGTTCGTGTCGCGACTCGGCGTGGCTGCTGGTGCAATTGTTGCGTCATCAGGGATTGGCGGCCCGCTTTGTTTCGGGCTATCTGATCCAGTTGAAAGCAGACGTCGCGTCGCTCGACGGACCGTCGGGAACGGCGGTCGACTTCACCGATTTGCACGCCTGGGCCGAGGTCTATCTGCCCGGAGCGGGGTGGGTGGGAATGGACCCGACGTCGGGATTGTTCGCAGGCGAAGGACATCTGCCGCTCGCCGCGACCCCCGACCCTTCGTCGGCCGCGCCGATCGCAGGTGGTGTCGACAAATGCGAAACGACATTCGAATTCGAAATGAAAGTGACGCGGATTCATGAGGATCCGCGGGTCACGCTCCCTTACTCCGAAGACCAGTGGAAGGCGATCGACGCGCTGGGGAACGAGGTCGACCGCGCGATCGCGGCGGGTCCTTCGACGCTCACCATGGGAGGCGAGCCGACGTTTGTGTCGATCGACAACCGCGATCTGCCCGAGTGGAATACCGGCGCGCTGGGAGATCACAAACGGAAACTGGCGGGGGATCTGTTCCGCCGGCTGGCGAAGCAGTTCGCCAAAGGGCCGCTGTTGCATTTCGGCCAGGGAAAATGGTACCCGGGCGAGCAGTTGCCGCGCTGGGCGCTGTCGTGCTACTGGCGCAAGGATGGGACGTCGATCTGGAAGGATCCCAAGCTGATCGCGGCCGACTACCAGGACTACGGTGCCACCGAGCAACACGCCGAAGAGTTTGTCGAACGGCTCTCCAATCGGTTGGGCGTGGGCCCGAAAAACCTACTGCCGGGATACGAAGATTCCTTCTACTACCTCTGGAAAGAACGCCGGCTGCCGGTCAACGTGGATCCCCTCGATTCGAATCTGCGAGATCCGATCGAACGCGCCCGGCTCGCGAAGGTGTTTGAACGCGGTCTCGATCGCGTCGTCGGTTACACGCTGCCTCTCCGACCTGGTGAGCAGAATGGCGACTGGGTGAGTGGACCGTGGTTTCTGCGCGGCGAGCGGATGTACTTGATTCCGGGCGATTCGCCGATGGGTTACCGTCTGCCGCTCGATTCGCTCCTGTGGTCACTCGATCGCGACGCCTCCAGTCTGTTTGAACGCGATCCCCTTGCGCCCCGTCCCGATCTGTTGCCGCAATCGGACGACAGCCACGACTTTGGCACGTGGCAGGGGAGCCAGCTTCCCTTGGAGAATCGGCCGCTCGCTCATTCCGGACCGATAGCGACAAGCCCCGCAGCGACTACGATTCGTCAACAGTTCCCGGCGGCGCGGATGGGACGTGGTGACGGTCCTTCCTCAATGTACGGTTCGACCGTGCCGCGCTCGGGGGTGGGATTGCTCGAGCAAGAGACGTACACCGAGGAATCGGAATTCCCGGTCACCGCGACAACACCGCAAACGATGGTGCGGACGGCGCTTTGTGTCGAAGCCCGGCATGGTGTGCTGCATGTCTTCATGCCTCCCGTCTCACTGATCGAGCAGTACATCGATCTGGTCGAGAAGATCGAAGAGACCGCGCGGGAGTTGAATCTCCCGGTCCGCATCGAAGGGTACCCGCCGCCGTACGATTACCGTGTCGATCATTTCCGTGTCACCCCCGACCCCGGTGTGATTGAAGTCAATCTGCAGCCCGCGTCGAATTGGGGCGAGTTGCGTCGCCTGACCGAGACGCTGTACGAAGAGGCGCGGCTGTCGCGACTTTGTACCGAGAAGTTCATGCTCGATGGACGACATACCGGGACCGTTGGCGGAAACCACATCGTTCTCGGCGGGCCGCGTCCGGTCGACAGTCCGTTCCTGCAACGTCCCGACCTGCTGCGCAGTCTCGTCGCGTACTGGAACAATCGCCCGTCGCTGTCGTACCTGTTCTCCGGGCTGTTTATCGGTCCGACCAGTCAGGCACCGCGCGTCGACGAAGCGCGGCATGAAAGCGTCTACGAACTGGAGACGGCGTTTTCCCAGATCCCCGTGGGTCAACCCGCCCCTCCCTGGCTGGTCGACCGGGTCTTCCGCCATCTGCTGGTCGATCTGACCGGAAACACGCATCGTTCGGAATTCTGCATCGACAAACTGTACTCGCCCGACAGCAGTACCGGCCGACTGGGGTTGGTGGAATTGCGGGCGTTCGAGATGCCGCCGCACGAACGGATGAGCTTGGTCCAGCAGCTTCTCGTGCGGTCGTTGGTCGCCCGGTTCTGGAAGCAGCCGTATCAACAGCCACTCGTCCGTTGGGGAACGACGCTGCACGACCGGTTCTTGTTGCCCCACTTCGTCGCGCAGGATCTGCGCGAAGTGGTCGAAGAATTGAACGACGCCGGCTTCGATTTCGAGTTTGACTGGTTCGCTCCGCACTTTGAGTTCCGTTTTCCGCTGATCGGTAACGTGACGCGGCGCGGTGTGACGATTGAGCTGCGGCAAGCGATTGAGCCGTGGCACGTTTTGGGTGAAGAGTCTGGTGCCGGCGGAACCGCGCGGTATGTCGATTCGTCGGTGGAACGGATCCAGGTGAAAGTCACCGGCCTCACCGAATCACGTTACATGGTGGCGTGCAACGGACGGCGCACCCCGCTCACGCCGACCGGAACGCAGGGCGAGTTTGTCGCCGGCGTGCGATTCCGCGCGTGGCAGCCGCCATCGTGTCTGCATCCGACAATTGGCATCCATTCGCCCTTGGTCTTCGACCTGATCGATACCTGGAATGGCCGGTCGATTGGCGGCTGCACGTGGCACGTCGCCCATCCAGGGGGACTCAATTCCGAGTCGTTCCCTGTCAACGCGTTTGCCGCCGAGAGTCGACGGGTGGCCCGTTTCCTGCCAATCGGTCATACTCCCGGACCGATTTCGATTCCCCCTGCAGAACAGAACCCCGCCTATCCGCACACTTTGGATATGCGCCGTCCCGTCGATCTGGCATTTCCCGGTCGATAATCACCCCTGGATCCCGAGATGAAATTAATCCCCGGTGCGGAGAGCGCTCTTCCGCCCGGCGAATCTGCGCTGCACTATCGGCCTGCCGGACTGACCCACGATGAGATGCTCGATCCCGACCGCAATGTGCGGCCGGCTTGGTCGCGATTTGTCTCTGGACTGCGCGAAATGGGACCGCAGGGGCTGACCCAGCGGACAGAGCAGGTTCGACACCTGCTGCGCGAAAACGGCGTGACGTACAACGTCTACGGGGCCGCGAAAGATCTCGATCGTCCCTGGCTGCTCGACTTGCTCCCTCTGCTGATGCCAGAGGCCGAGATGAAGTCGCTCGCCGAGGCGCTGAAGCAGCGACTGAAGGTTCTCAATCGCCTGGCGCAAGACATCTACGGGCCACGGACGCTGTTGCAATCGGGGCTGATGCCGGCGGAATTCCTGTTCAAGCATCCGGGCTATCTGTTGCCGTGTTTCGGGATCACTCCTCCCGACGATGTGTTTCTAAATTGGTACGCCGCTCAACTGGCGCGCGACAAGTCGGGCCGGTGGGTCGTTTTGGGCGACCGAACGCAAGGCCCGTCTGGTGCCGGCTACGCCGTCGAAAACCGCGTGGTCGTATCTCGAACGTTGCCGCAGGACTTTCACAGCTTGAATGTCGTTCGGGTCGCGTCGTACTTCGTGACACTGAAGAACTCGATGTTGCGTCTGGCGGCCCGATTGTCGGACAACCCGCGCGTGGTGTTGTTGTCTCCCGGCCCGCGCAGCTCCCGGTATTTCGAAGACGTCTATCTGTCGCGCTACCTGGGTTACACCTTGGTCGAAGGGGGCGATTTGACGGTGCGCGGCGACGGGGTCTTTCTGAAGACATTGGGTGGATTGCTTCCGGTGCATGTGATCCTCCGGCGACTCGGCGACCTCGATTGCGATCCGCTCGACCTGCGTCCCGATTCGCACGTGGGTGTCCCCGCATTGGCCCAGGCGGCGCGCGCGGGGCGGGTCATTGTGGCGAACGCGCTGGGAAGCGGGTTTCTCGAAGCGCCGGTCGTGCAAGCGCTGTTGCCCGAATTCTGTCGGGAGTTTCTCGGGGAGGAACTGCAGCTACCGTCGATTCCCACCTGGTGGTGCGGTCGACCCGCTGACTTCGCGTATGTTGAGGCGAATCTCGAGGAGCTTGTCATTCGCCCGGCGTTTCTCAGTCGCGGCAAGTCGCTCCTTGGATGGAAGCTGTCGGCGCAGGAAAAGGCCGATCTGCTGGCCCGCATTCGCGCCAAGCCGGCGCGTTTCGTCGGGCAATCCCCCGTGGCCGGTTCGACTGCTCCGGTTTGGGTCGATGGCAAGCTCCAGCCCTGGAATCTCACGCTGCGTTCATTCGCCGTCTACGATGGCAAGGAATACCAGGTGATGCCCGGGGGGTTGTGTCGCGTCGCTCCCGATTCGGTGCTGCTCGCCGAATCGATGGCGGCCGGCCAGCGCAGCAAGGATCTTTGGGTACTGTCCGACGGTCCGGTCGATAGCGTGACGCTGCTCCGCGACTCGGTCCCCGCCCTCAGCCTGCGGCGAAGTACCAACGACCTGCCAAGTCGCGCCGCCGACCATTTGTACTGGCTCGGCCGTCTGGTCGAACGGGCCGAGGCGTTTGTTCGACAGATTCGCAGCATCGTCGCCCGCATGACGACGGAGGTTCAGCCCCCCGGACTGGCGGCGATGCGATTGCTGGTGGAGTCGTTGTGTGACCCCGGGATGTCGCCGTTGTGTGTGAAGACAATAGGTGCGCCAGCCGACTGGTCACAGGTGCGGGCCGAAGTCTGGTCCTTTCTGCGCGATCGTACCCGACGCGGCAGTCTGGCGAAAACTTTGGAAGACGCCCGGGGGACAGCGTCGGTGGTACGGGACCGCATCGCGATCGACAGTTGGCGAATCCTCAACCAGATGGAACTCCTTCCCGCCAACTCCCCCGAGTCGACGGAACCGGGTCGGGTTTTGCTGGAACTCAATCAGATTCTCACCCTGCTGTCGGCGTTCAGCGGGCTGGGTGCCGAGAGCATGACCCGCGGCCCGGGCTGGCGGTTTCTCGACATGGGGCGTCGGGTCGAGCGGGCGCAACAGACGTTGCGGGTGGTCCGGGGGCTCTTGGTCAACGCCCAGGTCGAACTGTTGCCGCGACTTGAGGCGATGCTGGAAATCGCCGACAGTTCGATGACCTATCGGTATCGCTACCTGACCACTTTGCAGCTCGCACCGGTGTTGGACCTGGTCCTCGGGGACGATACCAATCCGCGCGCTGTGATCTATCAGTTGGTGGCGCTGGTCGACCACGCCAATCAGATCGCCGCTCAGACTGGCGACACAAACGACGAGTCTCCGCAGTGCCGACTCGCCCGGGAACTCCACAGCGAAGTGCGACTGGCCGACATTGAAGCACTCTGTGAGGTGAATGGTCTCAATGACCGAGAGGCTCTGGCCACCCGACTCGACAACTGGCTCGACGCGCTGCGGGGATTCTCAGACAGTGTCACCCACGCGTATCTGACGCACACTGTCGCACCGCGTCAACTGACCCAATTGCTGGTCGCGACCACCAAGTGACACCCATGCGATACCGCGTCCGCCATACCACGACCTATGCCTATTCCGATCCGGTCGTGCTGTGTCAGAACCAGGCTCGACTGTCGCCGCAAACGATGCCCGGGCAAACTCGGCTGGAATTCTCGCTGGAGATCAACCCGGTCCCCGCGATCCGGCGACCGTGGACCGACGCGTTCGGTAATGAGGTCTGGTACTTTTCGGTCGAGTCGCCCCACCATCAGCTCGAAGTCACCGGCCGAAGCTTGGTCGACCGACACGTCCAGCCGCTTCCCAATCCGTCGGAGACCCCGCCGTGGGAGACTGTCCGCGGTGGGCTGGCATCGGGGCGAGAGCTCGCCGACCGGTTCGCTTCGCAGTTCCGGTTCGAGTCTCCTTTCATTGTGGAACTGCCCGAAGCGCGGCAATACGCGCTCGTGAGTTTCACGCCCAATCGACCGGTGGTCGAGGCGGCGATTGACCTCACGCGGCGGATTTTCGAGGAGTTTGACTACTCCCCCGCGACCACTTCAGTCTCGACGCCGACGCGCGAGGTGTTTCAGACCCGGCGTGGCGTTTGCCAGGATTTCGCTCATCTGCAGATCACCTGTCTGCGGACGTTGGGGCTGGCGGCGCGGTACGTGAGCGGTTACCTCGTGACGGAACCTCCTCCCGGAAAGCCCAAGCTGATTGGTGCCGACGCGTCGCATGCCTGGCTGGCGGTCTACTGCCCGGGGTGGGGCTGGATCGACCTCGATCCGACCAACAACGTGATTCCACAGGAAAAGCACGTGACGGTCGGCTGGGGCCGGGACTACGGTGACATCTGCCCCATTGCCGGCGTCTTCACCGGCGGCGGCCGCCAGGCGATGACCGTCGCCGTCGACGTCACACCGGTGGCGAGCGGGGCGGCGTAAGCCCAATGCGTGCCGCGCGATTGATCGACACAGCGTCGCGCTTCACCCCGGTTCACATTCCCTGTTATCATCGGCTCCTCATTCGTTGATGATTCGTTTCGGCCGTCGGCCGAGGGAGTGTTCGCTCGTGTCAGCTTTCCGCGTTCACACGCTGGTTTTGATTTCGCTGATCGCCGCCGGTGGTGTGCGGTCGACCGCTTGGTCTGATGACGCCCCTGCTGTTGGCGGCGCAAAGGTCAAGCCGGTCGATTATCTTCGCGACGTCCGGCCGATACTCTCCCGTGCGTGTTACAACTGCCATGGTCCCGACGAGGCCGAGCGCAAGGCCGGGCTTCGCTTGGACCGCCGCGATGCCACTCTGGCACCGCTGGAGAGCGGCAGTCGAGCGATTGTTCCCAATCATCCCGAAGAAAGTGAATTGTGGCTGCGGGTCACGTCGGAAGACCCGGTTGGCAAAATGCCGCCCGAAGGTTCGGGTGAACTGAAACCAGAGCAGCTCCAGATTCTGCGGACATGGATCGAACAGGGAGCGGCCTACGCGGAACATTGGGCATTCGTTCCGCCGAAACGGGTCGCCCCGCGGACAATCGCCGACTCCAACTGGGCGCGCAACGAGATCGATCACTACATCGCCTCGAAATTCCAGTCTGTGGGGCTTCAGGCGAATCCCGAAGCCGACCGCCACACCTTGATTCGCCGGCTGAGTTTCGACCTGCGGGGCCTGCCGCCTACTCCGGCCGAAGTGGCGGCGTTTGTGAATGATCCACGTCCCGAAGCGTATGAGGAACTGGTCGACCGCCTGCTCGCCGACAGCGCGTACGGCGAACGCTGGGGACGGGTGTGGCTGGATCTGGCGCGTTACGCCGACTCAAAGGGCTTAGGCTCGGATCCGTTGCGAACCATTTGGCGGTATCGCGACTGGGTGATCGACGCGTTCAATCGCAATCTGCCGTTCGACCAATTCACGATCGATCAGATCGCCGGGGACATGCTGCCGAACGCCTCGCTGGAACAGAAGATCGCGACGGCGTTTCACCGTAACACAATGACCAACACCGAAGGGGGAACCGACGACGAGGAATACCGCGTCGCCGCAGTGAAAGACCGAGCCGACACAACGATGCAGGTCTGGATGGGACTGACGTTAGGCTGCGCGAAATGCCACAGCCATAAATTCGACCCGATCAGCCAGAACGAGTACTACCAGTTCTATGGAATCTTCAATCAGTCGGCAGATAGCGACAAGGGGGATGAATACCCGACGCTCGCCGCTCCAACGGCCGATTTGGAACGCCGCTTCCAGGAAATTGACGCCGAGATCGCCCGCGTGAAGCAGACGCTGGAACAGCCGACGGCCGAACTCGCCCGGGAGCAACAAGCGTGGGAAGCGACATTGGGAGCCTCCCCCACCTGGACCGTTTTCGGGGAGAAGGGGACACTCACTTCGACCAGCGGAGCGACATTCCAGTTTCAGAAGGACGGTTCGATTCTGGTCAGTGGACCGACTGCCCCGCAGGAATCGTATTCGATCACCGCGGAACTGCCGATTTCCGGAATCACGGGCCTGCGGCTGGAGGCGATTCCGGATGAGAGTTTGCCCTCCAAGGGTTCGGGCCGGGCCGCCGACGGGAATTTCGTGCTGTCGCGAATCACCGCAACGGTCGCCGACGCCAAGCAGGCCGACAATCTGGTGTCGGGCCGTTACGTGCGAATTGAACTCCCGGGAGTAGGTAAGATTCTGTCACTCGCCGAGGTTGAGATCTTCGCTGGAGGCGACAATCTCGCTAAGCAGGGAAAAGCGACTCAATCCAGCGTCGACTACAATGGCCCGCCGGAGTTGGCGATCGATGGCAATCCCGATGGTGATTTCGAGAAGCGTTCGGTCACACATACAAAGACCGAGACGAATCCATGGTGGGAGGTCGACCTGGGGGATATCCGGCGGTTTGACCGCATCGTGGTTTGGAACCGGACAGGAGGCGGCGTCGGTGGGCGACTGGCCAATGCTCGGGTGATCGTACTCGACGCCGACAGGCAACCAGTGTGGCAGCAGACGCTCAAAGATGCTCCGGAGAAAAACGCGGAGCTGGCGGTCAGCGGTGCGCAGTCGCTGCCGCTGGTTCAAGCGTCGGCGGACCATTCACAGCCGTCGTTTCCTGTCGCCAATGCGATTTCGCAAAAGGATCTCGCCGCGAGCGGCTGGGCGGTGGGGCCGAAGATGCAAGAGCCGCACACGGCGGTGTTTGTCGCCTCAACCGCGATTGGGAAGTTTCCCGTCACCCGTTTGACGGTGACACTCGACCATCGCTTTAAGGAAGCGGGCTATGCCCTGGGTCGATTCCGACTCTCGGCGACCAACAGCCAGGAGCTGATCCGCCGGGTCGGTGTACCGGCGGAGATTCTGCAAATCGTCGATCAGCCAGCGGCGGCGCGGAACGCCGAACAGCTACAAAAACTGGCGGCGTACTACCGCACGATCGCCCCCAGCCTGCAACCGTTGCGGGACCAGATCGCGCAACTCTCCAAGTCACGCCCCGAGATCCCCACGGTCCCCGTGATGGTGGAACTGCCTGCGGATCAGCGGCGCACGACCCGCTTGATGATCAAGGGGAACTTTCTCAATACGGGTGACGAATTGGTCGCCACCGTTCCCAAAGCGTTTCACCCGCTGGAAAAACAGGGACCAGTCACCCGGGTCGACTTGGCCAACTGGCTTGTTGACCGCAACAACCCTTTGACGGCCCGCGTGATGGCAAATCGCCTGTGGGGACAGATCTTCGGGATCGGACTGGTGGAAACCGAGGAAGACTTCGGATCTCAGGGCGATCTGCCGACGCATCCCGAATTGCTCGACTGGCTGGCAACGGAATTCCAAAGCGACTGGAACATCAAGCGACTGCTAAAAACGATTGTTTGTTCCGCGACCTACCGACAGTCGTCGCAACTGACCGCCGACACAATTGAAAAGGATCCACGAAACCGCTATCTCGCTCGCGCTCCGCGCTTCCGTTTAGAAGCCGAGATGGTGCGGGATCAGGCTCTCGCATTGAGTGGCCTGCTGAGTCACAAATCGCACGGCCCGTCGGTGTTTCCGGTTCAGCCTCCGGGGCTTTGGCAGGCGGCCTTCAACGGCGAGCGAACCTGGACGACCAGTCCCGGTGAGGACAAGTACCGCCGGGGCTTGTACACGCTCTGGCGAAGAACGGTGCCGTACCCCTCGATGGCGGCGTTTGACGCCCCGAGCCGGGAAATCTGCACAATCCGCCGTGTTCGCACCAACACCCCACTGCAGGCGTTTGTCACCTTGAACGACCCGGTCTATGTGGAAACCTCACAGGCACTGGGACGGCGGCTGGTGCGGGAAGGGGGTTCCAGCCCCCTCGACCGCGTGCGGTACGGACTGGAACTGACGCTCGCGCGGCCAGCGCAACCGGCCCAGATCGAAAAGCTGGTGGCGCTGTATGAGTCGGAACTGGCCCACTATCAGGCTCACGCCGCGGAAGCGCTCGACTTGGCAACCAACCCGCTGGGGCCTCTTCCCGAGGGGACGGCCGCCGGCGAGATGGCGGCGTGGACTGTGGTCGGAAACGTTCTATTGAATCTCGACGGGGTCTTGACCAAGAATTAGGCGAAATTCCCGGGAGAACAGCGAATGTGAGCCTTGGTTACCCTCCTGCTTCCCGTTTTCGGTGTGAGTCCCGTCGATCGAAGTCACTCATCCAATCGAATTCTCGCCCACTGGACACCCATTTTTGCGGAAGTTCCCGCGTACCACGTCACCAGAACATGAGTTCGGTCGAGCTGGCGAATCGCCGGGTGGCCGAAGCTCCACTTGCGGATATTCTCCCAGATCTCCGCGACGGCGAGGTCCGTGCGGTCTTGTACGAGGGAGCCGCATTCCTGCGAGTGAATGGTCATCTCGCATTTCCAGCGGATTCCCGCGTCGAGAGTTTGCCAGACAGTGATTGTTCCCGGATGATCACGACGGACGGCAACCGCCAACCAGCGATTCGAATCGAGGCACAGTGGAGCGGAAATCTGCCCGGGAATTCCGGTGTCCAGAACCGGGCCGCACGTGATTCCTGAGGGTGAAACACGGCCGAGTTGCAGATGTACGGACAGGTCACGTTGTCCCGGCTGGTCGTGTGTCCAATACATGGCCAACCATGTGCCAGGCTCGTTGCCTTGAGTCAATCGGGCATCCCAATACATCAGCCGATGCTCGGGATGCTGCGCGACGAGATGAGGGCCCTGAAACGACGTTCCGTCATCCGTCGAAATCAAGCACCAGGTGCCCTCGGCTGCTGTCGACGGTCCAAACGCGTCGAACGACTTGTGGCTCTCCACAATGACCATGATCGTTCCATCGTGGGATTTCAGGATCGGCCCGGACGTGTGGTAGCTCCAACCTTGCGTAAACAATGGGATCTCCTCCCACGGACTCCAGGTGAAACCGTGGTCACTCGAAAATGACTTGAGGATCCGCGTATGCAGGATTCCTTCCGTAGCGGGGTCATAAAACGGACGCGTCGGCTCCTGGCGATTGATCCAGGTGGAGATCAGCATTAGCCGTCCGTCTCGAAGCTCAACCAGTTCTCCATTCGACAACGAGCCCGCTTCGCCCGCGAAAGTCGTGCGGAATCGCCCGGGGATGGCACGCCAGGTTTCTCCCCCGTCGCGCGAATGACACAGCCGCAGGTTCGATTGGGACGAATTCTTGATTTCGCCGATCTGAAATACGGAGAAGAGTTCTTCACGCCGACTCACAAACAGGCTGGCGAAACAGGCGACTTGCTCTTCGGTCGCAAGCTCTGTCGTCTCGTAAACATTCCCGCGTGCATCGGTTCGCATGAATCACCGTTCTGGAGACGAGGGAGCGGAATCCGATGTGAACTGGAACGAGTACACATCTCCATCATTCACCACCATGCGGATCCGAACAGGCAGGTTGGCAAGTCGGCCCACATCCCCCGAGTCGTTCCAGGTGACCGACCGATTCAGAGTATCACCGAACAATTCATCACAATCATCCAGTGCGAAGCCGCGAATGGGTGTCCCATTGGAGTCCTGCAATTCCACCAGGACCGAACCGACCGCTGATGTGGCGAAGTTGAGCGACAGACGATTTCCCTCGAAAATCAGCGGTTTCGAGACAATTTCGCCCGGCTTCGCCGATGAATGCAGCGAGACGAAACCATCAACCCGTAATGTGAACCGCCGCAACCGCGGTTTTTTCCAATGATCTTCCCCCACGTAAAGCGACAATTCATTCGGTGCAGTCGGGTCGTCAGCCGGCGTTTCTATCAGCCCCAACCCCTGAAATCCATCGCCGTACAACCAATTGTCCTTACGTTCCGGACCGGGTCGCACAAACGCTTCATTCCACCGTCGAAAGGTGACCCCGTCGCGGCTGGCCATGAACAGTCCGTCTGTGATCGCCAGGCCGTAACGTGGTGACAACGACATGCGGTTTTCGCGGTGTTTCTGGTCGGGAAGTGTGCGCAGTGCGGACTCGGAAAAATTCCGTTCGATATACCGGCTGGGAAAGCCCAGGAACAAATGCGGAGCGCGTCCATACGGTCGAATCTGATTGGTGTAGAGTGGCTCGTCGGGGGAATCGACGAATTCGATTGGTTTCGGTTCACTCCAGGTACGGAAGTCCGGGGAGGTGGCGACGCGAATGTCGCGTATACCAGCGGCGGCTGTCGTCACACGATCGCCGGATTTCTGCGGCGAGTTCTCGCCTTCTCGCGACGTTCGCCTACGTTCGGTCACCGGCTGTTTACCGTGGTGGAAATCACGAATGTAGCACCAGTAATGTCCCCGTCGCGGATCCCAGAAGGCGTTGTTCTGAGTATCAAACTTACCCTGTGTGATGATTGGCTTGTCCGAAAGATACGACCAGTGAAGACCGTCCATCGACTTCAGGGCGAGTAACCCTCCGGGGCCGGCCGCCACAGCTTTGTACAGCTCCGTTGGTGGACAGGCGGGGTTGCTATCCTTAAACGGGGTGAAGTTGTCGAGATTCGGACCGGTCCAGACGATGTTGTTCTGTTTGGAGCCGTTGTATTCGATGAGTCCCAAAACAGGCCGCACCCAGTGAATTCCATCGCGACTTTCGGCGTAGCAGGCGACGACCGGGCGGGGGACGATGTCTTTGGCGTCTTCGCTAATGACATTGACCGCCATGTAGTACATTCGGATCACGTCGCCATCACGAAACACGGTGGGGTAGCCACTGGTCGTGCCATCCCAGGGGGAATCGCGAGTGTAGTCGAGTACAATTTCCCGCGGCGTCGGAGAGTGCAACTTCAATTCCAAGCCGGAGTTCTTCTCGATCAGATAGTCGTCAACGAACAATTCGCGTCGACCACCAATCAAAATGGACGCAGTTTCAGTTTGCTCGGCCCGGGCGATCTCCCACCGGAAAACCACCAGCAAAGTCCCCAGAAGCAATTGCTGAAAGAAGAATCTCGAGGAGGGCGAAGACAGACTCGGAGGTACTTTGGAAGGACTGCCAATTGCGGGCCGCATGATCGGGACTCCTGCATTGTATGGGAAGAGAAGTGCCCGCGCTCGGATCGCACAGCAACACACGACGCGCCATACTCGGGTCTCACCCGCACGATCGACCACAATCTGCCCCAAGGCGAGGGAGAAGAATCGGATTCAAGTCCGATTCAAAATAGCGACTTATGACTCCTTCAGGCAACGCGCGAGTTCTTCCATCTCAACCCGGCTGCCGACCGCCATCGGGGTGCGTTCGTGGATGCTGGTCGGCTCAATCTCCAAAATCCGTCGAAATCCATCGGTCGCGATGCCACCCGCTTGCTCAACCAGAAACGCGATCGGGGACGCTTCGTACAGCAGCCTCAGTTTTCCGCCGGGATTCTCCGCAGTCGGGGGGTACAGAAAGATTCCCCCCTTGAGAAGTGTCCGATGCACGTCGGCGACCATCGAGCCGATGTAGCGCGACGAATAGCGTTTGCCGTTCAGTCCATGCCGCAGATTGTCGAGAAATTTCTGATAGCCCGCGGAAAACGAATCGCGGTTCGCTTCGTTGACCGAATAGTACTTTCCCTGTTCGGGCATCCGCATGTCTTCATGCGAGAGGACATACGCGCCGATCGCCGGATCGAGGGTGAAGCCGTGTACTCCCCGACCGACACTGTAGACCAGAATCGTCGACGAGCCATAGACCACGTAGCCCGCGGCGACCTGCTTGGTGCCGGGCTGCATCAACCAACGGTCAACATCATGGTAGTCCGCGTTTTCCGGACGTTTCAGAATGGAAAACGTGGTTCCCACACCGACTCCAACGTCAATGTTCGAACTTCCGTCCAGGGGATCAAAAATGACGGCATATTTCGCGTCGGGCGTGGCGTGCTTGATCGTGATCGGCTTTTCATTCTCTTCCGACGCGAGAATGCCAATGCTCTCGCGAACGCTGAGATTGTGGTGCAGCACCTCGTTGGCATAAACGTCGAGCTTCTGCTGAATCTCCCCCTGCACATTGACGTTGCCAAACTCCCCCAGAATGTCAGAGAGGCCCGCCCGTTGCACTTTCGCCTGAATCATCTTCGTCGCGAGTGTCACTCCCGAGAGCAGCCACGAAAACTCCCCCGAAGCCCCCGGGAACTTGCGCTGGTCCTGGAGGATGTGTTGTTGAACGGTGACGATCGGTTTGCGGTCGGATGCGGTCATGAACAAAAGTGAAGTTGGAGCGGAAGAACGAGCGACTTGGGGAGTGTAACGAGCTTTGACCGGTTCGCCACTTCGTGGGGAGGAATTACCGCTCCCGGGGATGGCGACTCCCACGAATTCCGGCTGAAGAGATTCGGCGATGGTTTACCCGCCGAACAGCCCCAAACGAAAAATGATCCACAACGCCAGCAGTCCCTCCCGGAGGCTGATTTTTGAAGATCCGTGTCGCCGCTCTTCATAAATGAACGGCGTCTCAGCAAGTCGCGCCCCAACATTTTTCAGACGGTAGAGCAGCTCTTCTTCCACCGCGTAGCCCCGCGACAAAAATCGGGAGAAATCGACCCGCTTCAAGACGGAGACCCGAAAGCAGCGAAATGCCCCACTGCAATCGCGAGTCGACAATCGCAGAAAGACCCGTGAATACAGATTGATCGCCTGGCTCATCAAATGCCGCTTCCACGGCCAGCCGACGATTCCTCCCCCCGCGACATAGCGGGATCCAATCGCCACGTCGCAGGCGGGGGCGAGTGCCAACAGATCGGGAATGTAACGGGGCGGGTGACTGAAGTCGGCGTCGAGATTCAAAACCCAGGAATAGTCGTGGTCGACCGCGTATTTCAACGCCGCCAGTGTCGCGGTCCCCAATCCCATTTTTCCCGGACGATGCAGCAAATGCACTCGCGAATCGCGCCCGCTCCATTCCCGGACAAAGTCGCTGGTTCCGTCGGGCGAATTGTCATCCACCACCAGGATGTCGGCCTGGGGAGCCCCCTTCCAGATCTCAGGCAGTAAAGCTGCGACGTTGTCACGCTCGTTGTAGGTACAAAGCGTGACGAGCAGGCGTTCCTGGGTCACACGGAACCCCGCTGTGTCGAGTTTGTTCGATGGTTGCGATTCTGGGAATAACCGGCGCGTCGGAACACACGACATTGAACCGGAGATATGACCGTTTGAAAGCGATCCTCTGTAACCGCCTCCTGACGGGCGCGGCTCGGCGAATTCTTCTCGTTATCGGCCGCGTGTTCAAAATCAGTCGGGGGGCTGTGGAACCGGCGCGTCGTCCAACGGTTTTCGGCGAGCGGCGCGCGGCGGAGCAGGTGAAGGCGCAAGTTGTTCGATCGGTTCGGGCGGTGGTGAGATGCGCTCGCGCGCGGCGTTGGCGACTTGACGTGGTTCGAGAAACCGTCCGGCGGGAGATGTCCCCTCGGTGAGTTCCATTGCGGTCTCGAAAAACTTCCGCGCCGGTTCCATGTCTTCATTAAAGTAGAGCAATACCCCCAGCAGGAACAACCGATCGGGGTCACGAATGTCCTGCCGAACCCAGCCAGAGGCCCGCCCCAGCAACGTCACCCGGGCGATTTCGTTGTTGGGGCCGAACAGCTCCTCCAGTCCCGGTCCATGTTTTGGCCACTCGGGATCGAGCAGAAGCCCTCGCTTCAATTGCACCACGCCCTGCGACAATTCTCCCATCGCCGCCAGCGCGATCCCCATTCGCAATCGCGGTTCAGGTAGATCGGGCGCGGCCTGCGCCGCCTGGCGGTATTTGCCAACGGCCGCCAGATACTCCGCGCGACGCAGCAGGTCATCCCCCTGGGCTTGCAGCCGCAGACTCTTCCGGCGTTGTTCGACGTTTGACCGCTTCAGAAACAGTGGTGGATTGTCCTGATCGGGTTGCTCTTCCACCGGCACCGCGGCCTGTGCATTGCCATTCGCGCCAGGATTGTGATTGCCTTCCGGAGGGGACTTCCCGTCCGCTGGCTGCCGGGCGTTTCGTAGGCGATCGGCAAGGCGCATTGGGGCCGGTCCGATCACCGCGGGAGGATTCGGACCAAATCCAAAATCTTCCGCCGGCAGGTAGACCGGGTACCCGGCGTTGAATCCATAGGCCCAATTCGGCCCATACACGGCATAGGGAACGACTGGGCCGTGATACATCGTGAAGCTGCCCGAGGGTCCGCTCAACGAGAATCCGCCGTATTCGCGACCCAAAGAGTACCCAGACCCATGAGTCGAATACCCGTTGACCGAATAGCCAGGATGGCCATTGCCCGTCGCTCGGCCGTACCGCGAGATCGGATCGCCTGCGACCGCAGGAACGGACGCCGTCAGCGACAGCGCCAACCACACCACGTTTCGACGCATGGCAATCCTCCAGATCGGCTCCCCTAGCACTCTCCAGCGGGGCGACGGGGTCCCCCCCGCGTCACGCCAGTTCGGGGAGCGCCTTGTACTTATTCTGATCAATCAGAAACTGCGGACGCCCTTGCAGGTCGCGCAGCGTCAGGTGATCGACATTGATCCCCAGGTTGCGATACAGCGTCGCAAACACCTCCTGAAAATGAACGGGCCGATCGCTGGCGAACTCACCCAGACGATTGGTGGCACCAATCACCTGCCCCGCCTTGATTCCCCCTCCCGCGAGCAGAGCGGACGACACCTGTGGCCAGTGGTCGCGGCCGGCGTCCTTATTCACTTTGGGCGTCCGCCCGAACTCACCCCAGCAGACGACGCTGATATCGTCGAGCATGCCGCGTTCTTCCAGATCCTGGACCAGGGCAACCAGTCCCTGATCGAGCAGTGGCATGTCTTCACGCCCCTGCTTGAAGTTCGCGCCATGCCAATCCCAGCGACTGAACGCCAGTGTGACACACCGCGCGCCGGCCGAGATCAGCCGACGGGCGACCAGGAAGTTGTCGATCAGTCGGGGACCACCATCGTCCCGCAACTGATTCACACCGCGACCATACCGGTCACGCAGTTTTTGGTCTTCCAGATCAAGGTTCAGCGCCTCGGCGAGTTTGCTTGACGTGAGTACACCGAATGCCTGCTGGGTAAAGGCGTCCGTCCCCGCATACTGGCCCGAGGAATCGCATTCTTTGCGGAAACGATCGAGCGCCGACAACACCGTCCGGCGGTCCCCCAGGCGGTCGAGCGTGACACCGTTCAGAATGAGGTCGTCTTTTCCCTCGGCGTTGGGGGTGAATGGAGCATGCGCTACCCCCAGGAACCCGGGGACACCATTGTCGGCCCAGGGCATGTGTCCCATTCGAGGCGAGAGCCCGATAAACGGGGGCATGGCAGGTTCGACGGGACCGTAGACCTTGGAGAGGACCGACCCCATTGAGGGGAAGCCACCACCTGGTTGCCGGTCGCGCTTGTTCCAGCCGGTCAAACACTGGTACGCGTAGTGATCCCCCGACGCCCCGACCATCGAACGGATCGGGACGAATTTCTGCATATTCGCCGCGATCTGCGGGAACATCTCACTGATTTCGATTCCCGGAACACTGGTGGGAATCGCCGAGAATTCGCCCCGAATTTCGGATGGGGCATCCATTTTCACATCCCACATGTCCTGGTGGGGGGGGCCGCCAGGCAGGAAGATCATGATGATCCCCTTGTGACCGCTTTTCTTCCCCGCCGCCTGCTCAGCCTTCAGCACCTCGGGGAGCGCGAGTCCCCCCATCGCCAAACCGCCGATCTTCATGAACGTGCGGCGGGAGACTCCGTCACAAAACCGTCCGGCGCGACCGGCGGGACGGGGACCGAGAATGGTAAGCATCGTGCGACCCTTCCAAGGGATGGAAAGACATGGACTCTTCTTGATCTATCGTATCGACCCAGAGTCCTATGTCAATATCCTCAGACCTGCTGTGCGCCCCCGCGAAGCGATGAGTCGACCGGTGGATGGTAGACACGGCAGCGGCCTGGCAGTTTTTCGTTGTCGCACCCGAAACCTAAAAATTCCGCACTGGACGCAGCCAATCCGGTCGAGGCAGGCGATTCACCTCAGGAAACCTCACGCAGTGCGGTTCCGCACGCTACGGATATCCTATCTGATCACGTGTCACAGTCACTGCGGTTCACCAGATTGACGGATCCCCATTCGGCGAGGGAAACTCTTCGCATGACTTCCTCAAAGACCAACGCCATTTCGAGGGTTCCCGCAGAGTCGACCGGTTCCACGCCAATCGCTCGGCGGTTCGAACTGATCGCGCTCCTGGCCCGCAAAGAATGGAACATCCGCTACCGCAGCGCGAAACTCGGTTACGCGTGGGCCGTGGTGCAGCCGTTGATGTTGATGGCGGTGCTGCTTGCGGTCTTCGGCTACGTCGTCCCGCTGGATCGCGAGCGTTTTCCTGAGACATCTCCGTACCCGTTGTTCCTGCTCTCGGGCTTGTTTCCCTGGCACTTCGCCTCAGTCGCGTTCAGCAGCGCGACCCCTTCGTTTCCGAATAGCCGCAAGCTGGTGTTGCTGGCCGGTTTTCCGCGTGAGGTGTTGCCCCTCGGGGTCGTCGCGGCTCACCTGGTCAACCTGATCTGTACCCTGCCTCTCCTGATACCGCTCTATGTGTATTACGAGGTGTGGCCGACTGGTTGGATTCTGCTGCTCCCGGTGGCGATCGCGCTGCAGACAGTAATTCTGGGGGCGATGGCGGTGATCGCCGCTTTGTCGTGTGTGCGGTTCACGGATACATTTTTTCTGGTTCAGGCGCTTCTACTTCCCTGGTTCTACGCGACACCGGTGTTCTATCCCCGGATCGCCGCCGGCAGGTTCGCCCCTTTGCTCTGGCTGAACCCGTTGACCGGGGTGTTTGAACTGTACCGCAAAGCGTTGATGCCCGACTGGCCCGGCTGGCTGGACGGGGGGGTTCTGGGCTGTGTCGTGGTTTCCTGCGGATGGGCGATTGTGCTGTCTTGGATCGCCACCCATATTCTCCGCAGAATGCAACGGACGATCGCCGACTGGATGTAGAGAGGCATCGCGTGTCGATTGAGTTGTAACTTAACTTCATTTACCATCTGTTTGCATCAACACTGTTCTTCGCGTTCGTCCTTCGGAACTTTCAATGCCTGAGTTCGTAGTGGGTTTGCGGCTCTCCGCACTGAGTCTCGCAGTCGACGCAGACGCTGGCTCGGCTCAGATCTCGACCGTGTGGGTGCTGGTCGCGCAGTGTGTGTTGATCATGTGCTCCTCACTCGTGGGGGGCTACATTCCCTCGTTGATGAAACTAACGCACCGGCGAATGCAGTTTCTGATCAGCCTGGTGGGTGGGTTGATGCTGGGTGTGGGTGTGCTGCATCAATTGCCGCACGGATACGGCATCGCCCGCGACGGTGGTCTGGGACTCGACTGGTGTACCCGCTGGCTGTTGGGAGGGATGGTTCTCACCTTCTTTCTAATGCGCTGGTTCCACTTTCACGCTCACGTTGGCAGCCCCAGCGAGTTTGACGAAACCGAGGGAGAGTCGAAGGGGCATGATCATGATCATAGCCATGATCACGACCATTCCCACGACCACGATTGCGCTCATTCCCACGCGCACGGCCACGATCACGCCCCGTTCCGCAGCGCGAGCTGGTTCGGAATTCTGATTGGCCTGTCGATTCACACGTTGCTCGACGGAATCGCGCTGGCGGCCCATGTGGAAGCCGACGCGTCACACGATGGGATGCACTTCGACAAGACATTCCTGTTGGGAATTGGCACATTTCTTGGCGTCGCCCTGCACAAGCCCCTTGACTCGCTTTCGATCACCACACTGATGGCCAGTCGCGGCTGGTCGCGGCGGGCACAGTTGATCGTCAACGCCGGCTACGCGCTGATGTGCCCGCTGGGGGTCGTCCTGTTCCATTACGGCGTCACCCGTTTCAGCGGTCATCACGCGGCGTTTGTTTCCGCCGCCATGTCGGCCGCCGCCGGCGTCTTTATCTGTATCGCCCTCAGCGATCTGCTCCCAGAAATCGAGATGCACTCGCACGATCGGCTGGGGCTGTCGGCGACCTTGGTCGCGGGCGTCATACTCGCCTGGGCGATTGGGTTCCTGGAGCCTGCCCACAGCCACGATCACGCCGACGGACCAAACATCGACATCGAAGCGATCGAGAAAGTCCGCCCGCGACACGACCATCCCCACCCCCGCGAAGCCCCGGCGACGCACAAGGAATAGTCGGCCACCGCTGCAATTCAGTGTCTCTCCCGCGGCGTTTGATGATGCCACGGACCACCCTACCCGTTGCCGAGCAGGGTGTCCCGATACGCTCAACGATATCCCAGTTCCGTGATCGCGGCCCCTCGGTAATAGTGGGCGAAGATCTGGTCTGCGGTTCGCCCCTCTTGAGCCAGACCGCGGGCTCCCCATTGGCACAGGCCCACACCATGTCCATGCCCCCGGCCCGAAAACACCAGGTGCTGTCCCCGATCTTCCACCGTGAAAGTCGGGCTGTAAAGTCCCTGCGATCCGAGCGCCTGGCGAACCGCCGCTCCGGATAGTGAGAGCGATTGTTTGTCGTCTTTGACCTGATAAAACGCTCCGGCTCCCGTTTCCCCCTTTTTTGCCGCCGCGACCCCCTTCAACGTGCCGAGCTTCTTGCCATCTTTCGCCAGGGCCGACTGCAATGGCTTTTGCGCGTCGCGTTTCGAGATCTCGGCCTGCCAGCGATAGAGCCGGGCCTCTTTGCACCAGTCGCAGGCGACACTCTTCAGCGGCGGGGCAGCGTCGGAAAAAATCTGGGTTCCTTCCACCGTGCGTCCACCGCAAACGGCACAGTAGTAGGTACAAAACAACTCGCCGCGATGTGTTCCGACCAGTCCCCGTGTCGCCTTTGCGGTCGCGCGACTCGCTTCACTTTCGCCCGCCAGAAGTCGTCCCTGTCCATCGCGATACTGGAACCCGAGATACTTCTGACTGCGGGTGCTTGCGAACAGGTCGGTGACGGCGGCCCGGGGAGCCTGCTCCTTCTGGTAGAGCGCGTATGTGCGGGCGACAATCGCCTGCGCTCGCCTTGCCTCTTCCGGAAACGCCGCCGGCATCTCGCTGTCGATCACACTGGCGATGTACTGCTCCAATGGGAGTACATTCACGGGAAGGACTTTGGTTCCCTCCCGGCGGTAGAGGCGAATCGATCCGCGGTATTGGTGTCCATCCACCCAAACCGCTGGAGAACGCTCGGGAATGATTTCAACTGCCGGTGCCGAGAGCGTCTTGGCACCGATCATCAATCCTGTTTTTGACGCGGTCACCTTCGTCGCGGCGAGTGACTTGCCCCGCTGCAAAACTCCCCCGCCATCGAGAGCCTGTATCCGATAACCCCCCTGGATCTCCAGCGACAGTGTCGTGGCGGGTTGTTCCTTCAGGCCGACGCGAATCTGCGGTTCCTGCCGATATTTCGGCGACCGCATCCGCACCTCAACGCGCAACGGCAGTTCGGCCCGAAACGCGTCGACCTCGGCACGTTCGGAAACAACCGGAGGAGCCTGTGTGAACCGCCACGTTCCCCAAAGGAGCGCGGTACAACAGACCAGCGACAAGAACGGGATCGCAGCTCGACGCGTCACCTCGATTCGCTCCCGGAACAGCGCGTTTCGCCGCTTGGTTCAGCGAATCAGTCGTTACGCAAACGCAGACCCAAATCGTTCAGCTTGCTGCGGACTTCGTTCAACGACGTCACGCCGAAGTTTTTGCTTTCGAGCAGTTCGTCGGGAGTCCGGGCGACCAGTTCTCCCAACGATGCGATCTGCAACCGCGTCATACACTTGCGGGCGCGAACCGAGAGATTGAGTTCCGCGACGGGTCGGTTGAGCAGGCTTTGCTGTTGCGGTGTGAGCGTTTCCTGAATGCCGAAATCGCGCGGCTTGTCTTTGCTGGCCAGCATCCCCAGCTTGAGTCCCTTCGACTCCAGCATTTCCTTGATTTCGCGCAACGACGTCTCGCCGAAGTTCTTGCCCGCGAGCAAGTCCTGTTCGTTGAGGCGAATCAGGTCTTCCAGCGTGCGAACCCCCATCTTTTGCAGACAGTTCCGGGCTCGCACCGACATTTCGAAATCGCTGACCGAAATCATCAGCGTTTGCTTTTGCCGCTGCTGCTGCCGGATCGAATCTTCATCGAATGGGAGGTTCGAAGTCGACTCAATATCCTTTAGATACAACCGAGCCCGGCTATGAGTCGGATCGACTTCCAAAGCCCGCCGGAAGCAGTAGGCTGCCGCCGAGTAGTTCTCAACATCTTCGTACAACAGCCCCAGATTCAGCAGAGCCGAGAGGTGCAATGGGGGCTTCGCCAACGCCCGTTCGTACATCCGGACCGCGTCGTCGTCGTTGCCGCGCTGGGCGTTCAGTTGCGCCAGCCAGAACAAAGCCCGCTGATGAGTCGGGTCCATATCGACGGCACGCGAGAAATACTCGACGGCACCGTAGGTGTCTCCCTTGTCGGCCAGGACGCAGCCCATCTGGTAGCAGTATTCGGGGCGGGTCGAACCTCCCTGAGACGCGGCGGATTTCAGCAATTCTTCCGCTTTAGAAAGATCGCCACTGGCTCGAACGGCTCCCGCCTGCAACAGCAGGCAGTGGACTTTGTCGTACCCGTGCTTGCCGGCCTGCTCATAGGCTTCAGCAGCCTCTGTGTAACGGCCAATTCCCAACAGCGCCTGACCCCGGAAGAAGTCAGCGACACCGTCTCCCGCGACCTTTTCCAGCGCCTCGACCGCGACCCGCCCCTGTCCGAGCAGGTAGAATGCGATGCCCACACGCAGAATCTTCGTTTTGGATTTGTCCCCCTGCTCGACGTCGTTCGCGAGAGTGTAGGCCTCCTGACGCAGTTCTGTCGCCTGACCGCCACTGACCGCTGCCTCCAGCGCGCGCACATCATCCGCCGTCAAGGCACCGCTCCCCTGCATCACTCCGCGGACGTCGACTGGCTCTTTCAGCGTGGCAATCACGGCAATCACTCCTCCCAAAGACAACGCCCCGTCTCAGCGGGGCGGAATCGAGGCCGATTCCCGCGCGAATCATTCCGGCGCGGTGAGACGGCGTCCCAGCGGAATCCCTCCCATGGAATTCCGAAGTGCGTAATCATACAGAACGGTACACGGGTTGCAAGCGACGGGTCAGATTCGCGAGCCGATTGCGTTGCACCGAAGGTGCGGCAGCACAGTGGGTTAAAGATGGGGCGAAAATGTTCTTCCCCCACAGAACTGGCGAAATCGCCTGTCTTTTCGTTGATTTTTACAAAATTTCACGATTTTTCGACCACCCCCGGACTGGTGCGGGTAATAGTTGCGATGTATAATCTTGAGCGTGGCTTTTGGCACTTTCTCAAGGAGGTTTTCAATGCGGATTCACGTCACCAAGCCCCTCTTCCCGTGGGATTGTCTGGAAGACAGCCCCAGTCTCAAGACCCTTCGGGAGTTGTTGCGGGCGATCCCCGATGGCCGGCTGCTGGATGGCTTGCGGCAGTGGCGCGGCAAGGGGAGAACGGATTACTCGGTCAGTGCGTTGTGGGGCGTGGTGGTACTCACCATCGCCCTGCGGCACACCTCGATCGCCAACTGTTTGGCGGAACTCGAGCGGAACGAAGGATTGCGACAGGTGATCGGCATCGAGAGTGAAGCCCAGGTTCCCAAAGCGTGGAACATGTCGCGGTTTCTGAAGGTGTTGGGGCAGGAACCACATCGCAGCGAGATGTTGCGAGCCTACAACGTGATGGCCCAGCGCCTGGGGTTGGCCATTGAGGATCTGGGGAAGAATCTCGCGGGTGATTCGACCACGTTAAACGCGCGACGTTCGGAAGCGGTCAAGGCGCAGGTCGAGGCAGCGAAGGCCGAAGCAGCGAAGACAGAGGCAGCAAAGGCGGAGGCAGCAAAGGCGGAGGCCCAGAAGAAAGAACAGGCGGTCGTCACTGCCGGTACTGAACCGACGGAGGGGAAGGCCTCATCGAAGTCGCCCGAGAAGCCGGTCGTGATTCAGGAGGACGGGTTGCCGATCCCGATGGGGGGAAAGAAAGAGTACCGTGACGATGCCGGCAAGGTCACCAAAGTGCTGGAGTGGCACGGATACAAGGCTCACCTGTTGGTGGATGTGAAACACGAAGTGGTCCTGGCGTATGAGGTCACCGCAGCAAATGTCTCGGATAACGAGATGATTGAGCCACTGGTGAAGCAGGCCAAAGCGAACCTTCCCAAGGATCGCATTAAGACGCTCGCGTACGACAAGGCGGCCGACGATTCGATGGTCCACGAACTGCTGAAGGACGAGGAGATCAAGCCAGTCATTCAGATCCGTTCGCTGTGGAGGAATCAGACGGAGCAGCTTGTCCCCGGCCAGGAACATCGCGGCAACATTGTGCATGATGAAGCGGGAACGGTGTACTGCGTGAATACCGTGAGTCAGCCGCCGATCAAGCACCAGATGTCGTACATTGGCAATGAACCGGATCGCGGCACAATCAAGTACCGCTGCCCGGCGATGCACGAGGGATGGACGTGCCCGATGTCCGCGACCTGCAACGCCGGCAAGTTGTACGGGCTGACGGTGCGAGTGAAACAGGAAACCGATCTGAGGCGATTCCCTCTCATTCCCCGCGCCACGAAAAAATTCGAGACGCTGTACAATGGGCGGACGGCGGTGGAACGGGTCAATGCTCGGTTGAAGATCTTCTGGGGAGCCGACGACGGCAACATCACTGGCGCGGGAAGGTTCCACGCCTACTTCTCGGCCGTGATGCTCGTCCATGGTGCCTTCGCCACGGTGCTGGCGAAGGCACCGCGGTTCGGTGGCGTCCTGGGTCAAACTCGAATCTCCACCGTGGCCAAAGCTCTGGAAGAACAAATCCAGACCTGACGTCCACCGCGGAAAATTGAGGGGCAATCGGCGGGGCTTGCGCTGAGGGTGCGCGCCGGGCGAGCGCACCAAGGGGCGTGAAACACGGGCAAGTCACCCCAGCCTACCCAGCTTGCGCACTTGCCAAGCGTCTTGGCTGGAATGGCTCGCCAGTAGAACGCATTTTCACCGGCTTTGCCGGCTGAGGTTTACAACGCAACCGGCTCCAGATTCGCGATGGAAGTGTAATAATGCTCACATTGCATCACGAATCGAAAACGGCCGTTGACAAGGGAATGGATGGAGGCTGGAATGATCCTCCCTATTCACCCGATGTCCGTTGGAAACAGTCACAGAATCCCTGCCGGATTGGCATCAGGATTGAAGACTCCAATCTCTCAGGATCATTTCCGATGACCAGTCCAGCCGATGTTGGCGATTCCGTTGGCGCCAAATCCCCATCGCAGTCCGCGTTGGCGGCGAGCCGTCCGTTTCGATTTTGGCCAATTCTCGTCCTTGCGGCGTTAATCTGGGTTTGCCGGCAGGTTCCCTCGATCTTCCCGGATTCGAACTTCGCCGGCTTCATGGTCATGGCAATCGGGCCATTTTTTTGCGGCTTGTTGATGATCGCATGGTGGCTGTTCTTCAGTCGCGAAACCGGCACCACAAAATGGCTGGGTGTGCTGGCAATCGTCGGGATCGGAGTCGCGTGCAATTTCCTGGCTGACGAGAGCATGCAGGGATTCGGTTTGTTCATGTTCACGTTTCCCTGGGCATTCACGGCGTTCGGTATGGCGATGACGTTTTTGTCGCGGGCGCAGCATAAGACCCGAGCCTGGGGCGCGGTACTGGCGACGTCGCTCCCGTTTCTCGCAATGCTCCCCCTGCGGACCGATGGCGTTTGGGGGAACATGAAAGCCGACATCAGTTGGCGCTGGGCACCGACTCAATCTCAATGGATTGTCGAACGCTTGAAAAAACTCGGGCCGGCGGCGGCGACACAGGCTCCGCCGGAATGGAGCCCTGAAGGACCGGTTGTCTGGGGGGAATTCCGCGGGCCCCATCGGGACGGAAAGTCTGTGGGGGTCGCGCTCGATCCCGACTGGGAGCGCCATCCGCCCAAGGAGTTATGGCGTCGCCCGATGGGTCCGGGTTGGGGATCGGTGATTGTCGTTGGCGACCGACTGTTCACCCAGGAACAGCGCGGCGAAGAGGAGATGGTGGTCGCCTACCAGGCCGACACCGGCTCACAAATCTGGGTCCATGCCGACAAGGTCCGCTTTCACGAGAAAATCAGCGGGTCAGGTCCGCGCGCGACTCCGACGTACCACGATGGAAAGCTCTACACCATGGGGGCGGCAGGGGCGGTCGACTGCCTGAACGCCGCGACGGGGGAATTGATCTGGACGCGCAATCTTCCGGAAGACTCGGGTGCAAAACCTCCGATGTGGGGCTTCTCCAGTTCTCCGCTCGTCGCGGGAGACGTGGTTTTGGTGCATGCGGGCGGGATGCAAGCCCCGGGTGTCGATTCCGCCACAAAACAGGCGAAAAAGGGATTGGTCGCGTACGACACAGCCACGGGAGCGGTAAATTGGACCGCCCCTGCGGGAGACCATGGCTACAGTTCGCCGCAATTGGTGCCGCCGGAAGTCGACGGGGGCGAGCCGCGCGTTTTGCTGCTGTCGAATTCCGGACTGTCGGCCCACGATTTGGTGACCGGAGCGATCCTTTGGTCGAATCCCTGGACGACCCAAATGTACCGCGTGATTCAGCCGGTTTCTTTGGGGGACGGGAGTTTTCTGATCGGAACGCCGATGGGGGGAGGCACCCGGCGAATTGAAGTGACGGCGGCCGACGGGGGTTACGCTGTCAAGGAACTCTGGACGACCAACGCGATGAAGCCGTACTTCAACGACTACGTCGAACACAAAGGATTTCTGTATGGATTTGACGGCGATCTGTTCGCCTGCGTCGACCTCGCGAACGGCAAACGCATGTGGAAGAAAGGGCGCTACGGCAATGGACAGGTTGTGCTACTACCCGATGGCGACCAGTTGATCGTTCAGGCGGAAGATGGCGAAGTCGTGCTGCTGGCGGCCGACCCGAAATCGCACCGCGAATTGGGAAAGCTCAGAGCGCTCGACAAGAAAACCTGGAACCATCCCGTGGTCGTCGGAGACCGGCTGTATGTTCGTAATGGGGACGAGGGAGCGTGTTACGAACTGGCGTTAGCCGGAGGCAAGCGGGTCACAGAGGCCGCAGTGAAGTCGGATGCCGGGGCGGCCACTAACGAACGTAACGAAACTCAATCGTCCCCAACACCGACTGAATGAGTCGCCCCAGACGCTCGCTTTCTCCCTCATTCGCGGTTTCCTCGAGAAACGTGAGCGAGATTCGCAGTTCATGGTCCGAGGGATCGCGGGCGAGCAGTCTCTGAAAGAGCCATTCGATTCGTTGACGCGGATCGCCGCTCGCCTCGCGGAGCAACCGCCGGGCGATCGAAGCGGACTGTTCGACGACAAACGGGTGATTGAGCAGAGCCAGCGCCTGCGGCGCGACCGTGCTGGGAGTCCGCGCCCCGGTGACACTGCTGGGGTCGGCGAAGTCAAACGCTTCGAACAGGTCGGGAATGGCGTTGCGGAAAACCGGGAGATAAACACTGCGACGCGTGCTGGTCAAAACGAACCCGTAGTCGGCATTGAGTGAGCGCGGATAGGTCGGTCCCCCCGACTCGTGCGACAGCTCGCCACTGGCGAGCAACATCCCGTCGCGCAATTCCTCGGCGTCGAGTCGGCGGTGCGCGTGGTGCCACAACAGCCGGTTGTCTGGGTCGATCGCTGTCCCGGTTGGAGAGTCGGCATCAGACAGTTGGTAAACGCGAGACAAGACGATCTGTCGAACCAGGCGTTTCGTCGACCATCCGTCGTCGACAAACGTTCGCGCCAGATGATCAAGCAACTCGGGATGGGTGGGGAGATCGCCGGTGGTGCCGAAGTTGTCAGTCGAACGGACCAATCCGCGTCCCAATAGCCAGTGCCAGACGCGATTCACATAGACCCGCGCGACGAGAGGATTTTCGGGAGCAGCCAACCAGTCGGCGAGTTGCCGACGACCGCTTTCGCCAGGGGGAATGGATTGTGACGGAGTGTCATTGACTGAAGTCACGCGTGAGAATTTTGGAAACCCGCGTGGCGCGACGGGACCACGACTGTGGACACTGCCCCGCAAATGGATGAATAGATCTTGCGGATCGGATTGCTCAACGATCGACATTGCCTTGGGCCGAACGGGGGCGTTCGCCTGCAGTTTCTTGAATTCCACTTCGAGATCACTCACCGCGGATCGGAGTCGGGTCAATTCCCGCTCGGCTTCCGGCGACGTGGGTGGCACCTCCGCATTTGGTTTCGTTACAGCGGCGGGGGAGTCGGCCTCCGCCACGACCGGCAGGAACTGGACGGCGTCGGCGACCACGTGCCCCTTCGTTTCGGTGTTGCCGACGATCACATACCCTGCCCCGTTCGCCTCAAAGCGGAACTTGCCGAGAGAAATCCAGACGCGGTCAATGGGAGGTGCCTTTTGCTGATCGACAAAAACGGTCTGTTCTCCATCGGCGCTGAAGACGGTCACCGGCGCGCGCGGAGTGCGGTTACCCCCGGGCGTGTACGCGAAGCGGACTTCGTATTGCCCCGCATTTGGAATGTCGGGCTGAAACGTGAGACTCTTGTCCCCCTTGCCCGAATCCTGGTCATGCAGATAGCCGTCACCAACGTAGGGGGAGACGCTGGTGGATTGCGTCCATTCCCCGACTTTTCGGGCTTTCGAATCGTCAATCACGATTCCGGGCAGTTTGGAAACGGCGATCGACTTCACAGTCGCGGCATCGTTCGTCACTTTCGCGAGCGCATTCTTCGCCGCGTCGAGCCGGGCTTTCACCGCAGCAAGTTCCGCATCAAACTGAGCGAGTGGTGCCTCCTGTTCGGGTTCGAGGGGCAACGGAACTTCGAGCCATTTGGAAACGTTTTCATGCGCCAGCGCCTTCGCCCCTTTCAGGATGCCCGCCAATCCGTAGTACTCCGCAGTCGAAATCGGATCGAACTTGTGATCGTGACAACGGGCGCACGCGAGTGTCTGTCCCAGGAACCCGCGACCGATGAGATCAAGCTGATCGTCGATCAGATCCATTTCGAGTTGCGGCTTGTCTTGTTCCTCGAGATTGGTGTTCCCGAGCATCAGGACCGTGGTGGCGACCAGACGTCGACGGCGATCTTCCAGCGTGTTCGACGGGAGCAGATCTCCCGCGATTTGTTCCCGCACGAATTGATCGTACGGCAGGTCGGCGTTGAACGCGTCAATGACATAGTCGCGATATCGCCACGCCTCGGGAAAAATGAAGCCACGGAGCGTCAACGACTCGGCGAACCGGGCGACGTCGAGCCAATGACGCCCCCAGCGTTGACCAAACCGAGGATCGGCGAGCATGCGGTCGACGGTTCGCTCAAGCGCGTCGGGCCGATCATCGGCGAGAAACGTGGCGAGATCGGCCGGTTCAGGAGGCAATCCCCACAGGTCAAACGACAGTCGGCGATACAGCGTGCGATGGTCGGCTGCCGCGACCGGTTCGACTTCTTCCTCTTCCAGCCTGTTCAGCACGAATCGATCGATCGAACTGACTGGCCAATGGAGGTTGCGAACGTGCGGAGTCGCCGGGTGCCCCAACGGGACGTAGGCCCAATGCACATCCGGCTCAGCCGTTAGGCCGGTGGTGGCCAGCGCGATCCAGGAGTACAACACGCTGGCAGTACGAAGAATGCAGTTCGACATGCTGGCGAGTCCAACGCATCAGGTGTGGCTCAGCGTTTTTCGCGCTGGAGAATGTACAATGACTGCTCCGAGTTTTCGTCTGCCGAGAAATCCACGGGACGAATCCCGTCAACTCCGAGGCAGATTTTCAAAGTGTCTCCATCTCGGCGGTAGATTCCCCGCTGAATCTCGTCCTTGTTGTCGCCATCGGCATGAATCATGTCAAATTGGGCGGGGTGCAATTTGGGATTGAGTTTGACGATGTAGTTCGTGAATCCGGGCTCACCGGGAACGAATGCCAGTTTGTCGCCGACGAAAACCAGCTTGAGAACCATCAACTCCGCAGGTGCTGCCGTTCCATTCGAAACGAGCGACGTGAGCTTCCAAACTCCCTGAATCCCCGCTTTCTCTTTTCGAACCGGATCTCTGTCCGTCGGCGTTTCCACGGAAAACACAAACTGGGGATCACCAATCCGGACGACCGTGGGGGCAGTTTTGTAGATCGCGAACGTGACACTCTTCTTGTAGCGGACGGGCCCCACCGAGATCTGGGAAAGCACCACTTCGGAACCGTCCCGGTTCAACTTCCACTGACCGCTGACCTCGTCGGCTTCGATCTTTTCCCCCACCAGTTGTTCCAGCAACGGAGCGGGAATTGGTCCCTTGCCACTGGCGATTACAAAATCCGTCTCGGTGAAAACCCACTGAAAGTCCGCAGTATGGGACTTCTTGTCGGGGGTGAAATAGTGATTGAAACTCAGATTCCGGACCGCTTTGGCGGTGACGGGGCCGTAATCACCTTGAGCCCAAACCGAACCGGTGCCGACCGCGAACACGGCCAATGCCACGAACGCTAACAGTGCAAATCGCAAATAGCCGCAACCGTCCACCGATCTGGTCATCATTCCCAACTCCGCGAGAGAGTTTTCAAATCCGCGACACACCGGGCCGAGAGAGACCTCTGAGGGAACCTTCTCGCAACGGCACAGTCGACTTCACTCCATTCCGAGCCATTCCTGCAACGACCGCACATCCTGCACCGGGCTTTCCGCGAGCGCCTCGATCGCTTGAACGGCGGCGATGCATCCCGCCAGAGTCGTGACGCACGGGACACCATGTGCTACGGCCGAAGAGCGAATCTTTCCTTCGTCGGTTCGCGCCCCCTTGCCGCACGGGGTGTTGAAGATCACCTGGATCTCGCCATTCGCGAGGAAATCGAGCAGATTGGGGCGACCTTCCTGCAACTTGCGAATCGATTCGATCGCGATCCCCGCATCACGCAAAATCCGGGCCGTTCCCGAGGTTCCCCGCAGCCGGAATCCCAATCGCTGCAACGTTTTGGCCGACTCGATGAACGCCCCCTTGTCGGTTTTGGCCAGACTGATGAACACGGTGCCTTTGGTCGGGAGGGCGTTGCCGGCGGCGACTTGGCTCTTGGCGAACGCGATTTCAAACCGCCGATCGATCCCCATCACCTCCCCGGTCGAACGCATTTCGGGGCCTAGAATGATGTCGACGCCGGCGAATTTGACGAACGGAAACACGCTTTCCTTCACCGACGTGTAAGCGGGCCAGGCTTCCTTTGTCACCCCCTGCTCCCGCAACGTGACCCCCGCCATGATCTTGGCCGCGATTTTGGGGAGCGGAACACCAGTTGCTTTCGCCACAAACGGACTGGTACGGCTCGCCCGGGGATTCACTTCGAGAACATAGACCTGCTGCTGCCCGTCGACCTCCTTGACGGCGAACTGAATGTTCATCAGTCCGCGGACGTTGAGCGCCTTCGCCAGCGAGTAGGTCGCCTGACGAATTTCTGCGATCGTTGACTCGGGAAGTGAATAGGGGGGCAGCGCGCACGCCGAATCTCCCGAGTGGACCCCCGCCTGTTCGACGTGTTGCATTATGCCGCCGATGATGGTGAGTTCACCGTCGGCCATTGCATCGACGTCGACCTCGCTGGCATCCTCCAGGAATTTGTCGATCAGAACGGGATGGTCGGGAGAAGCTTCGACCGCCTTCGTCATGTAGTTGACGAGCGTCGCCTCGTCGTAACAGATCTCCATCGCCCGCCCACCGAGAACGTAGCTGGGACGAACGAGAATCGGGTAGCCAATTTTTTGTGCCGCCAGACGGGCCGCTTCCACATTCGTGGCCGTGCCGTTCGGCGGCTGGCGCAGCCGGAGTTTCTCAATAATCGCCTGGAATCGCTGCCGATCTTCGGCGGCATCTATCATATCGGGACTGGTCCCGACGATCTTGACACCAGCGGCCTCCAGCCCGCGTGCGAGGTTCAGGGGCGTCTGTCCGCCAAACTGCACGATGACGCCGTCGGGATTCAACCGGTCACAAATGTTGAGGACGTCTTCGGTGGTCAGCGGCTCAAAGAACAACAGGTCCGAAGTGTCATAGTCGGTCGACACCGTTTCGGGATTGGAATTGACCATGATGCTCTCCACGCCAAGTTCGCGCAGTGCGAACGACGCCTGACAACAACAGTAATCGAATTCAATCCCCTGGCCGATGCGATTGGGCCCCCCGCCAAGAATCATGATCCGCCGCTTGCCGGGTGGGGCCGGCGGGGGCGACTCGTCTTCCGACTCGTAGGTCGAATAGTAGTACGGGGTGAACGCCTCGAACTCGGCGGCGCAGGTGTCGACTTGCTTAAAGACCGCTTCGATTCCCCGCGATTTCCGGTACTTGCGGACGCCCATTTCGTCCGAATCCCACCACCACGCGAGTTGCCGGTCGGAATATCCGGCCCGCTTCGCGCGGCGGAGCAGATCGTCACCAACAAGCTCCAGACGCTCGATTTGCGCAATCTCGGACTCGAACTGAACCAGTTCTTCAATGTGCTGCAGGAACCAGCGGTCGATGTTCGAAAGCTGGTACACCTGGTCGACGGTCATCCCCGCTTTGAATGCGTAGCGGATGTAGAAGATTCGTTCGGCGTTGGGAGTCGCCAATTTGTTTTCGATCTCATCGAAGGTGGGCTGTTGGTCGGTGCCCCACAGATCCTTCTTTCCCCCGCCGAGACCGAAATGACCGATTTCCAACCCGCGAATCGCCTTCTGCAACGACTCCTTAAACGTTCGCCCGATCGCCATCGTTTCGCCGACCGACTTCATCTGCACCGTGAGTACCGGGTCAGCTTCGGGGAATTTTTCGAAAGTCCAGCGTGGGAACTTCGTCACGACGTAGTCGATCGTCGGCTCGAAACAGGCGAGCGTCTCTCGGGTGATGTCGTTCGGGATCTCATCCAGTCGGTATCCCACCGCCAACTTCGCCGCGATTTTCGCGATGGGAAAACCGGTCGCTTTCGAGGCGAGAGCGCTCGAACGGCTGACGCGGGGATTCATTTCGATCACGACCATCCGTCCGGTCTGGGGATGAATCGCGAACTGCACATTGGAGCCGCCCGTTTCGACGCCGATCTCACGCATGACGTTGATCGTCGCGTCACGCATCAACTGGTATTCTTTGTCGGTAAGGGTTTGCGCCGGGGCGACAGTGATTGAATCCCCGGTATGCACCCCCATCGGGTCGAAATTCTCGATGGAACAGATGATGACGACGTTGTCGGCGACATCGCGCATCACCTCCATCTCGTACTCTTTCCACCCGATCACCGATTCTTCCAGCAGCACCTCGCTGACAGGGGACATCGCCAGTCCGTGCGCGATCTTGCTTTCGAACTCGTCCCGGTTGTAAGCGATGCCCCCCCCTGCCCCGCCCAACGTGAAGCTCGCCCGGATGATGACTGGCAGCCCCAATTCCCTGAGCGCCGCTCGCCCCTCGTCCATTGTGCGCACCGTCACGCTGCGGGGGACGTCGAGACCGATTTTCACCATCGCCCGCTTAAACGAATCGCGCCCTTCCGCCTTTTCAATGACCTCCTGCTTGGCACCGATCAACTCGCAATTGTACTTCGCCAGAATCCCCCGTTTGGCCAATTCCATCGCCGTGTTGAGGCCGGTTTGCCCCCCCAACGTCGGCAACAGCGCATCGGGGCGCTCGCGTTCAATGATCTTTTCGACGTATTGCCAGGTGATCGGCTCAATGTACGTCCGACGCGCCGTTTCCGGGTCGGTCATAATCGTCGCCGGATTTGAATTCACCAGAACGACGTCGTATCCCTCTTCACGCAGCGCCTTGCAGGCCTGCGTGCCCGAATAGTCGAACTCGCACGCCTGTCCGATCACAATCGGGCCAGAGCCAATGATGAGGATCTTGTGAATATCAGTTCGGCGGGGCACTTCGGAACTTCGTCGTTGGACAGCAAGGCAGGACCAGTGAGCCGACCGAGTGTCGTTAACGGAAGTTCAATCGACGGCGCAGACCCCGATCCCAAGACTGCCCGCACGCGGGAGGGGCGACTTCCGGTTCGGCGCGAAACGCGAACCAGAATCGTATCGGAAAGGTCTGGCGCGACGGTGTTTCCGGCGGACCGCCAGCGGCTCGAAACTGCCGAATGTTAGCAGTTTGTTAGGGATGCGGAAAGGCAGTCGCGCGGATGAGATTTTTCCCCGGCGTTGACGTATGGCATCACGGGGGTGTAGGTTGCGGAAGCTACGAACGCGATCTGGCTTGATTAAGCTGGCTGGCGGCTGACACCGCCCCGCTCGCCAGAGAATTCCTTTGTCACCCGGTTCAGGATTGTGGACGCCGAATGTCGAAGCCGAAATTTCTGACCGCCCCCGTCGCTTCCGAAAAGATGCCGGGTGGCATTCCGTTCATTATCGGCAACGAGACGGCCGAACGCTTCAGTTTCTATGGGATGAAGGCCATTCTGGTGGCGTTCATGACCAAATTTCTGGTCGACGCGGCGGGCAATCCCGCCCCCATGAGCGACGACAACGCCAAAGCCTACTACCACCAGTTCGTGGCGGCGGCGTACTTCTTCCCGTTGCTCGGCGGCCCGATCGCCGACATGTTTCTCGGCAAGTATCGCACCATCATCTGGCTGTCGATCGTGTACTGCCTGGGACATTTGGCGCTGGCACTTGACGACACCCGTCTCGGGTTGCTGGCTGGCCTGTCACTGATCGCTCTGGGAACCGGGGCGATCAAGCCCTGCGTCTCGGCGCACGTCGGGGACCAGTTCGGCAAATCGAACGCCCACAAACTTGAGAAAGTATTCGGTTGGTTTTACGTGGCAATCAACGTCGGGGCGTTTGTTTCGTCGTTGTTGACTCCGTGGCTGCTCAAGGAATTCCCCACCTGGTTGAAGACGAATTATCCACAATTCGCGCCGACCGATCCTGCGGCCTTGAGTCGACTCGGGCCGCACGTCGCGTTTGGCGTTCCCGGCGTCTTGATGCTCCTGGCGACGCTGATTTTCTGGCTGGGTCGCAACCGTTATGTCCACGTCCCGCCGCGCGGTGTGCCGGCGGTGATGTCGTCGCTGAAGGGGGAAGGGGGAAAAGCCCTGTTGCGGCTCATCCCGTTGTATTGCTTCATCGCGGTCTTCTGGGCGCTGTACGACCAGACGGGCGCGGCGTGGGTATTGCAGGCCGAGAAAATGGATCGAAATTGGCTGGGGATCCTCTGGGATGAATCGCAGGTCCAGGCGATCAATCCCGCGTTGATCCTGGCCTACGTCCCGTTGTTCAGTTTTGTGATTTTCCCGACGATCCAGAAGTTCGTGAACTTCAAATCGATGGCCCGCGTCGCCGTCGGCCTGTTTCTGATGGTCGCGGCGTTTGGCATCACCGCGATCGCGCAAGACAAGCTCGACGCGGCGCACACGGTCAGCATCGAATGGCAACTGGTCGCCTATCTCATCATTACCGCCGCCGAGGTTCTGGTGTCGGTCACGTGTCTGGAATTCTCGTACACCCAGGCACCGGTTGAGGTGAAGTCGTTCATCATGGCGATGTATCTGGCGTCGGTGGGGGTGGGGAACGAAATGACCGCGATCATCAACAAGTTCATTCAGAATGCCGACGGGACTTCGAAGTTGCCCGGAGCGTCGTATTTCTGGTTCTTCACCTGGTCGATGCTGGTGACCGCGTTCCTGTTTCTGCCGATCGCGTATTTCTACCGTGAGAAGGCGTACATTCAGGAAGAACAGCCCAGCGCGTGATGCAATCGCCCCGTGACGCCAAACTCTGCTCGGCCGATGAGGCTGTGGCACGGATTGCCGACGGTCGGACGGTCGCTTCCGGGGGATTCGTCGGTGCGGCACATCCCGAAGCGCTCACCGCCGCTCTGGAACGTCGATTCCTCGCGACCGGTTCCCCGCGCGGACTCTCCTTGATTTACGGCGCGGGGCAGGGAGATGGCAAATCACGCGGCATGAACCACCTGGCGCACGAGAGATTGATCTCGCGCGCCATCGGCGGGCATTGGGGACTGGCTCCCGGTCTGGGCCGACTGGCGCTGGCCGGAAAAATCGCTGCCTACAATTTTCCGCAGGGGGTCATCTGCCAGCTCTTCCGCGATATCGCCGCCGGCCGGCCGGGGTGCATCACCCACGTCGGGCTGGGGACATTTATCGACCCCATCCACGGCGGAGGTCGGCTGAACGACCAGACGCCGGACGACCTGGTTGAAAGGGTGGAACTCGGCGGTCGCACCTGGCTCTGGTACAAGGCGTTGCCGATCCATGTCGGTCTGATTCGCGCGTCGGCGGCCGACCCGTGGGGCAACCTGTCGATGGAAGACGAAGCGATTGTTGGAGAGGTGCTGCCGATCGCGCAGGCGGCGCACAACTGCGGCGGCATCGTGCTCGCCCAGGTGAAACGACTGCTCGACGAGCCGTTGCCCCCTCAGCGGGTGCGCGTTCCGGGAATTCTCGTGGACCGGATCGTGGTGGCCGAACCGCACGAACAGGAACAGACGTTTGGTGAAGCGTTCAATCCGGAATACTGCTCTCCGGCCCCATGGTCCCCGATAGGACGGGACGGTGGAGGCGGGTCACCACGCGCTCCGATGCGGTTGGACGAGCGGCGGATCATCGCCGAGCGGGCGTGTGATGAACTGCGGGATGGCGCGATTGTGAACCTGGGAATCGGGATGCCGGAGGGGATCGCGCGCGTGGCGGCCGAGCGGGGTCTGCTGGACCGGGTGACGCTGACGGTCGAAAGCGGTCCGATCGGGGGAATGCCGGCGGGGGGGCTGAGTTTTGGGGCCGCCCATTTTCCTCAGGCGATTGTCGATCAGCCGGCCCAGTTCGATTTCTACGACGGACGCGGACTGGACTTCGCGGCGTTGGGGGCGGCGCAGGTCGACGCGTCGGGAAATGTGAACGTCGGCCGATTCGGAACGCGGTTCGCCGGCGTGGGGGGATTCGTGAACATCACGCAGACCGCGAAACGGCTGGTGTTTTGTGGCACACTGACGGCGGGGGGCCTGGAGGTCCGCGTCGAGGATGGTCGGCTGGAAATCGTGCGGGAAGGCTCGGTCCGGAAGTTCGTTCCCAAAGTCGAATTGCTGACGTTCAGCGCCGAGCGCAGCCGCCAGATCGGCCAGGAGGTGTTGTACGTCACTGAGCGGGCGGTATTCCGCCTGGGAACCGACGGCTTGGAACTGATCGAAGTTGCCCCAGGAATTGATGTGGAATCCCAGATTATCAGGCAGATGGGATTCCGGCCGCGTGTTTCCGGTGTCAAACCGATGCGCGGATTTTAGAGTTCGTGCCAGACCTTGCGTCCTTCGGTCCTGACCGGTGGCCGACATCTGGAAACCGGTCAAGTTTGCGCGACGAAAAAAGACCCTGCTAGCCGCGAGGCTCTTCGTTCGCGACCAGACTGCCGCGGTCGGCCGCTTCGAGAACCGTGCGAACGATTCCGTCGACATCCAGCCCCAGATCCCGCAACTGTTCCGAGCGTTCGGCATGCTCGATAAACCGATCCGGCAGACCCATCCGTCGGAGATGGTCGGTCCGCAGGCCGGCCGAGTTTGCCGCCTCCAGCACGGCCGACCCGAATCCCCCTTCCAATGTTCCTTCTTCGACCGTCACGACAAAGCCCGACTCCGAGATTGCGCGAAGCATCACCTCGCGATCGATCGGCTTGCAGAACCGGGCGTTGATCACCCCGACCTCGAGTCCCTCCTCTTTCAACCGTTCGGCCGCTTTGACGCAGGCCGACAGCAGCGTGCCATAGGCGATCAGGACGCCATCGCGGCCCCAATCCAGCACCTCCGCGCGTCCCAGTTGAATCGGCTCGAATTCACGGGGAATCCGCTCGACATTCGCCTTGGGGTAACGGATCGAAACGGGACCATCGTGGCCGAGGGCGAAATTGAGCATCGGGGCGACATCGGCTTCGTCTCCCGGGGCGGCGACCACCATGTTGGGGAAGACCCGCATATAGGTGGTGTCGTAGGCTCCGTGATGAGTGGGACCGTCGGCCCCCACCACCCCCGCACGGTCGAGGCAGAACACCACTGGCAGATTCTGGAGCGCGACTTCCTGGAAAATGTGATCGAAGCTCCGTTGCAGAAACGTGCTGTAAATATCGACGATCGGCCGGGCTCCCGCCTTCGCCATGCCGGCGGCGAACGCGACCGCATGCGCCTCGCAAATCCCCGTATCAAAAAATCGATCGGGAAAAACGTCGCGAATCTTCTGCAGTTTATTCCCTTCACACATCGCCGCCGTCATGACCGCGACTTTGGGGTTCAGTTCCATCGCGCGGTAAATCGCTTCGCTGATCACGTCGGTGTAGGCCGCCTTGCCCGCCCCCTTGCGGACCGCGACTTCACCATTCTCACAGCGGTCAAATGGTGCCGGCGCGTGAAATGTGACCGGATCTTCTTCCGCAGGCTGGAATCCGTGCCCCTTTTCGGTGAAGACGTGGAGCAGCACCGGTCCCTTCATGCTCTTCACGAGCTGCAGGTGTTCCCGCAGCGACGCCAAGTCGTGGCCGTCAATCGGACCGACATACCGGAAGCCCATTTCTTCAAACAGCATTCCGCCATGGAGCGTCGCTTTGACTCCCTCTTTGGCCTGCACCAAGGCCCGTTCGACGGCATCCCCCACCAGGGGCACGCGGTTGAGAACCCAGCTCACATCCCGCTTCAGTTCATCATAGAACGAAGTCGCCCGGACGCGGTCGAGGTAATGAGCCAATCCTCCCACGCGGGGACAGATCCCCATTTTGTTGTCGTTCAGGATCACCAACAGGTCTTTGGAGAGTCCAGCGGCGTTGTTGAATGCTTCGAAGACCACGCCCGAGGGGAGAGCGCCGTCACCGATGACGGCGACACTATGCCGACGTTGGCCCAGGAGATCGTCCCCCGCCTTCAACCCCAGCGCCGTCGAAACACTCGCACCGGCGTGCCCGGTCATGAACAGGTCGTAATCGCTTTCCGCCGGGTTGGGGTAGCCCATCAGCCCCCCCTTCGAACGGATCGAAATGAACTCATTGTACCGACCTGTCAGCAGTTTATGCGGGTAGATCTGATGCCCGGTGTCCCAGATCAGCCGATCGCGCGAGAAGTCGAACACCTGATGCAGCATGATCGCCAATTCGACCACCCCCAGGTTGCTGGCGAAATGTGCCGGCCGACGGGTGACGACTTCGCACAGCGCCTCTCGCAGTTCGCCCGCGAGCTGCGTTAACTGGGCGTCGCTCATTCCCCGCAGATCCTTCGGCGACTGCAAGCGGGACAGGAGTTCGATCTTCATGACGTTTCCTTGTTCAGTAATCGCGGTTCAATGATCGCGATCCAACACGAATCGAGCCAGCGCTTCCAACGACTGACCTTTAGAGCCAAGCGGCCGCAGCGCTTCGATCGCCTGCGCCACCAACAGCTCGGCACGTACCACGCTCGCCTCCTCGCCCAACATGACGGGGTAGGTCTGTTTTCCGCGGGCCGCGTCCTTTTTCACCGCCTTGCCAGTCGCCGCCTGAGTCCCGCGCACGTCCAGCAAGTCGTCGGTGATCTGAAACGCCAGCCCCAGGCAACGCCCGTAGGTGGCGAGTCCCTCCAGAGTCGCCGAGTCGGCTTGTGCCACCCGGGCTCCCAATGTCAGGCTGCAAGTCAGTAACGCACCGGTTTTTCGCCGGTGAATCGCTTCCAGCTCCTCAACCGACGACAGGGTCTTTCCCTCGGCTTCCAGGTCAGCGACCTGACCACCCACCATGCCGGCGTAACCGGCGGCACGCGCCAAGTCGGCGCAACAGGCGGCAGCCACTTCAGGCGGTTGCGTCTCCCGGGCGACCAGCTCGAAAGCCAGCGTCAACAATCCATCACCCGCAAGAATTGCCAGCGCTTCACCGTAAACCACGTGGTTTGTCTTGCGACCCCGACGGTAATCGTCGTTATCCATCGCGGGCAGATCGTCGTGGATCAGCGAGTAGGTGTGGATCATCTCCATCGCACACGCCGCCGGCAACGCCCGCTTCCAATCGCCACCACACGCTTCGCACGCCAGCAAAACCAGAATCGGCCGCAGCCGCTTCCCCCCCGCCAGCAGACTGTACGACATGCTCTCGAGCAACCGCGCGGGAACCCCGGGAGCTGCCTGCATGGAGCGGCTGAGCTCAGTGTTTACTTCATTCCGAAATCGCTGGAGCGATTCGTCGATGGTGGGGCTGGTGGTTGACATGCGGTCCGTGGTGATGAAGTGTACGTTTCAGCATGTCTCCCAAATCTTTGAAGTGAAATTGGGTTCACACAATCCGCTGGCAACGGGCACTTCCACGGCATTCTAGCGTCGAGGTTGAGAGCGGAAAATGGTGCGCCCTCGGGATTTCCGCGCGGCGCGACCAAATCGGGCTGACGCCAGTTACATTCGGAACCGGCGTACGGATTCCTCAGTCCCCGTGATACGTTCGTCACGCCTCTCCGGTCGCCAGGAGAAGCCCAATCCCACATCCGTTCAGATAGTCATCCAACTGCAAGGTTTCGTTGACGGTGTGGACATCGTGTTGACCACTTCCCAGCGTCACCGTCGGCAATCCGCGAGCCGAGAGCCAGTTCGCGTCGAGTCCCCCGTTGCTGATGCGGGTTTCTCCCTTGAGACCCACCGCGGAAATCGCCGACAGGGCTGAACTGACGCACGCTTCCGTTTCTTTCAGTTGAAACGACTCGTACTTCAAATTCGCAGTGAACCTCACTTTTCCCGTATTGCCGCTCGAATTCTTGACACCGGCCACCGCCCGTTCGAACGCCTCCTGAAATTCCTTAACTAGCCGTTTGCGGAATTTCGGGTCGTGGCTCCGCACCTCGCCCCGCAGCTTCACGCAGGCGGTCACAACATTCGTGGCGTCGCCTCCCTGAATGACCCCCAGGTTCGACGTCCCGGACTGAGTTCCCTTCCGGATCAGTCCGTGCCACCCATTTTGTTGCAGGTCGGCGATCGCCAGCGCCGCGATCGCGATCGCGCTGATCCCCGCCTCGGGATGAACGCCAGCGTGGCTGGCCAATCCCTCGACTTCAATCGCCAGGTCATACGCACCCGTCGCGCCGATGCACGCCGTTGCCGCCGATCCCCCATCCCAGTTAAAGCCCAACTTTGGACTTCCGAGCTTCTTCAAGTTGACGAACCGCGCGCCGTACAGGCCAATCTCCTCTTGAACGGGCCAGAAGAACGTCAATGGGGGATGCGGGAGTTTCTGTCGGGCGATCTCCAGCGCCGCGGTCAACAAGACCGCCGCCCCACTCCGGTCGTCGGCCCCGAGCGCGGTCTTTTTGTCCCGCGACCGCACGATGCCCCCCTTCAACGCGGGTTTCGACCCGACACACAAGGGGACGGTGTCGAGGTGCGCCATCAGCAGGCGGCGGGGGGCCTTCAAAGTTCCCGGCAATGTGAGAATCAGATTGCCAACTTCACCTCCCGCCGGGCTCTCCTTATGAACTTCGTCATTCGTGATCTGATCCGGCTGGTATCCCGCCGTCAACAACTCGCCGCGAATGAACTCGACCACGCGTCCTTCTTCGCAGCTCTTGCCCGGGATCTCCATCAACTTCAAAACACGATCCACCGCAGCTTTTCGATCGAAGGAATTCGAGGCAGACACGGACCGGGAGGTGGAGGCCATGGAGTGTACTTTCGATCGTCAAGGGGTGTGGACGCGTGGAGGACGCCGTTTTCGAATGGTAACGGTCCGGTTTCGTTACACCTGCAACTGCAGAACCTTCAATTCACGGGGGAGATTGAAGTGAACGTCTTCCTCGCGGATCGTGATTTCCTCAACCTGAGCCTGATAGTTCGATTTCAGGAAATCGACACACTCCTGCACAACGACCTCGGGAGCGCTGGCACCGGCGGTGATCAGAACGGTTTCCACCCCGTCGAGCCAACGCGAGTCGAGTTCCGCGACCGTGTCGATGAGGTAGGCGTTCTTTCCCAACTCCCGCGCGATTTCTTTCAACCGCTGGCTGTTGGAACTGTTCTGGCTCCCCAGCACAATGACCACATCCGCCTGCGGCGCGAGAACTCCGACCGCCTCTTGTCGATTGGTCGTCGCGTAACAAATGTCCTCCCGCGGTGGCCCGACGATTTCCGGAAAGCGTTCTTTCAAACTGGCGATGACCCGATGCGCCTCAGACACACTGAGTGTGGTTTGTGTCAGGTACGCGAGTTTTGTCCCCGGGGGAATCTCCAGCCGTTCGACATCTTCGGGGGTTTCGACCAAAACGATCCGTTCGGGGGCCTCACCCATCGTGCCGATCACTTCGTCGTGCCCTTCATGGCCAATCAGGACAATCGTGTAGCCTTGGTTGGCAAAGCGAATCGCCTCAAGATGCACTTTGGTCACCAGGGGACACGTGGCGTCGATTGTGCGCAGGCCCCGCTCCGCCGCCTCGGATCGCACCTGGGGCGACACGCCGTGCGCGCTATAGAGCAGGTACGCCCCGTTCGGCACTTCAGCGATCGAATCGACGAACTTCACCCCCTGACCGGAAAATCGTTCAACCACATAGCGGTTGTGAACGATTTCATGGTAGACGTAGATTTCGTTGCCACAGATTTTGATCGCTTCATCCAGGCAGGAAATCGCCATGTTCACACCGGCGCAGAAGCCGCGCGGGTTCGCCAGCAAAACCTTCATGGAAGTCACATTCCTGTAGAGAGTGGGTTCGTCGTCGCTCGCTCGAATCGCAAGGGTCAATCGCGGAGACGGCGGAGATTTTCGACATAGGGTGGGGAGATCACTCCCCGTTCGGTGATGAACGCGGCGATGAGGTCGGCGGGAGTCACGTCGAACGCCGGATTGTAGACGGCGACCCCCGTCGGGGCGGTCTGCTTTCCCATGCCCCGCGTCACTTCCTCTGGGGCCCGATGTTCGATGGGGATTTCCCGCCCGCTTTCAATCCCGAAATCAAACGTACTCGACGGAGCCGCGACGTAAAACGGAATTCCGTGGTGTTTCGCCAGAATCGCGACGCTGTAGGTGCCGATTTTGTTCGCCGTATCGCCATTCCCCGCGATGCGGTCAGCCCCCACCACCACCGCCTGAATCCGCCCTTCGCGCATCACCTGCGCAGCCATCGAATCACAGATCAACGTCACATCCAGCCCGCGACGCATCAATTCCCAGGTTGTCAGCCGGGCTCCCTGCAATAGGGGTCGCGTTTCGTCGGCGAAGACCCGCAGGGTTTTCCCCTGCTCGTGTGCCGAGAAGAAGACGGCCAAGGCGGTCCCGTAGTCGGCGGTCGCCAACCCTCCCGCGTTGCAATGCGTGAGTACTCCGCAATCATTGGGCAACAGGGCGGCACCGGCAACACCAATCGCGCGACACATCGCCCGGTCTTCCGCTTCGATCGCCCGCGCCTCAACCAGCAGCGCACTCGCGATCTGGCGTGGCGTGTCCCCCGCGACATCGCGGGCCTTGCGTCGCATCCGATCAAGGGCCCAGAAAAGATTCACGGCGGTCGGCCGACTGGTCGCGAGATAGTCGGCGACCGAATGGAATTTTGCCAGAAGTTCTTTCGAGGTTCCCTGGAGGGCCTGCTGGATCCCAATCACCACTCCATAGGCCGCCGAAACCCCAATCGCCGGCGCTCCCCGCACCCGCAACGACTTGATCGCCTCCCAGACTGTCTCGACGTCGCGACACTCGATCTCCCGCAATTCGATCGGCAGCAGGGTCTGGTCGATGAGCGTCAGGGAGCCATCGACATCCCCTTCCCAGCGGAGTGTGAGAGGAACGAGTGGTTGTGGCAAAGGAGGACTGGCAGGCATGGTCGCGTCAAAAAAACGGCTGGAATGGAATCGCTGGAAGTATAGTGCGAAGGCACGCCGATTGACGAACCACCGAGGCAATTCTCCGAATTGCGGGATCTTCCGCGCCCCGAAGCCTGGAGCGATCCATCGGTGCGGTGGCCGATCCGGCGACGGGTGCGGCTTCAACACACGGTCACGCCAGAGACGCTGCGGACGCCCGCTATCGCCCCTTCCCCGGCTCCCACAGAACGTCCCCCGCCCCGTTGCCATTGGCACAACGGGCCAGCACGAACAACAGATCCGACAGCCGGTTCAAATACCAGGTGACGCACTCGTTGATCTGTTCAAACTCGGCCAGTTGCAGCACGCCGATCTCGGTACGCCGACAAACCGTTCGCGCCAGGTGCAGCCTTGCCGCCTGAGGAGTCCCTCCCGGCAGAACGAAGCTGGTCAATGGCGAGAGGCGTTCGTTCGCGGTATCGATCCAACCCTCGAGCCGTTCCACTTGCGATTCGACGACACGGAGCGGTGGCCGCGTTGCTTCCACAACGGCCGTGTCCCCCTTGTCGTTTTCGTCAAGCGGCTCGGGTTCGGCTTCCGGAACGCACAAATCGGCTCCCAGGTCAAAGAGGTCGTTCTGGATCTGCAACAGCCACTCGGCATGTTCAAATTGCGGACAGTCGGCCAGCAGCAACCCCAAGACCGAGTTGAGTTCATCCACCCCACCGTAGGCGGCGATGCGGGGGTGCGTTTTGGGAACGCGCGTGCCATTCCCCAACCCGGTCGTGCCATCGTCTCCGGTTTTGGTGTAGATTCGATTCAGATAGACCATTCCGTGTCCAACTTTCTTCCGTGTGTGAGAGAACAGACGAGCGTCTTTTCGGCCGCGGTCACCGACATCACTTGGCGACCTGCGGGGCCGCGAGCTGGACCCGTGCGCGGCGCATCATGGCGGCGGGACCGCCCGCGTTGGCCGGTTTCGTCGCGTCGGGTTTCGACTTCTGCAATTCTTCCCATTCCGGCATCTCCCGGAACGGAGCGAGATCGGGGTCTTTTTTCATCAATTCGACATCCTGGAAACCCATCTCCAATGATTTCTTCAAGTCGGCCAGTCCGGCGGTCTTGAATTCCTGCAATTTCTTGTCGCGTTCCGGGCTCGCCTCGTCCTTGGCCACACGTTCGTACGCCCGCCCATAGACGCACGCCGCGTTGTATTGGAAGACTGGGTTTGACGGGAATTTCTCGCGGTTTTCTTCCAGTTTCTTCACCGCGTCTTCGACTTTCCCCCCCGAGAGAATTCCCACCAGGCATTGTCCCGTCAGCGCCAGGCTGTTGTACGGGTCGAGTTCCCATCCCTTGGCGAAGTCTTTTCCAGCATCGTCCCACTTTTCCAGGTGCATCAGCGCGATGCCGCGTTCCGCGTAGGAGTCGGCGAATCCGGGATCCATCTGAATCGAGAGGGCGAACTGCTCCGCCGCCTCTTTGTACTTCTGTTCGCGCATCATCGCCTGCGCCTGGCTGTAGAACTGCCAACCCGGGGACCGGTACTTCATGTTTTGCAAAGCGCCGACCGCGACATTCCTCTTATTGGCATCGCCCGAATCTCGCGCCTTGATCAGGGCGGCTCGCGCCTGGGGAGAACCCGTGTTCGCCAGCGAGTACATCAATTGGTTCCAAACGTTCGGCTGTTCCGCCTTTTCCAGCGCTTCAATCATCAGACGCACTGTCTCCGGACCGCCATCCTCCTGAAGTCCCTGCATCGCGTAGCTGAACAATGAGCCGTCTTTGGCCAGCAGCGCCTCTCGCGCGAGTTCCCGAAAGCGCACCTTGTCCAACCGGGCCATCACCTGAATCACGGTCCCCTTTTCATGCGGTTGCAGTTTGGGGAATTTTTCCACGAGCACTTTTGCCGTCTCCTGATCCCCCATCAACGCGATCGTTTGAATCAGGCTCGTCTTGTTCTGGGACGCGTCAAATTTCGCCAGTAGCAAGGGAAGCGTTCGGCGGTCCTTCACACGGTTCAGCAGGGTGTACATGCTGCCCATCGGTTCCTTGTCGGCGAGGTACGCCACAGTGAATTCCAGGGCGATTTCTTCGCTTTCGCGGTCGGACCGCGAAATCAGCACCGTCAGCGCCTGTTGACGCAGCGCGTCGTCCTCCCCCTTGATCGCCTTGGCCAGAACCTCAACCAATCGGGGATGTCCCACCTGCACCAACGCGTTGAGCGCCTCGACATTCAATCCCTGTCGGCCGTCCTGCACAAATTCATAAATCGCTTCCGACCAGAGCGGTTTCGGGAATTGCGCCAACGTGCGGACGATTGTCTTCTTCAGTTCCGGCGGTTCATCACGCAGCAACAGCAACAGCGCCTCGTGAGCCGCTGTGTAGCGCGAACCCGCGAGACTGGCGATCGCGGTGGACGAGACCGGTTCGGTGTTCCTGCGGGCGACCGAGACCAACCGCCCCACGGCTTCGGGGGTACCGAAATTCGAAAGGGCCGCCAGCGCCGTCTGCTGGATGATCACGTCGTCGTCCAAGACCGCATCCAGCACGAGCGGGAGCTTGTCGTCGGCCAATCGGGCCGCGCCCCCGGCCAGAGCGGCTGCCCTTTCCAAACGGTTGGCGCTCCCAAGGGACCGAACCAATTCGGGTCGGGGAAGATTCTCAAAGGCGCTCCGCAGCGCCGAGATGACCGCGTCGACCTCGGTGGCGTGAAGCCGGGGTGCGGCGTTCGGACCGCCTCCTCCAAACAGGACCACATTCGCCACCACTGGCGGCGGGGGCTTCGGCTGATTTTCTTGTGGGGGGCCGGGCTGGCCCTGAGCGCCCGGGTTGGGCAGATTCACCAGGTGCAGTTCGCGCAGGGCCGCGGGGAGCGCTGGAAATTGGGTGTCCCCCATCTGCTGGCCCCGACCCACGATATTCGCCGCATTCTGAATCCAGTTGTGCAACTGATGGTCGGACAGTCGGGCACCAGGACGAAACGTCACCACCGCCCGCACGACCCGGTCCGCGACCAGTTTTTCCAGTTCATCCGCGAGAATCCCCGTGCTGATGTTGGTGAGTTCGCCAGCCACCGAAATCAGTCCCAAGGACTTTCTGGGCCCAACCCGCTCGACCTCAATTCCCAACTGTTCCCGGGCGAGGCCGTTGATGTCGAACTCGACCGGGGTGCCGGGCGTCTTGATCTTCAACTGCATTGGGGGAATGTGGCTCCCCGAGGGAATCTCGGGGAACATCATCCAGGTGGTCGCCCCCTCACCCGGTCCCACTTCGACTTTTTCGGGCATCTGGGCGTCTTTGACTTGAATTCCCTGTTGCCCGATCTGGAATGAGTGGAACTGAAATTGTTGCGGAGCCTCTTTCGTCGCCATTCCCATGCCGTCGACCACCAGTTCCACGGCGTCGCGCGTCAGGACGAACGGCTCGGCTGTGAGATTGACGAACACCACCTTGGCGGCGAAGAACCGCGGGTTCTGATTGTTGCCGTAGAAGACATTTCCCAGAAACATCGCGTCCACACCCGCGACGATCTTTCGCGAGGCCGCTTCGTCTGAGATCTTGCCCGAATCGATCCGATCCTGCACAAGTTTGCTGTCGGCCGCTCGCAATCTGGGGAGGGCCGTTTTCAAGTCGAATTTGGGAACGGCTGGCTGCGCGACCGGGGGATTGGCAGGCGGAGTTGGCGTCTCGGTCTTGGAGGAAGGTTTCGTCTCCTCCGCAAACGGGTCGTCATTCGCTTCCTGAGCCCAAACCGTGCCGGGCAACGCCAGCCCGATCCAAAGGACAGTGAATCCCCAGCGAAAAACTTGCAAAGTACGTACCATCGAGGCACCAGTCGACGAGCCGGGGTTTCGCGAAGAAGGGAACAGACGAACCGTGAGTGAAGTTTAACCTCTGTGGGTGCCCGGCGAAAGGTGGGGAGTTGGCGGTGTGACCCGAGGCCACAGTCCGAAGGAATTGAGGCGTGATCCACAGTGTGGTGACGGAACGTAAGATCCTGGAATTGCGCGGGGGGCGGAACCCCGTCAACCCGGAGGTACCAGGAGCGTTTTTTGTGGAACCCGAGGCGACGGCGGCGGGACCGGTCGAAGATGTCGCGACGCTTTTTCTCACCAACCGCGAATGCCCGTTTCGGTGCCTCTATTGCGATCTTTGGAAAAACACCACCACGACGACTGTGCCGCCCGGAGCGATCCCGAGGCAGATTGACCACGCGCTGGAGCGACTCCCCGCCGCCCGCCACATCAAACTGTACAACAGCGGCAATTTCTTCGACGCCCAGGCGATTCCCCCGGACGACCACCCGGAAATCGCACGGAAAGTCGCGCAGTTTCAAACCGTCATCGTGGAAAATCATCCCCGGTTGACTGGTCCCGCCTGTGTACGATTTCGCGACCTGTTGCACACCGCCCGGCGGGAAATGGACTCGCACCGGGTGACTCCGCTTCCGTCGCACCCTATGGAATTCGAGGTCGCCATGGGACTGGAGACAGTCCACCCCCAGATTCTGCCCAGTCTCAACAAACAGATGACCTTGGACGATTTTCGACGGGGGGCGGAATACCTCAAGTCGCACGGGATTCATGCCCGGGCATTCATTTTGTTGCAACCCCCCTACATGCCGACGGACGAGTCGGTCGATTGGGCACTCCGTTCCCTCGAATTCGCGTTTGATTGCGGAATTCGCGTCGCGACGGTGATTCCCACGCGCTCGGGGAACGGTGCGGTCGACGCATTGGAAAGAATCGGAGAATACACGCCTCCCCGGCTGTCGCAGTTGGAAGCGGTCTTGGAGCGGGCGATCCCGTGGAATCGCGGCCGGGTCTTCGTGGATTTGTGGGACGCCGAGCGGTTTCGCGATTGTCCCCACTGTGGTGCCGAACAGATTCGACGGCTCGACGAAATGAATCGTAGGCAGACGGTTCTTCCGAAAATCGGGGCCTGCCCGCGACCAGGGTGTCGCCGAAACTCCGGGTGACCGGATGATAGGATGCTCCCACGAGGCTGCCGGTTGAGGCGATCCGGTCGCGTGTTTGCCATAGTCGGTTGCGGTTCGGCTTCGCGGGAACCACAACCGGAGCGACGCCGCGAAGCGTCGTCGATAAAAAACGACAGCCCCCAAGGCGGGCATGTTCGGGTGGAATGTCCCGCGCCGAAAATTTCCGCGGAATGCGGGAAATCCCCTCCGTTCGGCTTGTCTTTGATACCGACAGTGTTGAAGATAGGCGTTCCCTCGCGGGCATATCGTCCGCGTGGTTCAGTTCGCATTCCCACCGGAAACTCCCGAGCGAGGAAGAATCGCCATGCGTTTGGATGAGCAACGTGCCAGTGACAATGTTGAGGATCGTCGCCGCATGGGGACGGGGCCGATGATCGCGGGAGGTGGCCTGGTCGGCCTAGTGATCGCCGTCATTGTGATGCTGATGGGAGGGAATCCACAAAAAGTGATGGAGCAGATGGGCCAACAGCAGCAGCAACAGGCCCGAGGAGGTGGCAAAGCGGAGGGAGAGCGGGAACTGACTCCTGAAGAGGAGAAGCTGGGAGAGTTTGTAAAAAAAGTCTTGGGTTCGACCGAGGATGTGTGGGACGAGTTGCTTCCCAAGGAGTACAACAAAAAATATGTCCGGCCGACATTGGTGCTGTTTTCGGGGCGGACCGAGTCCGCCTGTGGGAGCGCCAACGCCGCCGTGGGACCGTTCTATTGCCCGGCCGACCAGAAGGTCTACATCGACCTGGCGTTTTACAAAGAGTTGCAGGACCGGTTCAAAGCTCCGGGGGATTTCGCGCAGGCGTACGTCATCGCGCACGAAATCGGCCACCATATTCAGAACCAGCTCGGACAGACAGAAAAGGTCCATCGGCTGCAAGGGCGAGTCTCGAAAGCCGAATACAATCAGGCGTCGGTGCGATTGGAATTGCAAGCGGATTTCTACGCGGGCGTCTGGGCGCACCATGCCCAGAAGAAAAAGGGAATTCTGGACGCCGGCGATATCCGCGAAGGTCTGCGCTGCGCCAGCGCCATCGGCGACGACACGTTGCAGCAGGAAGCCCAGGGTTATGTGCGTCCCGAATCGTTCACCCACGGCTCGTCGGAGCAGCGGATGCGCTGGTTTGAAAAGGGGCTGAAGACTGGCGACATGCGGCAAGGGGACACGTTTGCCGCCGATGAACTGTAACGGCGGCGACGTCTGAATTGTCGCGTTTAACGCCCTCTTCTCGATTCTTCGCGTTCATCATGACCGGCCTCAAACGTTTTCAAGTCGTCGCAGGCCACCCGCGGAGTGGGGTGGGCCGGGTCGGGCTGTTGTTGTTGGTTGTTGCCGGTTTCGGGGGGATCTTTGGGTTGTTTCTGCTCGCTGGCGGAAACCTCGGCGACTTGATGCGGCAGATCGACGAGAACCAGGGATTCGGTCAAGGTGACGGGAATGGTGAAAGTGAACGGGTCGAAGTCCCCGGGATTCCCGGGGAGCTGCTGGCGGAAGCCGATCCGATGTTCCAGGATCTCGCGCAGAAGCTTGGTATCGCCTACCAGCCTCCCCAGCGTTCCGTATTTCGAAATCGGGTGACGACCGAGTGCTTTGAGTTTCAAAGTGTCGCGGGACCGTTCTATTGTTTTGCCGACGAACGCCTCTACCTCGAAATGGATTTCTTTGACGAGTTGACGATCCGTTCAAGCGAAACTGCGGAGTTGGCCCATGCCTACGTGATCGGCCGGCTGATGGGGAAACACCTGCAGACCCGCATGGGAATCACCGACCGTGTGCGGCAGCGTGAATTCGACCTCAAACCGTTCGAACGGCTCAAACAGCAAACCCAGCTCGAATTGCAAGCCGATTATTTCGCAGGCTGTTGGGCGCATCAATCCAGCCGTTTCCGAAAACTGGCGAAAGAGAACTCATTGGATGTCGCCATGAAGGCGATTCAGGCCGTCACACGCGATCGTCTGGAGAATTGCAAGGACGATGGGGGAATTGTCGCCGAGAAGTATGACTACGCGACGTTCGAGCAGCGACTGAAATGGTTTCAACTGGGACTGGAATCGGGTGATCCGGCGGAACATGATCCTTTCAAGGTCAAAACCCCGTAACGTCCCATGAATGATCACGCCAACCCGGATCAGTCGCTGGCTCCCACGCGAGTTCGTTGGCTGATTTTGTCGGCGCTGTGTCTGGCGGCCACAACCGCCTATATTCAACGCCAGTGTCTGGGGACGATTGAAAGTGCGGTTCGCGAGGATCTGGGACTGTCGTTAGGGACGATGGCCGATGTTCTGTCGGCGTTTTTTGTCACCTACGCGCTGTTTCAGGTTCCCGCAGGTAAACTCGCCGAGGTATTTGGTACTCGCCGAGCGTTGGGGGTTATGGCCGTCGCGTGGTCGATCGCGTGTGGCTTGACCAGTCTGGTGACGGGACTGCCTGGTCTGCTGGCCTGTCGACTGATCATGGGGGCCGCCCAGGCCGGGATCTTCACCTGCACGACCTTATCCATTCGTCGGTGGTTTCCGCCGCACCGGTTCGGACTGGCGAACGGTCTCCTCGCGGGTTTCATGCAAGTCGGAGGGTATCTTGGCGCGACGTTCGCCGGCTGGTTGACCGAGAACTTTGGATGGCGAACGATGTTCCTGATCTTCGCCATCCCCGGCTTCCTGTGGGCCGTGTGGTTCTGGTGGGTCTTTCGCGACTCTCCCGGGGAACATCCGTCTGTGAATGACGCGGAACGGCAACTATTGACACCGGTGGTGCCGACCGGGGGAATGGCCGAACGGGTGTCGGTTTCGTGGCTCGCCCTCGCGGTCGCCTGGCCGCTCTGGTGTCTGGGAGCACAGCAATTCTTCCGCGCCGGAGCCCAGATGTTCTATGGAAGCTGGTTTTCGACGTATCTGATAGAGGCCCGGGGGTTGTCCCTGACCATCGCCGGGTACGTGAATGGGCTGCCGATCGCGGCGGCGGCGCTCGGCCCAATTGCTGGTGGATGGGCTTCCGACTGGCTGGAGCGAAAGACGGGCGATCGTCGAATCAGTCGCCAGGGACTCGCCGTTGGATGTCTGCTGATCTGCGCCGGCCTGATGTGGGTGGGGTACCACCTCACCGACATTCGACAATCGATGGCGGTGATTTGCCTCGGTGCGTTTTTCGCGGCCGCCGCTGGCCCGGCCGCCTATACCGTCGCGATGGACCTGGGGGGAAAGTCCCTGGCGATTGTGTTTTCGATCATGAACATGTGGGGAAATGTCGGGGCGGCGGCCTTTCCCCACCTCATTCCCTTCGTTTTGGGAAACGCCGCGAATCGCCAGCCCACCGATCCCCCGCCTGATTGGGACGGGGTCTTTCTGGCCTTTTCGCTCCTCTATGTGCTGGCCGCGGCCTGCTGGATTCCGTTCAATTCCACCCGTCGGTTGTTCCCGGAGACTTCACCCCGCGAGAAATAACGCGGCGCGACGCATCACGGTCCGAAATCGTCGTCCAGTTCCGATTTCGAAGTCGGCTCGCTCTTGGGGAGCGTCTTGCGTTCCCCCTTGTCCGATTTTTCCGAACGTCCCCCCTTCAGGTATTTCTGGAAGACATTCTTTTCGGCAGGAGGGGACTTTTTGACCGATCGCAGATCATCCTCGTCATTGACATCAAATGCCGAAACGGGCTTCTGGTCGGCCCGTGCGGAGGTATCCCCGTCTTCGAAGTCGGGTTCCCACTGCCGGGGCACGGAATTCAAGCCAAAGTCGGGAGCCAGCGATTCTTTGCCATCATCGCCCGACATCAGCGGCAGGCCCTTGCATCCCGCGACACCGAGGCAAAACGCCAGCAGCGCGATCCGGCAAATCGAAAAATGCGGCGACATCCTGTTCACTCCTGAACCAATCCCGGCTGGAGATCCTCTCCGCCGACGACACCTGCGCGGCCTTATACCACGGGGGGCGTGGCGTGGGAATAGGGAGTTTTCGACGCGACAGGGCGGCACATTCGCGATCCGGTTCCAAAGTCACTTGGGCTTGACCCAACGAACACAAACCCCCTATACGACGCCCCTCGTCCTACCATCTCCACGCACCCTCCACGCGCGCCGGACCACAAACTTCTCATGACCATTCTGCACCGGTATGTGCTGCGGCAACTGATCTGGGTGTTCGCACTCACGCTGTTGTCGCTGACCGGGATGCTGGTGATTGTCGGAGTGATCGGCGAGGCGTCGAAGAACGGGCTGGGGCCACAGCAGATTCGCGACATTCTCCCCTATGTCGTTCCCAGCCTGCTGCCGTTCACGATCCCCGCGACGTTTCTGCTCACCGTTTGTGTCGTTTACGGACGACTGGCGGGGGACAACGAGATCACGGCGATCAAGGCGGCGGGAATCAACGTCATGTCGGTGCTGTGGCCCGCCTACATCGCGGCGGCGGTCTTGAGTCTGGGAACGTTCTGGCTGACAGACCAGGTGATCCCTTGGGCGCGGTCGAACGTCGAGCGGGTGATCCTGACCGCGATGGAAGACATCTTCCTCGGCATTCTGAAGGAGAAAAACCACTTTTCAGATCCGGATCGCGGGATCGCGATTTCTGTCCGGGCGATTGAAGGTTCGAAGCTGATCGAACCCCATTTCCGTTACAAGCTCCCGGGGAGTCCCAACACGGTCAACATCACCGCCCGCGAGGCGACATTGCAGTTCGATCTCGAACAGCAGCATGTGATGTTGAGTCTCGTGGAGGGCCAGGTCGTCTTGCCGGGGGGGGATCAGGCGAATGTCGCTGATGAGCAGTATCCGTTTCCGCTTCCCATTCGCTCGAAGGCCCCACCGCCGCGCGACCTTCCGATCTCGCAGCTCCGTTCGGGGATGCGGCTGTGTCGCACGGAACGCGAGTCACTGGACCGTCGCCAGGTGATCACCATGGCGTTCGCCCTATCCCATGGCGACTTCGGCGAACTTTCGCTGAAGAAACAGGATCTCCACACGCAAAAATCGAATGAAGCGACCGAACGCTATCGCAAACTGTACACCGAAATCCACTCGCGGTTGGCATTGGCCTGTAGCTGTTTCTTTTTCGCTTTGGTGGGGAGTCCGTTCGCGGTGTTGCAGGGGCGTCGGCAGTTTCTCACCAGCTTCGCGCTCTGTTTCATCCCCATACTGATCATCTACTATCCGATCGTGCTGGTGATGATGAACCTGGGAAAAGATGCGGTGATCGATCCGGCGATCGGAATGTGGATTGGCAATCTCGGCATGGGCGGAGCCGCCTGGTTCTTGTTGAAACGCGTTCTGAAACATTAGGTTTGGAGATCGCGCCAAAATTCCCCTCTCGCTCTTGGGACAGGAGCGGGGAACTCGCCGGGTTTGTCGTGAAAACTCCTGGGAATTGATACAGTCCGGGGGTTCCTCCGACCGGATCCTGCGTTCGCGAATCCCTTCGGTCGGGGCGTCGCGCTGACCACAACCCAACCTGTCACGGAGCCGTCACATGTTCCAGTGGATCTCTCGTTTGACCAGCCCTTTGCTCGTTCTGTTGGCCCCCATCGCCGCGCTGTCGGCCGACGATGCGCAGACCGCCTTTCAATCGCGAGTCTTTCAGTCGGAAGGGAAATCGCTGCCTTATCGCATCATGTTCCCACAAGGCTTTCGCCGCGACCAGAAGTACCCTCTGGTGTTGTTTCTGCACGGAGCGGGAGAGCGGGGGAACGACAATTCGGTGCAACTCGTCCACGGAATGAATGATTTCGCCAGACCCGAAAATCGCGAGAAATACCCCTGCTTCGTTGTCGCTCCCCAGTGCCCGGTCAAAAAACTGTGGGCGGACGTCGACTGGTCGACCGACTCGCACAAGATTTCGGAAAAGCCATCAGAAACCATGCAACTGGTGCTGGGGCTGCTCGACTCACTCGAACGGGAGTTCCCGGTCGATCAAAAACGGCTGTATGTCACGGGACTGTCGATGGGGGGCTACGGTACCTGGGATCTCGTGCAGCGCTTCCCCAGACGATTCGCGGCGGCGGCTCCGATTTGCGGTGGCGGCGACGAAACGATCGCCGCCGGAATCGTGAAGGTGCCGATCTGGGCATTTCATGGCGATCAAGACACCGCCGTGAAGCCAGAGCGTTCCCGCCGCATGATCGAAGCGATCACCAAGGCCGGTGGCAAACCCCTCTACACGGAATACAAGGGGGTCGGACACAACTCGTGGGAGCCGGCGTACCGCGATCCCAAGTTGATGGAGTGGCTGTTCGCGCAGAAACTGGCAGACTGATGTCGTGGATCGGACGGATTGGTCGGATCTGACCGATCCTTACGATTTCATCCCCACAACCCCAGCATTGGCTGGCCCGTTGCGATCGGATAGGGCCGGTCGACCGCGTCGCGGTAATGCCCCGCCGGGTCGATTCCCAGCGCCCAGAAAATCGTCGCCGCCAGATCGTTGGGGCCCGACTTGCCCGAGACCGGCTGGCCCGCGAATCGGTCTGACGCGCCGTAGATCGAACCGGGGGTGACTCCCGCTCCTGCCAGAACAATCGAATAGACGCTGGCCCAGTGTTTGCGCCCCGGCGAATTGCCGGCAAAACGAGGTTCGGCTGCCACCAGCGGGGCCCGACCAAATTCGCCCAGGCAGATCACCAGCGTCTCTTCGAGCAGACCGCGCTCGTGCATGTCTTCCAGCAGTGCCGAGAAACTCTCGTCAAAACGTGGTAGCAGGTGGATCTTGAGCGCTTCGAAAATATCGTTATGCGTGTCCCACCCATACTGATCGGTGAGGTCCGGAGTGCGATCCTGACCTCGGATCGAGTGGTTCCACATCACGGTGACGAGCGGCACCCCCGCTTCGACCAGTCGCCGCGCCATGAGACACGCCTGGCCCGAGCGGTGCCTGCCGTAACGGTCGCGAACACGGTCGGGTTCGGCAGCGAGATCAAACGCCTGTCGGCAACGCGGAGTCGCCAGCATCTCGAACGCCTGCTGGTAAAGCAGGTCACTGTCGGCGGCCCGACGGGAACCCATTTTTCGGTTGCGGTCGTAGTCCGCCAGCGCCCGTTCCAGGTTCGCCTTCAGATTCTGACGAGCGGTCAGTCGCAATCCCGGCAAATCGGGAAGCGCATCAAGACAGGGGACCGGCGCTTCGTTCGTGGTGACGTCTCCCAGAACCAGTGGCTCAAAGTCACGCCCCAGGATGCCCCCATTTTGTCCTGGCGCGGGGGTTTCCGGAACAAGCACGGGTCCATTGATGTGGATTGCGTTGTAGGGAAATCGCTCGGGGGGTTGAATCCGGTTCAACACCGCGCCATAGACCGGCATGTCTGTGGGCAACGGCGGCGGGTTGGACGATTTGATCGGATGAAACTGCCCGGTCAGTGTGAGGTAGCTCGCGGACCCGTGGTCGAGATCATCGTGCGACATCGCCCTCGCGATGCAGTAACGGTGCGCGAGCTGCGCGACGCGGGGAAGATGTTCCCCCAGAAATGTTCCGGGGACCGTGGTGGGAATCGCCTGGAACTCGCCGCGTACTTCGAGCGGAGCGCTCGGCTTGGGATCCCAGGTTTCAAGCTGACTCTGCCCTCCGCTGGCGTAGACCAGCAGAACTGACTTGGCACGACCGAATCCAACGGGACGCGGCCCCGTAGCCGGTGGATTCGCCCCACGGGCAAGCGACCTGGCGACTAAGCCTGCCAACCCCGCCAGCCCCGCCGAGCGCAGCCAGTCCCGGCGGGGGATCAGTCCGCACGGCGGATGAGAACTGGTGGCAAGCGTCAGCACGGAACGGGGCCTGAATGGAGGAGTCTGGAATTATGGTTCGTAGCCAATTCGAACGAGTCGAATGACCTCGTTGTGAGTGTACATTCCATCCAAACCGCAGTGCGAGTGTTGCTCTATGACTGGTTCTGAGGAACTCGGATATTCGCGGGTGGGGGGAACCAATTCGTAATCGCCAGACAATCCACGTGGATGGGACGCCATCGACATCGCGGGAGGGCGAACGTCCTCGTGAGCCGCCAGTGTGCGAACAACCGCCAAGAACCGCCCGCCGGGCAGCGCTCGGCATCCAACCGAACCGTGTTGTCGAATTGAATTCGATGTCGCGGACACCCCACACACGCGTTTGCGCCGCCGCGAATCCAGCGGCGGATTCCGAAAGAGCGTGGGTCGAGTGCTGCCCAGAGAACGTCGTTTTGCTGTCGAAAGCACAGCGGCGGCTCGGCAGGAGCCTCGCCCTCCCGTAATGCGATTCCACGACACCACACGTCCTGGAATGCGCACGAAGACGTTCGTCCTCCCAGCGCTTCGACTACAATCCCGCCTGAGAACCGTCCCCTCCCTCCCGCGAACCGCTCCCCGTGCGCTGGCCCATCCGCAACCAGATTCTGCTTCCCTTCGCGGGCGTGGTGTTGCTGGCGGTCGCGGGGACGACCGTCGTCGCGGCGTTTCTCGCGGCCCGTCAGCAGGAACGTCAGACACTCTCTCAATTGCACCAGCTTGTCGAAACGCTGGGACAGGCGAGTTTTCCCGTCAACAAAACCATCCTCGAGACGATGCGCGGACTGTCCGGAGCACACTTCGTCGCCACCGACGCTCAGGATCGATTGGTCGCGACGACCGTTGGAACCGACCTGAGTCAACTGACTCAGTCCGCCGCGGCATCGAATTCCGAAATCTCCGAACTCCCCAGACTGCCTGCGATTGAGGTGGCCGACAACCGGTATTTTGTGGTTCGACTCGACCGGCCGGCAGCGGGGGAGGCCCGGTTTCTCTACGTCCTCTATCCTGAGTCTCGCTGGACGCGGGCCCGGTGGGAGGCGGCGTTGTTTCCACTGTCCGTCGGAGGGGCAGCCATGCTGCTGACTCTGGGGGTCGCCGCCTGGCTGGGTCAACGTTTCGGCAAACGCCTGAGGCTGCTGGAAGGGCAGGCGTCGGCCATCGCGGGGGGTGACTTTCGCGAATTCCCCGTGCAACTTCGTGATGACGAAATGCGGGATGTCGAGCTGGCGGTCAATCGCATGGCGGACCGTCTGCGAGCAATGCAGTCGACCATTCGCCAGGCCGAGCGGGAACAGCTCCTCACCCAGCTCGCCGGCGGACTCGCACACAGCCTCCGCAATGCCGCCACCGGTGCCCGACTCGCCCTGCAATTGCACTCCCGCCGCTGCGCCACGGGGGCCAACGACCAGAGCATTGACGTGGCATTGCGGCAACTCGCGCTGCTGGAGACACAGGTCCGCGGCCTGCTGTCGCTGGGGAGGGCGGAATCCCGTCCCGCGTCCCGAATACTGGTCGATCCCTTGTTAGCCGACGTGGGTTCGCTTGTTTCCCCAGCGTGTGAACATGCGGGGACGCATTTTGATCACAATCCCCAGGGTGATCACATCGCAGTGACGTGCGATGAGGCCGCGCTCAAGTCGGCGATCCTGAACCTGACTCTCAACGCGATCGAGGCGGCGGGTCCCCGAGGCCGTGTCGTTCTGCAAGCAACACAGGCGAACGACAGAGTCTCGATCGAAATCAGCGACGATGGCAAGGGTCCCAGCGGCGAAATCGCGAACACATTGTTTGAGCCGTTTGTTTCGACCAAACCGGAAGGGGCCGGGCTGGGTCTGGCGCTTGTTCGGCAAGTCGCGCGCGATCATGGTGGCGAACTGGTGTGGGAACGCGACATTGGGTGGACCAGGTTTCGTCTGACCCTGCCGGCGAGCCAACGGGACGCGTCCTTGGATCTTCCGAATTCCCCCACAGGTGCCGCACCATGAGTCAGATCCTCATCGTCGACGACGAGCCGGCCATCTGCTGGGCCTTTCGTGAAGCGCTCACCGAAGAAGGGCATGCCGTCGACGTGGCACCGTCGGCCGAAGAGGCGCTGGCGATGATCGCGCGGGGCCAGCGGCCGGAACTGGTTGTGCTGGATGTCCGCCTGCCGGGACGGGACGGGTTGTCGGTGATGCGTGAATTGCGACACGAACTGGGTGAGGCCCCGGTGGTGGTGATGACCGCGTTCGGCAGTCTCGACACCGCAGTTCGGGCGTTGGAACAAGGAGCGTTCGATTATCTGGTGAAACCGTTTGATCTCGACAACGCGGTGTCGGTATTGAAGCGGGCGCTGGCCGCAGTCTCTCCGAAACCTCTTTCGGGGAAGCCGACATTCGTGGCGTCCCCGTCACGACAGCCGGCAACACTGCTCGGCGCGTCACCGGTCATGCAGCAGGTTTTCAAGCAAATCGCCCTGGTTGCCCCTTCGACGGTCAGCGTCCTGATCACCGGGGAAAGCGGAACCGGGAAAGAACTGGTGGCGCGGGCGATTCACCGCCACGGTGGGCGCAAGGAGGGGCCGTTCGTTCCGGTCTGTATACCGGCGCTCAATCCCGGACTGGTGGAAAGCGAACTGTTTGGCCACGTGCGGGGGGCTTTCACCGGTGCGCACGAAGCGCGCTCGGGACTGATCGAGCAGGCGAATGCTGGAACACTGTTTCTCGATGAAATCGCCGAGGTCTCCCCTCCCTTGCAGGTGAAGCTCTTACGCATGCTGGAACAGCGGGAGGTGTACCCGGTCGGGTCGGCGACCGCGGTACCGGTCGATGTGCGGGTCGTGGCTGCGACGAATCGATCGCTGGAACAAGCGATCGCCAAAGGCGATTTTCGCGAAGACCTCTTCTTCCGGTTGGGGGCGTTTCGCATTCCACTCCCCGCGCTCCGGGACCGACCTGGAGATGTGAGTCTGTTGGCCCACCATTTCTTGTTGGAGTCGATTGAAACCTCCGGACGAGGGGCAACCGGCTCCTTACGGTTTTCCGCGGCGGCACTCGGGGAACTCGAGCGTCGAAGCTGGCCGGGAAACGTTCGCGAATTGCGGAACGCCGTGGAACACGCGGCGATCGTCGCGCGGGGAGGCGAGATTGAAGTTGAGCATCTGCCGTCCCCCGCGCTCGCCGTAGTTGGACCCGCGACGACAGTCGAGGAGTTGCGAACGGCGGTAACCCGTTGGGCGGAACAATTTCCAACCGAGATGGCGAGTCCGGACGCCCCGGGCCTGCACGACGCCTTGATGAGGCTGGTCGAACCTGCGGCACTGTCGGTCGCGTTGAAAAAGACCGGCGGGAACAAAGCGGCCGCGGCGCAGTTACTGGGACTGCACCGCGGCACGTTGCGGCAGAAGTTGCGAGATTTCGGAATGGATTCGGATTGACCGCGTCACACGATTGGGTTCGCGATCGCGATCGGACTGGGACTAAAAGCCCAGACCCACGCCCGACAGCGCCTCGGTCCCCACCGTTCCGTCCTTGATTTCAAACATCGTGGGGAATTGGGACTTCCACTTTCGATTGGCCGCCGGGCAATACTGCCGACCGTTTCCTTCAATTCCCGCGACGCCGGGAATTCGCGCCGCCAGACTCGCCGAGTGCAGGAAGGAGTACCCGGGGCAGGTGAGATCCTGCACGCAGAGAAACATCCCAAACTTCTGAGCGGCGGCAGCCATCAACAGCGACTCGCTGTGACCTTTTCCCGCCTTCAGCGCGACGCCGGTATAGCCGAGTTCGCGAGCGAGCAGCAACGACTCGTAGTCGACCAGAGACTCATCAATCACGACCGGCTTGAGTTTGGCGGCTTCGTGCATTTTGTTGTCGGGATGAGCCGCCAGATCGCGGTGGGTCGGCTGTTCGATGTACTGCACCCGATCGTACGCGGCCGGGTTTTGCTCCCGGATCTTTCCGAGAAAATCGAGAACGTACTGGACGTTGGCGCATTTCTCATTGAAGTCGAGCGAGTAGACCCACTCGGCGCAGCCCCGCGCTTTTTGCGCTTCGCTCGCGACACGGTCGACCGTAAGTACCCGTTCAACGTCCCACGCCAGGTCGTCTCCGTTCAATTTGATCTTGAGGTGGGTCAGGCCGTTGTACTTGATCCACTCTCCCAGATGTTCGGGAAGACCGTCGCCGATCTTTTTCTGCACGTCCGCGGGGGTGAGGGGATCGAGCGCACCCACCAGGTGGTACAGCGGCATTCGCTTTTTCGGCTCGCGCAACGTGTACTTGTCGAGGTACTCCCCTTTGAAAGACTTGTCGAGATATTCCGACAGGTCGTGATTCATGTACTTCGACGAGAGCAGGTTGTAGCTGTTTTCGCCGTGGACCCGACCGTAGGCGTCGTGCAGCGCCGCGTCGAGCGCACTGGCCGCCACGAGCTGCGCCAGGTAGGGCATCGGCTCGGCAAGCTTCATCTTCTGCTGCAGCTTCTTCGCCAGGTGTTCATACTCCCCGTTGACCATTTCCGCGATTTCGATCGGGTGGGCGTAATCGGGGTAGTCGGTCGCCAGTTCAACGATCTCTTCGGCGAACGCCTTCATCGCCTCTTCGGTCTGTTCGACCGAAATCGAACTTGAGGGCCACGCCCAGACCGGCGCGACCGGCATGCTGCCAAAGCCCGCCTCGGTCCGTTTGTTGCGGGTTCCAACGGTCACTTCCACATTGATCAGCGCCCCGCGGTCCATAACGCGACCACCAAACTTCAAAGGCGACCGAAACGGAGTCGGCTCGAAGGTGCAGCGGGCCTCAAGAATCGTGATATCAGTCGACTTGGTCATTGTTCGCAGAGAAGATCCGGGAGGGCTCGGGACCCAAGTGAGGTGGGCCACGCAGCGATGTTAACGGTCAAAAAATCGTGAAGCAAGAACAGCCGCCGCTTCCTGGACGAATTCGGTATAATTCCGTACCGCGGTCCCCTCCCCCCGATCGACCCATTCGCGAGTCCTCGATCATGCCATTCCGCCCAATCTGCTCCTTGATCCTGCTGTCGTCGGCACTGGGAATCGCTCCTCAATGCGGCTTGCGAACCGCAACGGCGGAACCGCCGGTTGTCGCGGAAACCCCACAATTTATAGTGACAAAGGCGCTCTCGCTCCTCGAACGGGGCGCGAAGGAATACCCCGAACATCGCCAGTGCTTCGCCTGCCATCACCAGACGTTGCCACTCCTGGCGCATCGCGAAGCCGAGCGGTTGAAGATCGAGCGGAAACCGGAATTCGAAGCGTCGACGCTGGAATTCGTCGACGCCAGTTTCCGGGGGAAGATCGCCGATTTGAACGCGGGGGAGGGAATCGGCGGTAAGGGACTGACGGTGGGATACGGGCTCTGGACGTTTCGGCTGGGCAATCACCCCGCCGACGATCTGACCCGCGCCATGGTGACGTTTCTGTTGAAAACGCAGGCTGAAGATGGACACTGGGGACTGCATTCGATTCGGCCACCGTCGGAAGAATCGGTCGCGTTCGCGACGGTGCTGGCGGCGGCCGGAGTCGCACACTTCGCCGACGAATCTCAACACGCCGACCGCGATCGGGCAGTCGAAAAGGCACGCAATTGGTTGCGGACCGCCGAACGACCGCTGCACGAAGATCGGGTCGCACACGCGTGGGGTTGGAAACGTCTCGGAGGATCCGAGGAGGAACGGGACGCTGCGAGAACGGCGTTATTCGAAAGCCAGCAGCCTGATGGGGGATGGCGACAGACCGATGAGTTGCCCAGTGATGCCTACGCCAGCGGGACCGCAGTGTATGCCCTGATGGAAACCGGCGTTTCATCCGACCACCCGGCCATTCGTCGCGGCGTGGAATTTTTGAGCCGGACGCAGAAACCGGATGGCTCGTGGCACGTGGCGACACGGGCCAAGCCGGTCCAGGTCTTTTTCGACAATGGCGATCCCCACGGAAAAGACCAGTTCATTTCCCTCATGGCGACCGGATGGGCGGCGGCGGCGATCGCGCGCGGGACGACTGCAGATCCGGTTCCGGGTCAATCCCACAACGCGCGGAGTCCGTAAAACGCGGTGTCTTTGAATCTTCGAGCGGCTTCCTTGACCCAACTGATCCGAGGGTCGGCACAGTAGGTCATGCTGAGGACAACGCGCAGGTCGCCCGCCGCCGCCGGCGTGGCGCGATGCCGAACTTTGCCTCCCTCAAAGACCACAAGCGAGTTCTCGGCGGTTTCAAATTCCTCAATCCCCCCGTCGGGAAGCTGTCGTTGAAAGACGCTGCGCGACAGTCCGTTCGAGTCCCCACGATTGACCAATGCCAGCAGCACGGTGAAATGCCGACCCCGATAGAAATTGTGGTCGTAGTGCCACTGAATATGATCCCCCTCATTCTGGTAGCACAACAACGACAGTGTGCTTTGATCCTGAATCGGGGTTGGCAGCATGGGCACACCGGTCACCCCTTGCAGCCACTCGACCACCTGCGGACTGCGGAAGAAACTCCAGGAACGTGGTGCGAGCCGAATCACCTTCTCGTACGAGAGAGTGTGTCCCTGCTTGTGCAGCGGTATGAAACTCGGTTCCATTTCGGAGCGCGTCGCCAAAGCTTCCGTTCGCAGCGCCTCGAGGCAATCGGGAGCGAGAAACGGAGTTGTTCGAATCACCCGCTCCCGATCGAACGTGGCGGCCAATGTCGACGGTTCCGCAACAGTCGCCGACAACGCCACCGGGAATTTCAGAACCGTCTCGGCCTCATGGGAAGCCAAGCGTTCGTAATGCCGATCCCGGTTCCAGCGGTGACGCTGACGTAACCAGGCACCGGCGGCAATTCCTACGGCCCCGGTGATTCCGACCGACATGCCAATTTCCATCGTCCCGATTCCTTTGGCTTGAGATCTTGCCAATTCGCAGGGGAGTGAATCCGGGCGCAACGAGAGCGCCTGGAATCACGATGGAGTGACACTATGTTCGGCAGATTCCATGGCTCAAGTCCGTCGATCCAAGAATCACGTGGAATTCACAGAGTCCAAAAACTCGGGAGGTTTACCGAGAAAGGTTGATGAAGAGTCGACCCGCTCCCACGTTTTTCTCAAACAAGATCAAGGCATGGGTCCAGTGTCCAGTGGTTGACATTGATGAGACTGTACACTCGATTCCCGCTGAAATCGTTGAACTCACCGGTGTCACTGGGTGCCTCTTGCCGGTTTTCAGTTCGTCTCTTCAGATCGCAACCAGCAATTCGACACCCTCACCGTCGCGAAGTATCATCTCTCACAAGGAGAACTCCGCCATGCCACTGCGTGACCACTTCCGCCCCCCCGTGTCGACCCGGTCTTCCTTTGAGGGGCTGAATGGTGGCTGGCCCATGGCCATTGTGCTGCAGCTATCACCGTTGCTCCCCGCGCTTTGCCGCCGAGCCACGGGTTCGTCTCGGCCCCAATTTTGAAGTCGATGTGGCCGCCTATCAAGGATTTGAAGCGGGCAACCGGAACTTGACCCGATCGGCTCGGAAGCCGAACGTCACGCCACGACTCTCGCAGTACCTGCTCCGACATTGACCGTCGATCTGGATCTCGCCGACCAGTCGTCGTACGAAGTCTTGATCTACGACTACAGTCGCGACCGTCAACTCGTCGCGGCGATCGAGATCGTCAGCCCGGGGAACAAAGACCGGCTCGAAAGCCGGCGGGCATTCGTCACCAAATGCGCCGCCCTGCTGCAGCAGGGGGTCTGTGTCTCCGTCGTCGATCTGCTATGGGCATTTCAACGAATCACACGCGTTTCTGTCCGTTGGCCCCAATCTCTGCGAGTCCCCCCCCCGTGGGTCTGTTGGACTTTATACGTGACCTCCACCTGGATTGGGGCGGCGGGATTCTGCTGAATCTTGCTGAACCACGCCGGCGCGACATGGACGCTTTCGAAGTACAAGTGGTCGGGATCGTTCTGGAATGTCGCCAGGGCTCGTGGCGAAAGCTGGTTGCGGGTGTAGAGATCGACGCGCGGGGGATTTCCCGAGACCGACTGGAGTTGCGCGCCGATCGTGGCGGCTTCTGTCGCGATGAGCGGGTCGCCGGCTTTCTGACCACACTCGATCAGCAGCAACAGCAGTAATAGTCGCGCGTTCCGCGCGTCGTATTGCCAGTCATCAATGCGAAACCGGACCGGGGCGGTGGAGTTTTCGATCAAGTCGGCCTCCTGACGCAACATCGCAAGTGCCTGTTGGTGAC
>CAMATH010000018.1 GCA_945860955.1 Planctomicrobium piriforme
TGCCGGAAACTGGGCGTCAGTTTCTGCGAGTATCTTCGCGATCGACTGAGCGGAACGGGACTCATCCCTCGTCTGTCGGATCTCATGCGGAAGGCGGCTGAGGCGACCGAAGCGACTGCGACCCCCGCACCCGAGACCGGATAATGGCAGCGGCCTGAGGCAACTTCTCCACCTCCGTAAACTCGCGCACTCAATCGACGCCTGCGACGAGCGCCGCCGGACCGCGCGCCGACCGCGGGGTTATTGAGCAGTTGCGATCCGAGTGACCACCAAGAATGGCGACAAGAAGTCCGCCACCCATGTCGAAGCGATCGACAAGAACGAAATGTTCGCGAACACCCATGACGGCAAGGTCGTCAGTGTCACCGGCGACTCGCTCAAGATGACTGACAAAGATGGCAAAGAGCATTCGCACACCCTCTCGGCCCACCCGGCGATTTGCTGTGACGGCAAGGAGTGCAAACTCAGCCAGTTGAAGTCGGGAATGAAGATCCGCGTCACGACCAAGGCGACCGACAAGCACGTACTCACTGTGATCGAAGCGATCGACAAGAACGCTGAATTCGGCAGCTAAAGCGTGGCCGATTGGCAAACGGAATCAATACGCCTGTGTCCAGGGGCTGGCGAATGGCCAGCCTCTGGTTTCGTTCAGTGCATCCCCGGTTCATCAATGTCCAGCAAGACCATGTCGACCGAACAACAGCATCGTTCAATACGAGGGCGAGTTGAAGACCGGCAAATACCTGGTGATCGTCGAGGGTTCCCCAGGTGAAATTCAACATGCCGAGAAACTTCTCGACAAAACGCAGCACGAGCCCAAGACGCCAAGCCGCGAACCGGTGCCTGTTGTTGCATAACGTTTCACCGTTTCGAATCGCCTGCGAGTACTCGAATCGCCATGAAGACTATGGACCAGACCGTTTCCGCCTGGATGGGAACGGGCGAGATTCCCTCGGAGTCGCGCCTCACGGCGGACATCGAGACCAATGTCTGCATCGTGGGGGCGGGAATCGCCGGGCTGTCGACAGCCTATCTGCTGCTTCAGGAGGGGCGCTCCGTGGTGGTTCTGGATGACGGTCCGATTGGCGGCGGACAGACGGAACGCACGACCGCGCACCTCTCCAATGCGATTGACGCCCGCTATGTGCAGATTGAAAACTGGCACGGGGTTGAGGGCGCACGGCTCGCCGCGGAAAGCCATTCTGCGGCCATCGACCGCATCGAATCGATCGTGGCTCGCGAAAGCATTGACTGCGACTTCGAACGGCTGGCTGGTTATCTCTTCAATCCTCCGGGAGAAGCGCCGGATCTTTTGGAGCGTGAACTGCAAGCGGCTCGGCGTGCGGGATTGAACGACGTGGAAGTTGTTTTACGCTCGCCTTTGGGGGCATTCGATACCGGGCCCAGTCTCAGGTTTCCGCAGCAGGGGCAACTGCACCCGCTGAAATACATGGCGGGTCTGGTGAATGCGATTCGAAACCAGGGCGGAAAAATCTTCACACAGACTCACGTCGACAAAATTCAGCACGGACCCCCGGCGCGAGTTCACACCCGCGAAGGGGCAACGGTTTCAGCCGGTTCGGTCGTCGTCGCGACGAATTCACCGTTCAATGATTTGGTCACGATCCACACCAAACAAGCCGCGTATTTGACGTATGCGCTCGGTTTCGCCGTCCCCCGGGGCGCGATCCACAAGGCGCTCTATTGGGATACTCAGACTCCTTACCATTACGTTCGGTTGATGGCGATGCCCAAGGTCGATTCCAACGGAAACAGCCTAGGAAATCCGCAGTCGGAAGAGCTGTTGATCGTGGGGGGCGAGGACCACAAGACGGGGCAGTCGAGCGATGCCTCCGCGCGATACCCCCGACTCGAAGAATGGACTCGCGCTCGATTTCCAGAAGTCACCGCAATTCGCTGCCACTGGTCGGGACAAGTATTGGAGACGATTGACGGCCTGGCGTTCATTGGAAGAAACCCCTTGGATGGTCCGAATGTCTACATCGCGACCGGTGACTCGGGTCAGGGGATGACGCATGGAACGATCGCCGGGATTCTCTTGACCGACTTGATCGTCGGTCGGAAGAATTCCTGGGCCGCGTTGTACGATCCGGAACGAAAGTCGCTGCGCGCCGCAGGACGATTCCTTCGGGAAAGCGTCAATGTCGCCCTACAATACAGCGACTGGATCACACCGGGAAACGTCGCATCGATCGACGACATCGCTCCCGGCGCGGGTGCCGTCGTTCGAAGGGGACTGACGAAAATGGCGGCGTGCCGGGACGACCAGGGAATGGTCTACAAATTCTCGGCGATCTGCCCGCATCTGGGCTGCGTCGTGCAGTGGAATCCGGGCGAAAACAGTTGGGATTGTCCGTGCCATGGATCGCGATTCGACAAACAGGGACGTTTGCTGTGCGGGCCGGCCAACACCGATCTGACTCCGATTTTCGATGTAAGTTGAAATCATCGCCTGTCATCGTTCCACGGTCCCCAGAACCCATCCGCTCAGGGCGGATGGGGCCGTCGCCAACACCCACTGCCATCCGGCTTTCCCAAGACTCCATCCTGCTCAGTGCAATTTCGCGTTTACGGCCGCGTTGAGTCTACTCGGCAACATCTCTCATCCCAGGAACTATGCGATGTCATCGCCTGCGGTTTTGGAAAAAGCGTTTCGAGCCGGCCTATTCGATTCTCTGGCGTCGGCCGATCGAGCGGTAGAACGATTGCTGGCAGCGGGATTTCCAAAAAGTCAGATTGCGGTACTTTGCACGGATGAAGCCAAAGAGAAGCACTTCCAGGAATTGGGGTATCAGCCTCCGACCGAGTCGGAAGCCCCCGACGGCGTTTCGGCGGGAGCTTTTGTCGGCGCGACAATGTGCGGCTTGGCTGCGATCGCTGTCAGTGCGGCGACGGGCGGCGTACCGCTGATCATCGCGGGGGCCGCAGGGGTCTCTGGGGGAAGCGTCATGGGCGGATTCCTGGGAGCGATTATGGAAGGCGAGGCCCATAATGAATTCGTCACCCAATTTGATCACGAATTGCAAAGCGGAAAGATTTTGGTTCTGGCCGAAGTACAGGGATTGGACAACGGCCTGCAATTGGCCGAAGCCGCCACCATTTTGTCCGGACCGCTATCCCACGAGTCGCTCCCGAGATAGTAGCCCGCCTACATCTTCTCAATCGTCTCGATTCCCAGCAGCGACAACCCCTGTCCGATCGTCCGCGCGGTGAGGTCGGCGAGCAGTAGTCGACTCGCGCGTGACTCGTCATTGTCGGCCTTGAGAACCGGGCAATTCTCGAAAAACGTGCTGAAGCAGTTCGCCGTCTCGAACAGATAGTTCGTCAGCAGATTCGGACGGTAATCCACCACCACCCCGTCGAGAGTCTCATGAAAACGGACCAGTTGCAGCGCCAACGCGCGCTCGGCGGGATGCTCCAGTCGAATGGATTGTGAACTCTGCCTCAGCGCGACGCGGTCGATATCCCCCCGCCGAAAGATTCCGCAAACGCGGGCATACGCATACTGCATGTAAGTCGCGGTATCCCCCGACAACGCGAGCATTTTGTCCCAACTGAAGACGTAGTCGGTCTCGCGGTTTTGCGACAGGTCGGCGTACTTGATCGCGCCGATTCCGACCGATTCGGAAATCTCGGTTCGGGTCGCTTCGTCGAGTTCCGCTCCCTGCGGTTTCTGGCTCTCGTTGTCATCGACGATCTTGCGAGCCCGCGTCACCGCTTCGTCGATCAGCGATTCCAGCCCGACGGTGTCTCCCGAGCGGGTTTTGAACGGCCGACGGTCGTCCCCCAGAATCGTTCCGAAGCTGACGTGGCGCAGGTCGACCTTGTCGTAACCCCAGCGACGGGCGGTCTCAAACAGAAGTTTGAAGTGGTCCCCCTGACGGGCGTCGACAACGTACAATACGACATCCGCCTTCAGCCGATCGACCCGGTCACGAATCGTCGCGAGGTCGGAGGTGGCGTACGTATATGCACCGTCCCGCTTGCGGATTATGAATGGAGCGTCGACTCCAGGAATGAACACGCAGATCGCGCCGTCGCTCTCGACGGCCAATCCCGCGGCTTTCAAGTCTTCGACGACGCTGGCGAGCATCGGCTGGTAGTGGCTCTCTCCCAATGCCAGATCGAACCGCACCCCGAGTCGGTCGTACATCCGCCCCAGCGCCGCCAGGCACTCGGGCATGAACTGGTTCCAGAGCGCGATGTTCGTGGGGTCGCTCGCATGCATCCGCGACGTCTCCAGTCGCGCTTCCTCGATGATCCCGGGATGTTGTCGGGCCAAAGCGAGCAGTGTCGCGTCTCCCTCGACAGCGGCGATTTTCTTCGCCGCCGACGACACTTTGTCACTCACGCCGGCCTGTTCACTTGCGAGCTGCTTCAGGGACTTCTTCCGCGCCTCCTGCTCCTTCTTGTCGGTTGGCATGGGGGACTGTTGCGCCGTCCGGTTGCGGGATTCCACATCCGCGAGTTTCTCACGCAGGCCGGGCAGCTCGGCGGCCGCCTCGTGGTACCCTTCGAGTTGACTCACCAGCCGATACAACCGCGCGAGTTCCCCCACTGGGTTGGCGTCGTAGGCCGCCGAGTCGAGAAAGTGCTTGTACCCATAAATGATCATCCCGAATTGCGTTCCCCAGTCGCCGATGTGGTTGTCGCTGATCACATCGTGCCCGAGGAACTTCAAAACCCGGTACAGCGCGTCACCAATCACGCTGCTGCGCAGGTGCCCCACATGCATCGGCTTGGCGACATTGGGGGACGAAAAGTCGACGATGTACTTGCGCGGTGCCGGGACCGGGTTCACCCCACACCGCGCATCATGAGCCTGCGCCGTGACCTGGGTCGTGATCCAATCGGTTTTGAGTCGCAGGTTGATGAAGCCGGCACCCGCGACTTCCGGCGGTTCGCACAGGTCGGCGAGGGCGACTTTGTCGGCGATTTCCTTTGCGAGGGCCAACGGATTGACTCCGCGCTGCTTCGCGAGGGACATCGCGAAATTCGCTTGAAAATCGCCGTGTTTCGCGTCTTGCGCAGGACGGATGAGCGTTGTCAGTGTCTCGGGGGCGTCGGAGTAGCCCACGAGGACGGTGTGAAAACGGTCCCTGATTTCCCGCAGAATGTTCATCGCCCGAATCTTCTCTTTAGAAAGGAGTGGATCAGGCCGAACACTCAGCAGTCGTGGAACCGCCTTCTGGCAAGAGCTGAAGTGGATTTCAATCCGCCGCTCGACCCGCCGTCGAACCCAAACTCAAACACGCTCCGCATCGGATTCGACCGGAACCGCCCGGACCGAACCGGCGGGTTGCCAATCGACGCGGGGAGCCTCGGCCCACAGATTTTCGAGATCGTACAAGGAGCGGGCTTCCGGACTGAAAACGTGCAACACCACGTCGCCAAAGTCCATCAGCAGCCACTGCGTGCTGTCTTCCCCTTCGACTCCCAGCCGACGTGAACCTTCGGCCTTGAGCTTCGCGTTGATTTCCGCCGCCATGGACTTCATCTGCCGCGCGCTGGTCGCCGTCGTGATCACGAAGTAATCGACGATCGGAGTGCTGGCGGTCATATCGAGAACCACGGTGTCTTTGCCGCGCATCGCCTCGGCGGTCTGCGCGGCAAGCCGCGCCAGCGGAAGGCCATCGGCCTGACGCGACGCGAGGGTGGCGGGTTCTTTCTGCAATGTAGCGATCGTGAGACTCTCCCTGGAATTGTGCAGTTTAGGTGTTAACAAATAGTACGACGATTGGGAAGGGACCAGGGTTCGCGCACAATCCAGGCGAGCGGGGCTGTCGGTTTTGTAGCGACGACGCTCCGCGGCGTCGCTCCGGTTGTGGTTCCCGCGAAGCGGAACCACAGCCGGCTATGGCAAACACGCGACCGGATCGCCTCAATCGACAGCCCTCTGCAACCCCTTACTCTCGCGCGAAAATCCGCTAAACCGCGCGAAAAATCGCTGCCGCGCTTTGCCCCAGCGCCGTCCGGTTGACCGACAGCGCCGTCAGATTCCTCAGCCGGGCCGGCTCATTCGCCACCACATTCAGTCGACACAGCGGGTCGGGAGTCGTGTAGTTGAGCGTCGCCGGCACCAGTCCCTCCCGCAGTGCCAACAGACTTCCAGCCAGTTCCACCGCACCCGAGCCGGCGTCAAACGAGCCAAAATAGCTCTTCATGCCGGTCACCGGAATCCGCCCCGCCAGATCCCCAAACACCCGATGATACGCCCGCGCTTCGATCCAGTCGTCCCGCAATGTCCCTTTCCCGTCGGCGTTGATGTGCCCGAGTTCTCCCGGATCCACATTCGCCTTTCGTAACGCCGCTTCGATCGCCCGCACCAGCCCCGTCCCCTGCCGGGCGTTGTCGATGCCCGAACCGTCGCAACCCCCTCCCACACCCAGCACCTCGGCGTAGATCTCGGCCCCGCGCCGCCTTGCGCATTCGTATTCTTCCACCACAAATGCCGCCGCCCCCTCCCCCAGAATGCAGCCATCGCGGTACATGTCGAACGGACCGTGGAAATCCCGCGGATCGTCGTGGCGCGACAGGTCCGGCCCCAGTGTCAATCGGGCGACGTCGTGCGGATTGAGTTCCGAACCACACGCACCGACGATCATCGCGTCGGCGACTCCCCGCGTGATCGCGCTGACCGCCTCCCCCAACGCCAACAGCGCCGACGCCTCGCGACTGGTGATTGTATTGTTCGGTCCCCGCGCGTCGTGTTCGATGGCGATGTGGCAGGCGGGCATGTTGGGCAACTGCGGCAGCAACCACAACGGGTAGATGTGGGCCATCGCCTCTTCGCCGAACCGTTCGAATTCGAACGAGGTCTCCCGGGCGCACGATTCCGCCGCCCGCACCAGCTCCTGGGGTGTCGGCGAAATCCGGCCCGCGCCAAAGACCACGCCCAGCCGATCGGGGTCGATTTCTCCCAGCCCCAGTCGCGCGTCATCCATCGCCAAAGCGGCGGCCCCGACCCCCAGTTCTATGTCCCGCGACATCACCTTCTGGAGTTTTTTGTTTCGCAAGAACTGGGCGGGTTCGAACCCCTCGATCTCCGCAGCCAGCTTGCAGGGGAGCCGCCCCGCGGGAATTGACTTGAGCGGCCCAATGCCCGATCGCCCCTCGACCAAGTTCGTCCAGAGCGCACTCCGCCCGATGCCGGCCGCCGAGACGACGCCGACGCCGGTGATCACCACCCGGGATGATCGCGGCTTCAATGCTGACTGAACCAAGATGGGCACCTGGACTGTTCGGAATCACACGGCCCGGCAGAACGCCAAGCCGTCATCACGCTCGAATCGCGCTGTGAGCTTCCGTGCAAGGTCTGTCGTTCTCTATCGGCCAGCCGTTCCCGCCGAGTTCGCGTTTCAGGAAGAAGTTCCTGTCATCGGAACCCCGCATGATGAACTTTTGACCACAAAGGACGAGGCCTGTGTTAAGAATTACACAGCAGTTCCGAATTCGTGTCAAGTTGGGTAAGCCCGTTGCGACCGCTCTCTTTTTTCTTCGCGGCAGGAACGGTACCATCGTGCACGGATCAAGAACCTTCGATAGGAGCCTTCGCAATGCGTGGCGAGACAGAGGTCGGCCGACTCCCGGGAATTTCGCGACTTGGTTTGACCGCGCCCTATTGGCGGTGGTGTCTCTTGTCGCCTTTGGTCGTGGCGCTGGGGGCCGTGACCGCCGCGATCGGCCAGGCGCAGGCTGAGGACTGGCCACAATTTCGTGGTCCGAACGCGAGTGGCGTCTCAACGTCGACCTTGAGGCTGCCGGTCGAATTCTCGTTCGAAAACAAGGTGCAGTGGCAGGCGACGCTGGGAGACGGAGTGAGTTGCCCGATCGTGTCACAGGGGCGTGTCTTCGCCACCGGAATGGCTGACACGAAGAAATTCGCCATCATGGCGTTCGACGCGGCTGACGGGTCGGCGATCTGGCGCCGGGAATTTGACGCTGGCAAACTCCCCCGCATCACTCCCCCCAACAGCCACGCCTCGTCGACTCCTGCCACCGATGGCAAACGGGTCTACGCTTATCTTAGTACGATGGGGATGATCGCGGTCGACGCCGCTTCGGGTAAGCACCTCTGGACCGCACCCATCCAGCAGCCGGCCTATCTGATGGACTGGGGAGCCGCCTCCTCCCCCATTGTTCATGACGGTATGGTCATCTTCTGCCAGGACGATGATCTCGCCCCAATGCTCTACGCGATCGACGCCGAGACCGGAAAACTCCGCTGGAAGACCGAGCGTCCCGACATGCTCGGCGGCTACGCTGTACCGGTCATCTGTGAAGCGAACGGTCAAGTGGACATCGTCGTCTCCGGGACTGGCAAGCTGAAGGGGTACAACCCGAAAGACGGATCCGAACGCTGGACCTGCAACTCGCTGATCCGCACGATGATGACCTCCCCTGTCGTTCGCGACGGCATCATCTACATCTCGTGCCAGAGCTACGGTGATGAGAAGCGCACCCTGAAATTCGCCCTTCTGGAATGGCTCGACACCAATCAGGACGGCGTCCTGACAAAAGAGGAGGTGCCCCCGGAATTCCGCAAACGGTTCGACGTTTCCGACCGTGACCATGACGGCGTGTTGAAAGATGCCGAGCTCGACACGGCGTTCCAATCCCCGGAAAACATGGTGGGGGGCGGGACAACGATTCAAGCGGTCCGGGGCGGCGGCCAGGGGGATGTCACCAAGACGCACCTGTTGTGGAATCTCAAGAACACCTCCCCGTCGAATATGGTTTCGCCTCTCGTCGTCGGTAACCAGTTGTTTGTCGTGAAGCGGGGGGGGATCTCGAGTTGCTTCGACGTCCGGAATGGCGACACGTTCTGGAAGATGTCGCGGATCGGCAACCTGGGTGACTATTACAGCTCGCCCGTGGCGGGGGACGGCAAGATTTACGTCACCGGTGAGAACGGGTTCATCACCGTGCTGGCCCAGGGAGAGAAGCTCGAGGTTCTCGCCAAGAACGACATGGGTGAGCCCTGCGTGGCAACCCCCGCGATCGCGGACGGCCGAATCTACATTCGGACGCGCGAGAAGATCTTTTGTGTGGCGGAACATTAGAGTCGGCGGAAGGCTGATCGAACGAATTTCCATGGCCCGGTTCGACGCTTGAATACGAAAGAGAGTGACCCTGTGAGTCGCTGGCGCGTCTGTGAAATCCTGTGTGGAATTCTGCTGGTCGCCTGGGCGGGATCCCCCGCGTTCGCCGCCGGTCCCAAGGTGGCGATTGTCGTCGACGCCAAGGCACCAACTCTCGAACGGACGGCGGGAACGGAACTCGCCGGCCTACTCGGCAAGCTGTATGACGCCGACGCGAAAGTCGTCGCGACAATTCCCGCCGACGAAACCCCCACGATTGTCATCGGATCCCCCGCCACAAACCCCGCGCTCAAACCGCTCGCCGCCGGCTGGCCGAAACTGAGCGACCAGGGGCATCTGGTCCGCAGTTCGAAACTGGGGAATCGCCCGGTGCTGTTGGTCGGCGGGGGGAGCCCGGTCGCCACGCTGTGGGCCGCGTACGAGTTGGGACACCAGTTTGGCGTCCGCTACATGCTGTATGGCGACGTCATTCCCGAAGAACCGGCCCCGTTCCGTCTCGACGGTTTCGACATCCTCCTTGAACCGAATTTGAAGCTGCGCACGTGGCGCACGGTGAACGATTTCCCCATCGGCCCCGAATCCTGGGGACTGGAAGAGGAACAGAAGTTCGTCCGCCAGCTTGCCAAGCTGAAGTACAACCGTGTGCTGATTTCGGTCTACCCCTGGCAGCCGTTCGTGCATTTCGAGTTCGAAGGGGTGGCCAAGCAGTCGTCCCTGTTGTGGTTTGGCTATCAGTACCGCGTCGACGGAGACGCCGCAGGGCGCGGTGTGTTCAAAGGAGCCAAGCTGTTCGAAAACCCGGACTTCGCCGGCAAGACAGCGTACGCCGACCGGATCGCTGCGGGCAAACGGCTGGTCGGCGGAATCATCGACGCGGCTCACGACTTGGGAATGACTGCCGGCATCTCCATTTCGCCGCTCGAATTTCCCAAGGAGTTTGCCGCCGTTCTTCCCGGTGCGCAATCGGTCCATCAGCTCGAAACCCTCACCATTGGTCCCGGCCCGATGCAGAAGCCGGGGGACAAGACGCTGCACGCTTTGGCCCAGGCACAAATCCGTGGCTATCTGGACGCCTATCCGACACTGGACGTGTTGTATCTCACGCTCCCCGAGTTTCCCGGCTGGGCCGAACACCATGCCGAGGCGTGGAAACGGCTGGCCGGCCGATCAAAACTGGGGAGCGACATCACACTTGAAAAACTGACCGAAGCGGCTCGCAATCGCAAGACGATCGCGTCGGGGGAGCGGGGGGTCGCCGCCTTTCGCGGCAATGTGACCGCACTCGATTTTCTCCAGACACTGCTGGCCGATCCCGAGACGTTGAAGCGGCCGGGCGGGGGACAAGTGGAAACGGTACTGATCGACGCCGACCCGGCTCTGTTTCCCGTTCTCGATCGAGTCGCTCCCGCAGGGGCGCACACGTTGAATTTCATCGACTACACCGCGCTGCGGAGTGTCGCGAGCAGGGAGCTGCTGGCGGATATCCCCACCCGAAAGATTCCCAGCAGCCTGATCCTGACGCTCGCCGACGACAATGTGGGAATGCTGCCGCAGTCGTCGGTGACGGCGCTGCACGAACTGACCGCCGACCTGCGAAAACATGGTTTCGAAGGGTTTTCAACGCGGTACTGGATGCCGGGCGATCTCGATTTGAGCGCATACTATCTGAGCCGGTCGAGCTTTGACTCGGGGGCGACGCCGACACAGTCGCTGCACGATCTGGTCGCGCCGTTGTGCGGCGAAGGAGTGGTCGATCGGGTGCAGTTGGTCTTTGACCACATCGAACAGGCGACCGCGCTGATCGAAAAGAACGACATCGGCTTTTCGTTCCCCATTCCGGGAGTGGTGCTGAAACACTACGAAAGCGGGACGGAGGTTCCCGCCTGGTGGGGCGAAGTGAGCGCGGCGTATCTGAACGCGATGAACGAGGCGTATCGCGCGAACCAGCGCTCCCGGCTCGAAGGACGCAGTTTCACGCTGTATCTGGCGCGACGCCTGGATTTCGCGTTCAATTACATGACGGCGATGGAAGCGGTCAAAAAGGCGGGGATCGCCAAACGGGCGGGAGACAAAGAGACGCACGCGACCCAATTGCAGGCCGCCGTCGACGCCCTACACGACGCTCTCAACGCGCAGGCGGCCGTCGCCCGCAGCAACAGCGACCGGGGAGTGATCGCGGTCCTCAACGAGTACGGTTATCGACCGTTGAAGAAGGAATTGGAATCGCTGGAGGAATAGCTCATCCCGCCTTCAACGGCACGTGGGGCCGGGGCGGTGATTCCGGGGCTCGTTCGGCTCCCGCACGCGCTGAATCGGCCGCCGCTGGTTGTTCGTTGCTCCCTGTCGTCGGGACCACGGGAGGCTGGACGGGGATGGCGTTGACGGGAGTCGCCGGAGGCTTGGCGGGAGTGGTGGGCGGAACCGTGGTCACGATACCGGCTTCCTGAAACTCCCGTTTGATCAGCGTCAACAATTCGTGCCGAACCTGGGAGGTGACGTCGCAACTCGCGACACACACACGCAGGGTGAAGCTGAGGGCGTTGTCGGTGAATTCTTCGAACTGCGCCGCCGGCGGGGGCTGTTTCAACACCAGCCGATGTTTCATCGCCACCCCCAGCAGCAGTCCCCGAGCGAAATCGGGGTCGGTCCCCATCGCCACGCGGACTTTCAACGTCAGCCGGGTGAGCGTGTTGGTGAGCGTCCAATTGATCACCCGGCCGGTGATGAGTTCCTTATTGGGAACGATCAACTCACGCAGTTCGCCGTCGGTGATGGTGGTCGCCCGCATCCGGATTCGGGTGACCGTTCCGGTGACGTCACCAATCGAAACGATGTCGCCAATCCGTACGGGGCGTTCGAACAGCAGAATCAGCCCCGAGACAAAGTTGGCAAAGATCTCCTGCAGTCCAAACCCCAGTCCGACGGTCATCGCCGCCACCAGCCAGTTTAATTCCGCCCAGCCAATTCCCAACTGACTGAACGCGGCCAGCACCCCCAGCACAATCACGCTATACCGGCAGACCGCTGCGACCGCGTAGCGTCCCCCCGCGTCAAGCTGGGTCCGCGACAGGAAGCCGACGTCCAGTAATTCCGGCAACGTCCGTTCGCAAAACCAGGTGAAGATCCCAATCACGATGGCAACCGCCACGCCAGCGACTGTAATCAACCCGGCTGTTCCCTCGTCGTCGGTCGAATCGAGAATCCGAAACGGGTGCGGCCAGAGTTCAATCGTCTGAAAGATACGCAAAGCCGGCAGTACCTGTCCCCAAATCCACCAGCACCCCATCACAAACAGGGCGACGGTGGCCATTCGCAGCAAGTGCCTAAGTTGGGCACCGCCACTTTCAATTGTCGGCAACCCCCCATTGGACTCTTCGTCGGCCGCGATGGCACCAGCCAAAGTCGTACCAAACCGCGGCAGAACCCAGCCAACCGTCAATCGTTCGACAATGCACAGCGCGCCCCACAAGCCCAGCATCCCCAACAACCGGACTTCGAGCTGCACCGCGGTGTAATGATAACCCCAGAGGGAAAGCCCGGCGAAAACCAGGGGAATCGCGACAGAAACGGCTGGCCAGAGACTCCCGACCGAGCGCCGCCATTGCGATTGACTGAGGGAGACATTATCGCTGGCCGCCTGGGGTTGTTCTGGTGCCAGTCGACGCAGAGCCCACCACAAGAGAATCTGCAGACAGACGAATGCGAACCGCCCGAGCGCGCTGCGGACGAGATCCCCCGCGAAGTGGATTCCCCACATGGTGAGGAACAACAACGGCACGCCCCACCAGCTCAGGATGCGGGCGACCCGTCGCCAGGCCGAAACCCGTTCCACCTGCCAGGCCAGCAGGGTCGGATTCAGCGAATTCAGCCGAGTCCCCATCCGTACGATTCGCAACGGGAACAACAACAGCGCCGCCGACTGCATTCCCCGCCCCGCGGCGGCCGTTAGTTCGTTCAGATTGATTGCCACGACCCGACTTCCGAGAAACCACAAGACCAACGGAAACGTGATCGCTCCCGTCCAGACCACGGTGATCGCCAGTCGATACCGATCGCCATCGGTCGCGCTGCGGCCCGTTTCCGCCCGCAGTTGATGTTGCCTGCGCCGGCCCAGTAGAAACGCTCCCCCGGCCGTGACCAGCGCTAACAGATACACTCCGGGATTCGTCTGGACATCCTGGGCGATTCCAACCCCAACGCCACTCCAGAACGAAGGACGCAACAAATCCGAGACGGCCTGAAACAGCCGGGGACCGTCCGCCGACTGCGGCGGGACCGTGCTGCGAATCCACAACACATGCTCGTCGCAAAAGCGGGCGTATTCCTGCGTCTGGCGAAAAAGTTGCCGTTCCGCGGTTTCGAGTTCCATCAGCGATTCGAGGTACCGGCCCGTGTCGCCAATCAAACCGTCGAGGTAGCCCCGCCGGGAATTCAGCAGCGATTGAAGGCTGTCGGTTTCCGTCTTGGTAAGCGTCACCCCGTTTTTTGCCAGCTCTTTTTTCTCGCGCGTAACTGCGGTCGCCAGGTCCGCGAGTCGGCTGCGGGCCTCTTCGTGGTCGGCCAGTTGAAGGCTCAGTTGAGCCGTTTCATGTTCCCGTTCGCGCGACCGCTCTTTGAGTCCCGCCGCACTGGGAAGACTCTCCCTGCGTCGACGCAACACGACCGCGACGGTTTCGGTGAAACCCGCCTTTTTTGCCCGGCTGGAGATCTTCTCGAATTCTTCGAGCAGTTCGGACGATTGCGCGTCGACGGCGTCGGACTGCTTTCTCGCAAGTTCAATCTTGCCGGCCAGCCCCTTGCGTTCCCGCGTGTATTCGGCGTTCTTCTCGGCGAACCGGCGAACCGCGTCGGGAACCGCATCGACCTGCCGCGCCGCCTCATTCGCTTCGGTGTCGACCTCGCTCTGTCGGCGGGAGTTGACCCCTTCCTCCCAGGCGGCGACGAGTGACTTGGCGTACTCCAGTTCCACGGCAGCCAGGTCGCGGCGCGCGACCATCAGTTCCGCCGTCTCTTTGTAGGTGATCTGTTCCTGCTGCAGCAGTTCCAGTTCGGCGGACGTCGCCCGGCGGCGGGCGGAGAGCAGCATCTGGTCGGCTTCCTGCTGCGCTTCGGAAAGATCTTCGCTGGAACCCCGTTTGAGCTGCTGGTCGATCTCGTCGCGCTCTTCCTCGAGTCGGGCGTACTGGTTGGGAATCTCCTGGCGCCGGGAAGACCGGCGCGTCATTTCCGCCTCCGCCTCTTCGTGTTTCTGCCGCCAATCTTCGAGCGTGGCCTCGGCGTGACTCAACCCCTCTTCCAATTGCGTCAGCGGGGCTTGCGGATCGACCAGTGTCGAGGGGGTCGGCCGGGACGCGACAAGCTGCGCCTGAGTCGCTGCGAGTTCTTCGGGTTCCAGCTCGGCGAGTTTGCGGAACTTCTGTTGCCGATGTGAGAACTCGCGTGCCTCGGCGAGAGCGTCGAGCGTCCGTTTGTAGGCGTCGATGAGGGTGGTTTGTTCCTCGGGCTCCAGGTCTGAGTTGCCTTGCGCGCGTTGGATCCGGGCTTTGACAACCGCCTCGGAAACCGTCGACAGATCCTCCGCGTCCTCCGCGTGATCCGCGTCATCCGGGACAGTTGTGGGAGGTTTCGGCGCGGGTTGTAGCTCGGCTTCCGCCACTGCGGGCTGTGTCGGCTTGGGCGGTGTCTTTTGTCCCCCGTTCGCGGGACGCTGGGCGACAGCGAGCGCAGGCAGAGTCAGACAAACCAAACAGACGACGATCCACCGCCGAACTCTGGGGAATCCCCACATCGCGCAACCATCCATGACAGCACCTCCGTCGAGTCAATGCGGGAGGATATGGAATTGGCCCCGACGGGGAAAGAGCGATTCACTGCACGATTGAGGTGCTGATGTGCAACACACGCCAAGAACGAAGCTCCCAGTCCAGTCAGGCTTGCGTGTATCGCAGTTTGCAACACAACGGCGGGAACGAGATTTTCCATGGCGCGATCTGAGACAAAACGTACAGAATCCAGGACCAGTCCACTGATGGTTCGTCTGAACGCCGAGAGTAAACTGGCGCTGACAACCGCGGCTGGCCAAACGTTTGCACTCGTTTCGGAGCATCTCGACTGCGGTCAGTCCCCAAAAAAAATCCGCACCATGGGATACAGAATGCGAAACACGAGCTCGTCGCCCAGGACCAGGAGGAACAGCATCACATAGAACGCTGTGATGGTCCCCATGCCCCAAGCGGTGTTTCGCGCCCACCGTTCCCGCCGATTGAACAGACGAACCGCCAGCCAGAGTCCGAACGCCACCCAGGCGACTCCGAACAACGCAACGGCGAGTTCTAGAAGATCCGTTTCGCTCACTGGTTCCTACTTTCGCGACGCGATAGCCTATCGTCTCTCACGAGACTGCCCCCCAAATTGTGTTTTGAGGCCCTCTGCAAACTACCGCACACATGGCGCGCAGTCAAACTGCGTTCATTCCACAACCCCCACCCCACACCGACTCTCATGCCTGTCACCCGGTTCGCCATCATCCTGCTGGTTATCACTTCGGCTTGGTTTGCCACTCGGTCGGCAGACGCCCAAGAGCGACCCACGTTCCGCCAGACGCTGCAAGCCCGTCAGCGCGAGACTGTCAAAGTCGTCGCCGACTACATCGCGAGTCACCCCGAGGGGGATGACGCAGACGAAGCGAGAACCTGGGTGTTTGAAACCGTGATCGCGGGTGGATTCGAACAGGAAGCGCTTTCCGTGGCTCGGTCCTGCCTCGAACGCCCCCAAGTCGACCCGGCGCTGCGCACGCTGGCGCTGCAGGTGGTCTGTGTGGGGGCCGCCCGGCAGGGGGATCTGGTTGCGGCGCAAACTGTCTACGCTCAATACGTGCGGGGATTTCGTGTGCAGTCGCCGTTCAAGGCCCTCGACGTGGCGTCGGTCCTCGCCGCCCGCGCCCAGCTCGCGGGAGACCGGGAAACGATTCGCGGAATTTACGACGCGTTTTCATCGCAATTCGCCTTGAATTCCCAGGCGACTGAAATCGTCGAAAATCGACTCGCCAGGATGGACCTTCTGGGGAAACCCGCGCCGGCGATCCAGACGACCGATCTGGAGGGACAGGCCGCCTCCCTCACTGACTTCGCGGGCAAGGTGGTCCTGGTCGACTTCTGGGCGACAAACTGCGCCCCGTGTATCGCCGAGTTCCCCAATCTGCGCCGGCTGTATCGCCAGCACCAGGGGGCCGGCTTCGAGATTCTGGGAGTCAGTTTCGACGACAGTCCCCAATCGGTCGCGTCCTTCGCAAAACAGCAACAGCTTCCGTGGCGGCAAGTGATGAATCCAGGGGGCCGGGGAGGAATCGCCGACAAGTTTCAAACCCGCACCATCCCCGCGCTGTTTCTGGTCAACCGCAAAGGCGAGATCGCGTTCGTGGATGTCCGCGGCGACGAGTTGCGGGAAGCGGTGGAGAAACTTTTGAAGGAATAGTTCGTCGCACGTTGAGTTGGGTTGCTTTGCAACCTGGCAACCAAGGAATACCATTCAAAAGGACCATATCCCAATGAATCGCCGTGAATTCCTCCGCCGTGGCGCGCTGTCGGCACCCGGTCGAAAACCGGTGGTGCCGGACGACATGGGAAAGCTGATCGTTCCCGGAATGAGCCGACTGTTTTACCTGCGGGATCACAACGGGATTGAACTGGCGGAGTGACCGCCATTGATTCCGCAGCGAGACTCCGTCATTGTGCCGTTTCGCCTGGAATGGGCCATCAAAAGCCTTGCCATCGCCCCCCACGCTTCCCAACACTCCGATGCCAAAACAGTCCCTCGAAGTCCGGTACCTGGCGCGACTGTACGGAATTCGTCACGTCCCAAACCCTTTGTCCGCCATGATACGAGCCCTCGCGCTCCGCTGGTCTCTATTTGGCGGATTTCTCGGCGCATTGGCGTTTGTCGAGTATTTGCAGGGCAATTTTCACCTTACGGAATTCACAGCGGGCATGGTAATTGGGCTCATTCTCTGCGACATAACCCGATGTCGTTTCGCCGCCAGACTTTGGCCGCTGACCTGCCAAATCACCGATTGGAACCGGGTTGAGTCACTCCTGAAAGAACTCCGTTCGAAAGAGCCCCCCCCCAAATGAATCGCCGTGAACTCCTCCGTGGCGGCCTCCTGTCGGCCGCTGGCCTTGCTCTTCCCGCCGCGCTCTTCCAGTTGACCGCCTGGTCCGCCGACGATCCGTTCGATCTGGTGATCGCCAACGGAACGCTGGTTGACGGAACGGGAGAGAAACGTTTCGTCGCCGACCTGGGTCTCCGCGCGGGTCGCATCGCGAAGATCGGCAACCTGGCCGGTGCCGACGCGAAGCAAACTCTCGACGCCACCGGGCGGATCGTCTCGCCCGGATTCATCGATATTCACACCCACAGCGACCGCACGCTGTTGAATGATCCCAAGGCCAAAAGCGGTGTCCGGCAGGGGGCGACGACACATGTCGTCGGAAATTGTGGTGCCTCTCCCGCGCCGTTGTCTCAGCCCGGTCAGGTGGCCGGCCGAACGCTGCAATCGTATGGAGACTTCCTTGATGCCGTCCGTGAATCGGGGGTGTCGATCAATGTCTGCGGTCTGGTCGGGCACAACACGGTCCGCGAGGCGGTGATGGGGATGCAGAACCGCCAGCCGACCGAGGTTGAGCTGCGAAAAATGCGAGACCTCGTCGACGACGCGATGAAATCGGGGGCGGTGGGACTCTCGACCGGGCTGGTTTCTCCCCCCGGGTCGTGGTCGAAGACCTCGGAAATCGTGGAACTCGCTCGGGTCGCGGGTCGACGCGGGGGGATGTACGCCAGCCACATGCGCGGCGAGGCGTCGACCCTGGTGGACAGCGTGCGCGAGGCGCTGACCATCGGTCGCGAGGGACTGCTGCCGGTGGAAATCTCGCACCACAAGGCGGCCGGTCGCGAAAACTGGGGAAAGACGCGGCAGACTCTGCCAATGATCGAAGCGGCCGTTCGCGACGGTGTGACCGCCCGGCTCGATGTCTACCCGTACCGCGCGGGAAGTGCCGGCCTGTCGCAACTGGTTCCCCCGTGGGCGCATGAGGGGGGATCGGGAACGATGCTTGATCGGTTGAAGAACCCCGAAACCCGCGCCCGGATCGCGCTGGAAATGGAAGATGGCGCACCCGACTGGCCGAACTTCTTTCATATCGACTGGGACGACATCCAGATCACGACCGCCACCACGCAGGGGAATCGCCGCTGGATTGGGAAAAAAGTCGGCGAGGTCGCTCGCGCTCGTGGCTGCTCGGGGGTGGAAGCGTGTATTGACCTCCTGCTGGAGGAACGGGCCTCAATCGGGATGATCAATTTCATCATGGATGAAGACGAAGTGCGAAGGGTTCTCAGTCATCCCCTTTCGATGATTGGCTCGGATGGATTCGCGCTGGCGGCGGAAAAGGCCCAGGGGTCGCCGCACCCGCGCTGCTACGGCTGTTTCCCCCGGGCGCTGGGGATGTATTGCCGGGATCTCAAGCTGTTTTCGCTGGAAACCGCCGTCCACAAGATGACGGCGATGCCGGCGGCGCAACTGGGTCTGGCCGACCGCGGCGTCTTGCGAGAAGGGGCCGCCGCCGACATCGTGGTCTTCGAGTTCGATCGCATCATCGACAAGGCGACGTTCGACTCGCCGCATCAATACCCCGAGGGAATCGACTGGGTGCTGGTGAACGGGGAAGTCGTGGTCGATCACGGACGACACACCGGGGCGAAGGCAGGGCGGGTTCTCAGTCCTCAGCGAGGTTAAGTAGCCGGTCCCTTTACAATCGGCCCGACGAGTTGTAAACCACTAGAGAGCGTATCGGCGGATCGAACCGACAGGCTGGCGAGTCCTGCCCGGTTTGGCCGACAGGTAATCTGGCATCTGCATGACGCGCCAACACAGGGACGGCCTTTGGCCGGAACCGCTTGCGAGCGGTTCGAACGGCCAGTGCGTACCAGCGAAGTTCCGTGACGTTTCGGCGTCGCTTGTCCATTTTTGACCACTGCACCAACACAGGGAGCAATCGCCCCATGAGCAAACCGGGCGCTGAGCTGATGATCGAGGCCCAGGGGTTGTGCAAATACTACGGCCAGTTCGCGGCCGTCGAGGACGTCACGTTCTCGATCCCCAGCGGGCAGGTGACCGCCTTCCTTGGACCCAACGGTGCCGGGAAGTCGACGACCATGAAAATCCTGACCGGATTCCTGTCGGCGACACAGGGCCAGGCGCGGATCGGCGGTCACGATGTGTACACCGATCGGATCGAGGCGGCCAAACTGATTGGCTACCTGCCCGAGAATGGACCGCTGTACCTGGAGATGACCCCGCGTGGCCTGTTGCGGTATCTGGGGGCCGCCCGCAATCTGTCGGGAGCGTATCTCAACGAGCGGCTTGACTATGTTGCCGAGCGCTGTTCGCTGACACAGGTGTGGGGCAAACCGACTGGCAAGTTGTCGCGCGGTTTTCGTCAGCGGGTGGGGATGGCGCAGGCGCTGCTCCATGATCCCAAAGTGTTGATCCTGGACGAACCGACCGCAGGGCTGGACCCGAATCAGGTTCACGACGTTCGCGAACTGATTCGGGATCTGGGAAAGACCAAGACAATTCTTTTGTCGACGCACATCCTTCAGGAAGTGCGGGCGGTTGCCAGTCGGGTGATTCTCGTCAACGAGGGACGTCTGGTCCTGGATGGCGCGGTCACCGATCTGGGGGCCGACGAAATCGAAATGGAAGCCCGTTTCCGAAAACTGACCCGCCGGCAGGTCGCCTGACCCGCCTCGAGCCGTCTCGCAGACCGAGACGTGCGACCGAGACTGGCCGATGGAGCGCCAGCTCGCGAAATTCCAACCGACACAGCCCGCCTCACTTTTCGTCTTGGGAGAACTGAACCATGAATCTGCGCCTGCACGTCATTTGGGCCGTGTTCAAGCGCAACTTTCTCAGCTACTTTTCGGGACCGCTGGGATACGTGTTCATCGTCGTGTTCGTGGCGATTGGCTCGTTTTACGCGTTCAACACCGAGTTCTTCGCCAGCAATCTGGCGAATTTGAGTAAGCTGAACGACGTCTACCCGATTCTGCTGCTCCTGTTCGTGCCCGCCATCACCATGGCGGCGTGGGCCGAGGAGCGCAAACAGGGGACCGACGAGTTGCTCTTCACGCTCCCCGCCGCAGATTTCGAAATCGTGCTGGGGAAATATCTGGCCGTCTTGGGGGTCTACACGGTCGCGCTCCTGTTTTCCCTGTCGCACCTGGTGGTGCTGACGTTCCTGGGGGGGTTCGACGTCGGATTGATGTTCTCAACCTACGTTGGTTACTGGGTGATGGGCGGGGCGCTGCTCAGTTGCGGCATGGTCGCCTCGGTGCTGACCAGCAGCGCCACAGTGGCGTACATTCTGGGAGCGATCCTGTGTTCGATCCCCGTGCTGCTGATTGAGCGGATTTCCCCCTCCAGCCGGCTGCTTCAGGGGCTTTCGGTGCAGGAGCAGTTCCGCGATTTCGGCTTGGGGATGTTGCCGTTGGGCGGGATTCTTTATTTTGCCTCGCTCACCGCCTTCATGCTCTACCTGAATCTGGTTCTGGTGAGTCGCCGGCACTGGCAGGGGGGGCCGCATGGAACGGCGATGTGGCTGCATTATCTGCTCCGTTCCGCCGCATTTGCCGTCGCACTGATCGGCGTGAACGTCATCGCGTCGCGTGCCACCCAGCGGGTCGACCTGACGAGCGAACACCTCTACAGCGTCTCGCCCGCGACCCGCAAGGTGATCGATGGGATCGCCGCCGACCGGCCGATCTTGATCCAGGCGTTCATCAGCCCGAGTGTGCCCCGGGAACTGTCGCAGTCGCGCACGACCCTGGTTGGACTGCTTCGACAGTTTGATCAAATGGGAGGCGACAAGGTTCGAGTTCGATTCGTCAGCACAGAGAAGTACACCGATTCGGCGGACGAAGCCAAGCGGTACGGGATTGAGCCTCAGGAAATCCAGACGATGGTGGGTGGCAAGTTCACTCGCGAAGATGTCTTCCTGGGAGTGGTCGTCACCGGTTCGGTCGACGATCAGGTGATCATCCCGTTCATCGACAAGGGAACGCCGGTTGAATACGAACTGACCCGTTCCGTCCGGACGGTTTCGGGAGGATCCCGCAAAAAGCTGGGAATTCTGCGGACCGACGCCCAACTAACGGGGGGCTTCGACATGCAGGCTTTCCGCCAGTTGCCCGAATGGCGGATCGTGCAGGAATTGAAGAAGCAGTACGACGTGCAGGCGATCGGTCCTGACGAACTGGCGGACAAAGAGGATCTCGACGTACTGCTGGCGGTCATGCCGTCATCGCTCACCGATCCCGAGCTGGACAACCTGGTGAAGTACATCGAGGCGGGCCATGCCACCCTGGTGGTCGACGACCCATTTCCACGGTTCCATCCGAACTTGGCCCCGAAGAACCCCAAGCCGAAACCGGGGGGGAACAATCCGTTTGGGGGCGGTCCTCCTCCGCAACCCAAAGCGGACATTTCCCGCCTGACCCGCGCGCTGGAAATCGCCTGGGACTCGGGTGAGTCGGTCTGGGACCGTTATGACGCCCACCCGGAATTGAAGGATCTGTTCGATTCGTGGCAGTTGTTCAACGTGGTGTACATCACTCCCGCGAACGAAGCCCGCGACGCGTTCAGCAAGAACAGCAAAATCACCAGCGGCATGCAGGAGATGATGCTGTTCTACCCGGGTACGATGAAACCTGTCTCGGGGATGAAACTCAACTTCGAGCCGCTTCTCCGCGGCAGCGTCGCGTGTCGCACCTACAAGTGGGACGAATATGTTCGCGGCGGCATGATGGGGATGATGGAAATCCTGAATCCCCCCGATCGGGATCCGAGCGACGATGTGCGGGCTCCCGTGATCGCCGCCCACATCACTGGGCCGGCGAAATCGGGCGAGGGGAAGTCCGACAAGAAGATTAATGTGGTCTTCGTCGCAGACATGGACATGATCTCGAACGAGTTTTTCTTCATTCGCGATAAGGAATGGCAGGATCTGAAGCTCGACAACATCGCCTTCGTGATGAACGCGATTGATGATCTGGCTGGCGACAACGCCGTAATCGACCTCCGCGTCCGTCGTCCCCAGCATCGCACGCTGACGACGGTGGAAACGCGTGTCCGCCAGTTCAAGGAAGACGAGGCGAAGGCGGCCGAGAAAGCCGAGAAGGATGCCAAGAAGGCACTCGAAGATGTGACCACAACCCTGCAGAAGGCGGTCGATCAGATCAAGGAACGCGAAGATCTCGATCCGCGTCAGAAGATGACGATGGCGCGGACCGCCGAGGAGAACAAGATTCGCGAGCTCGACGTTCGCAAGGCGAATATCGACAACGAGAAGAACAAGACGATCAAGGGACTGAAGGACAAGACCGAGCGGGAGGTGAATCGGATCACCAATTCCTTCCGCGCTTTGGCATTCCTGCTGCCTCCGATCCCGTCGCTGTTTCTGGGATTGCTCGTGTTTGTTGTCCGTTCGTCGAATGAACGGAAGGGAATGAACCCCGATCGCATGGTCAGCAAACGCTGATTCACTGAGGATCGCGGTCGTTGACAAGGTCAAATTCAATCGTCTCGTGACGTCGCCGTTGGGGAATAATCCTCGCGGCGACCCCACCACAGTCGACTTTTACAGGATCGTTCAGCATGTCTGAAACAGCACGCAGCGTCACATTCGTGATCGTGGCCGTTGTTTCCGCCGGGGTCGCCTGGTTCGCGAAACCGCCCGATAACATCACCCCCGAGGATATGCGCAGCGCAAAACTCGGGAAGCCGTTCTTCCCGGAGTTCGAAGATCCGAACGCGCCGACCTCGATTCGCGTCGTGTCGTACGACGAGAAGCAGGCCAAGTCGCAAACGTTCGCGGTTGAGCAGAAGGACGGGTTGTGGCGGATTCCATCGCGTCAGAACTACCCGGCCGACGCCGCCGACCGACTCGCCAAGACCAGCACGTCGCTGATGGGGGTGATTCGTGAGGAGTACATGCCAGGCGGAGAGGCCCGGCATGAGGAGTTTGGCGTTCTCGACCCGGTCGAGTCGGATGTCACCAAGCTGAAGGGACGCGGCCAGCGGGTCACCCTCGCCAAAGGGAGCGATGTCCTGCTCGATTTGATTATCGGCAAGCCAGTCCGCGAACGCCCCGGTCATAGATACCTGCGTCGGGCTGACGAGAAGTCGGTGTACGTCGCCAAGATCAATCCCGACCTGTCGACAAAGTTCTCGGACTGGGTCGAGACAAATCTTCTGAAAGTGTCACGCGACGAACTGGCGACTATGGAGATCGACAACTATTCGATCAGTGAGGCGAACAATGGCATGGGCCGTATCGAAGCGGGCGAAATCGTCCGACTGGCACGTGACAAATCGAGCGATCCCTGGAAACTGGATGGCCTGGACGACCCCGAAAAAGAAGTCGATACTACCAAGACCAATGACATGGTCAGCACGCTGGTCGACTTGAAGCTGACCGGAATCCGGCCGAAGCCCCCGGGACTCAACGTCGATCTCACCATTGACCGCAAGGTGGTGAAGCAGCAGGTTCAACTGGAGCTGCTGGTCGCCGACATGGCGTCGAAGGGCTTTATCCCCGGACCGGGGAAGAACGAAGATGATCCCGCCCGCTTGTACTCCAAGCTGGGGGAAGTGCGGCTGACAACGAATAAGGGCCTGGCCTACACGCTGCGGTTTGGTGACGTTTTCACCGGCAGTGAGTCGGAGATCGAATCGGGAACCGCGGACGCTGCGGACAAAAAAGAGGAAGACAAAAAAGAAGGGGAAGACGCCGACAAAGAGGCTCCCAAGAGCAGCCGCTATTTGCTGGTGTCGGTCGCGTTCGATGAAGGCTTGTTGGGACCGAAGCCGGAGAAACCCGAACGACCAGCGGCCCTCGACGAAAAAGAAGAGGCGGCGGTCATCCTTCGGAAGGAAGCGTCGCTGATCGCGACGGTGGAGCCAAAGCCGTTTGATCCGTGCGGCCAGGATGCCCCCGCTGCGCAAGAGGCGGTTCAGTCGGAGGAGGATCCTCAGGCGAAACCCCCCGCAGAGCCGACGTCGGATGCCGCGACTCCGGAGAAGAAAGAGGACGCGAATCCCGCGGAAGGGGCCGACGAACCCCAGCCGGCCGTTGGCGCACCCGCCGCGTCGGACGCTCCTCAAGACCAGGAAGACCCGGGGGACAAAGCTGCCCCCGCCGCCGAGCCGAAAAAGCCCGCTGCGAAAACCAAGCAGGAGTTGGAGCGGGAGTACAACGCACTCGTCGCGCGGTACGAAGGGGACTTGAGCGATTGGGAAGCGAAAGCGAAGGCCGGGCGCGAGAAGGCGGAGGAACTCAATCGGCGGTTCAAGGAATGGTACTACGTGATCGCGGCGGACAACGTCACCAAATTGCGATTGTCGCGCGAACAGCTCATTCGGGACAAGAAAGCCGACAACGGTCCTCCTGGAGGAGGCGGCGCACCGTTCGGTGCGGGTGGACTTCCGGGCGGAATGCCCCATGGTCCGTTTGGGCCAGGGCGTGGCAAGCCGGTGGCGGACGAATTGGATGAGGAAATGAGTCCGGACGACGCTGCGGACGCGGAAGGGGACGCGAAGCCCGCCACCGATGAGTCGCCCGCGACGACCGAAGACGCGTCCACTCCCAAACCGGACGGCGAACCGGCGGAAAAGCCAACTCCTCCCGTTGAGCCCGCCCCTGAAAAGGGTGAGCCGAAGGACGGTTCGCCTGAGGAGAAAAAGCCAACCGAACCAGAACCGGCGGCGACTGACGACAAACCTGACGCTCCAGCGGTTCCGGAGTAGTCTCCGCGAACGACATCGCTCGGGGTCGACGAGTCGCCCCGCAGCAAAATCCCGACACTTGCAGCCCGCGTCGCATAGCGACGCGGGCTGTTGTTTTTACGGGCGAGCGGGGAGCGTTAGCTCCCTGTCTGGTCCCTCGTTGACCCCATCCCCAAGCCCCTCCTTTTCAGAAAAAACCCGTATCCATTTCCCGCCTCCACGGCATGTTCCCAATGAGAGGTCTATTCCATGTGACCTACCGGCACCAACAACACCCCACATCATGAACACACGTCCCGTGGCCCGCGTCTGCCGGCGACTGTTCGCCAGCCTGTTGGCCGTCGTGGTTTGCACTGTCGGTTTGGCTGCCGAGCAGAATCCCCCGCCAGATTCTACCATCCCCCGTTCATCCCGGATTCGGCCGTTTCAACCCGATCGGTTCACAAAAACCTTTCAAGGGACGCGAGAGGATCTCAAACGGCGTGCGCTGGACGAGGCGGAGAAGTTTCATCGGGAAGATCCCAAACTCCCCGATGCGCTACTGACGGCGATTCAGCGGGAAGTCGACAGAAATCGTACCGGCGAAAGTCTGCGTCGAGCGACGGCTCTGTATTGCCGACTCGACCAGCCGGACCTTACCAGACAGCAGGTGGAGCTGATCAGGTCGTCCAATCTGCTGGTCGCATTCACGGCGGCCGATGTTCTTTCCTCGCGCGAAATCCACGACGCCCTGGGGCCGATTGTCGCGCTCCGGGATCGTCCTGAGTATCGGGCCGGATACGCGTATCGGCACGCGGTGGTCACTGTGGTGGGGCGGTTTCAGGATGGAGCCGCCGTCGATTTTTTGATTGAAGAAGTCGAAAGAAACCACGGCCAGTTGCGGTTCGAAGCGGGACGCCTGCTCACCCAACTGACCGGCGGCGACGCGGGAGGACGTCCGGAGGAGTGGAAACGGTGGTGGAAGGATCGCCGGTCGCAGTTCGACTTCGCCCAGATCGACAAAGCAGCCGTCACCGCCCGACTGAAAGATCCCCTCCCCTGGACCGATGTGTTGCCCGTGTTCTTCGGAGCGCCTGTTTATGCCCAACGGGTGGTGTTTGTGATCGATCGATCGAAGAGCATGGCGTCGTCTGTCAACGAAGTGACTCGGCTGGACGAGGCGGTCGCGGAACTCGAACGGGCGCTGCAGGCGCTTCCGGCGGATGCCTGGTTCAACGTCCTGGGGTATAATCACGTGGTCGAGAACTTTCAGCCCCGGTTGGTTCCAGCGACGCCAGAGAACAAGTCGTTGGCGCTCCGATACGCTCACGCGCTGTATGCCGACGACCGGACCGCGATTTACGACGCGCTGGAAACGGCGCTTTTGGTCGACGACAATCTGGAAGCGGTTTATTTTCTGTCCGACGGTGAACCAACCGCCGGGCAGGTTCTTTCGCCTGTCGAAATCGCCCACCAGATCACGCAGATGAACGCTCCCCGTCGGACCGCCATCTACACGTTGGGAATTGACGCGACAGGACAGTACGCTCAGTTGCTGGTGGAACTCGCCAAATCGAATTTCGGCGCGTTCATTCCCCTTCGTTGAACGGCGAGGAGTGCCGATGCCTGATCACCACGCGGATTTCTGGAACCCACGACCGATTTTGGGGTGTCCCGCGACGAATAGGCCGGGTGCCGTTTGTCGTGTCGCCGTCGTTCTGATGGCGCTGACTGCGGGTGTTGCATCGGCCGATGACCCAGTGCTGGTTCCTGCGACGAACGACGGACCGACGGTGGCGTCGAAACGGACGGAACGGGCGCTGAGAGAACTATTCGCGGCGGGGTACACACCCGGACCGAAACAACTGGCGGCTGTGCAGAAGCTGCTGGCTCCGCTCAGGCAGGAATTGCGTGACGACCCCCGGCTCGATTATTTGCTGGGTGTCGTCGAACTGCGGCAAGGGCAGCTGAAGCCCGCGGCGGCTCAGTTTGAGTCGTACATTCGCCGATCGGATGAGACCGACTGGTCGGCGTGGCAGGCGATGATCTGGGCGTTGTTCGCCGACAAGCAGTACGACGCGGGCCTCAACCGACTGATTGAGTACGGTCAACTGGTGGCGGGGATGTCGCAGGAAGATGAGGCGACCGACGCCCAGCGTGATGCCGCTCAGTGGATGGGAGAGATGATCGAAGGGCTGGAGCAAACGGTCGAGGCCTCGCAAAAGAAGTCGCGAGCCCTGATTGAAGAACAGTCGGGTCGATTGCGGGAACTGTTGAACGACGAGTTGTATGAGGCGTTCGAAGCGGGTCGGGAAAACGTGCGTGAACGGGTGTTGGCTCTGGACTGGAAGGTCGACACCGCGCAAGGGGGAAAGGCGCGGAAGGACGAGGAGGCGAAGCGAAAGCGTTCGCGGCGGGTCACCGAGCAGTTCGAAAACGCCGAGGAGGAGCGGAAGGAGAAAGAACGGTCCGCCGACGAATGGAAGAAGTGGCTGGAGAAGAACCTGACCGATGTGGACAAGCAACTGGGGCGATTGGAGAAGGACTATCGCTATCTCGAACAACGGTCGAAGTCATTGATGCAGTCGATTCTCACTCTGGAGCAGGAGGCCGCCATCATCTCTCAGTGGCCAGTTCTCCCGGGACGCGATCTCTATCAGCAGCAGCAGCAGCAACAACAGGGCATGGGCTATTTCCAGAACGACGCCCAGAAATCGTCGGCGTTGACACAATTGCAGACGCGCAGCTACGTGAATCAGATCGAGTACAACATGTCGCTGGCGCGGCTTTCCGATACGTCTCGGCAGGGGAGTGAAATGCAGCGGTCCCGCGCCCAGATCGTGCAGCGGTATGAAAAGGCGACCGGCGATCTTTCGCGGCAGAAGGGGGAAATCGATCAATGGGAATCGCGTTTGAACGCGCAGCAGCGAAAGCTGGCGACCAAACCGCCGGCCGCGAAAAAGCCCGCGGGGAAGCCAGTTCCCCGTTCGTTCAAAACCCTGTGCGCGGTCGACTTCGAAGTGGAACAGCAGCGCGTCTACGCGCAATTCGGCCTGAAACCGCCGCTAAAGCAAAGGGCACCTGGCATGTAGATTGGCGCTGGCCTCCGCGTAATCTCCGGCGCGGTGCGTCTCAATTGCATTCTGCCACCAGCGGGCCGGCGAGTTCATTCAAAAAGAACAACCGCCCCGGGAGCGTTGGCATGTAGGTCGACGGAATCCAGGTTGAGGGACCGTGACGCAGCGTCATCCACAGACTCAACCCCTGCCACATCATGCCGCGCGCCAATGTCCCGTCGGCCCCTCCGATGATTCGGTCAGCGGTGAGAAACAGCCCGGGGCCAATCGTGTTGGCGAACGCCGGCACCAGCGTCGTGCGGCTCTTGAAGCTGGTGATCGCATTCTGCTCAATGGTCAGAGGGTGCAGCTTCGCCCCGAGTCGGTGAGTCTGCGACTTCCACTCCTTTTCCGACGCGAATTCGGCAGCGAAATGCGGTTCCCAAAACGCGATGTGGCACACCCGACCGATACCGAAGATGACGATCAGCTTCGCCCCGACAGCACGCAACTCACCCATTCTGTCGGCATACGTAGGGAGCAGTTTTTTGGTCGCGAAGAAGCGTTGTTTGGTCGGGATGGTCAGTTTGCCCAATGGGCCGTAGAACGCCTGCTGCATCGCGTACTGGAATGAACCGGTATTCGATGAGGGGAGCGTTTCCCCGTTCGCGTCACTCCATTCATCCATATTGAAGCCGGTGCAGTGATCGCACGGAACGCCCCATTCGCTGAGAAAATAGACCGCCCAGCGGTACATTCCCATCGGGCCAACCGGCAGGATGAGGGAGAGCTTTTCGCCAGCGTCGCGAGCCTGCTTGATCCGCAACGCGATCTCGTGCCCCAGCATCATGTCGAAGTCGGTCACCGTGGCGCACGGAATGGGGGCGAATCCCTTGTTCCACCACTTTTGCCGACGTGTGATCGACGTCGGGTCCGGATCGACACAGGCATCGATTTTCGCCAGATCCCAGCCAGCGGGGAAAAAGCCTTCCATCAACGATCCAGACAGGGTACTCAAGAGATCCATCAGCGGCTCCGGCGGAATTGCGACTCGGGATTGCGGGCGAACAGGTGAATCTACACAAATTCCGGCGCGGCTTCACTGGAACCAGAAGGAATCTGTGGAAGGAGAGAGCCAAGGATTGACCGGATTGTATTACGATAGCCCCCCGTGCCGACGAACGGATCACCGCGACACCGCATAGAATCGAACCACTGCCCGCGCCGTTACCGACCTCCACCATGCATCCCGCGACACTGCCAATCGAAACGCTGACGGCCGACTGCCAGCTCCGGTTCACCCGGCGCTCCGGTCCGGGGGGCCAGAACCGGAACAAAGTCGAAACCGCGGTGGTGGTGACGCACGTCCCCAGCGGGATCACCGCGGAAGCCAACGAACGCAGAAGTCAGCACGAGAATCGCGCGGTCGCGTTGTTCCGATTGCGGGTGAGTCTGGCGATCGCATTGCGCACGGCGGTCAATTCTCTCGGAGCCGACCGAGTCTGCAGCGCGTTGTGGCAGTCGCGCTGCCGGGGGGGCAGAATTCAAGTCAATCCCACCCACGACGACTTCCCGGCGTTATTGGCGGAATCGCTGGATACGATTTGGGGTGCGGATTTCGATCTTCGCGTCGCCGCCGAGACGCTCGGTTGCACCTCCAGCCAGCTTGTGAAGTTTTTGCAACTGGAACCGCGCGCATTGGCGGCGGTGAATGCCGAAAGAGCGACGCGTGGACTGCGCAAGTTGATGTGACGATTTGTGCAGTCAAAAAAAGAAACGCTCCGACCAGGGGCGTGGCCGGAGCGTTTCAGGCGCGGGCTTGAGAGCATCCGTGCAGGATCCATTCCCTCAGCCCGCAAAACGGGGTCGATTCCGTTGTCGTCGTGACCTGTTCGACCCTCGGCGTCGCCTTGCAGCGACGGCTTGACGTAATTCCATCAGTAAGGCATCACGAGCAACCCATGCTGTTGCCGCAGTTGTGACACAAGTAGCAGTTCCCATTCCGCACCGTGATCGCCCCGCAGTTGTCGCAGGCGGGAGCGTCGGCTTGGAACTTGGCGAACTGCAGGCTGCGAACCTGCGGTCCGTCGCCCGATTCCGGTAACCCATCCGAACGGCTCTGTCCGGCGGCCGACGGACCGCTCAGAATCTTCATCCCCGGCGTGTCTACGGCTGCAGTCGCCGATCCTTCCGTGCCGCTTCCGTGAGCCGAACCACTGCGGTTGGGGGCGTTTTGATCGCGGAAACCGGGAATGAACTCCATGCCGGCCCAACGGAAGATGTAGTCGGGAACACTCTTCGCATTCGGAATATCGGGGTTCCCGGTCCAGCCCGACGGTTCAAACCGCATGTGGCTGAACTTGTTGACCAGAGCGTCCAGCGGAACGCCGTATTGCAGCGCGAGCGATGTCAGCGTGCCAACGGTATCCATCAGCCCGCCAATCGTACTCCCTTCTTTCGCCATGGTGATGAACAACTCACCCGGCTTGCCATCCTCGAACAATCCAACCGTGGCGTACCCTTCGTGACCACCGACCGAAAACTTGTGAGTCAGCGAACGACGGGTCGCCGGCAGGTGCCGACGGAACGGAGCGGGACTCGGCGGAGCGATCACCACCGGTGTGGCGGTCGGAGCAGGTGCCGCAACCGGCGCGGGAGCCACTGCGACAGCGTTCGCCGCGGCGGCGTCCAACTGCTTCTTGCGGTCCCCTTCCTTCGAGGTCGCCAGCGGCTGGCTTCCCTTCGAGTTGTCGCGGTAGATCGCCAGTGCCTTCAGCCCCAGCTTCCACCCTTCAATGTACGCCGCTTCGATATCTTCGACGGTCGACTCTTCGGGCATGTTGACCGTCTTCGAGATCGCTCCCGACAAGAACGGCTGAGCCGCCGCCATCATCCCGACATGCGCCCGCCAGTGGATCGACCGGTTGCCGTTCCGCGCTTTGAAGGCACAGTCAAACACCGGGAGATGGGCTGGCTTGAGACCGGGAGCTCCTTCGATCGTGTCCTGCTTGTCGATGTAGGCGATGATCGCGTCGATCTCCGACTGCGAGTACCCCAGCGTTTTCAACGCGTGCGGCACCGTGCGGTTGACGATCTTCATCATCCCGCCGCCGGCGAGCTGCTTATACTTCACCAAGGCGATGTCGGGTTCAATCCCGGTGGTGTCGCAATCCATCATGAATGCGATCGTGCCAGTCGGGGCCAGCACCGTTGCCTGGGCGTTGCGGTAACCGTTCTGTCGACCCGAAACCACACATTCATCCCAAACCTCGGCTGCGGCGTCTCGCAGATATTGCGGACAGGCCGGGTGGATCTGCTTGGTGGCGTCGCGGTGCATTTCCATGACCCGCAACATCGGCTCGCGATTCTCGGCGTAGCCGGCGAACGGACCGACATTCCCCGCGATCTCACTCGATGTCAGATATCCCTGGCCGTTGAGCAACGCCGTCAGGGCTCCGCACATCCCGCGACCCGCGTCGCTGTCGTAGGGAATTCCCATCGTCATCAACAGGCTTCCCAGGTTCGCGTACCCCAGTCCCAGCGGCCGGTACCGGTGGCTGTTCTCGGCGATCGATGGCGTCGGGTAGCTGGCGTGGTCGACCAGAATCTCCTGAGCGGTCAGGAAGATCGCGGCGGCCCGACGGAACCGGGCGACGTCAAACGTTCCCGTTTCGGTCATGAACTTCTTGAGGTTCAAGCTCGACAGGTTGCACGCCGTGTCGTCGAGGAACATGTACTCGCTGCACGGATTGCTGGCGTTGATCGGCCCGCTGTTCGAACAGGTGTGCCAGCGGTTGATCGTCGTGTCGTACTGCACGCCGGGGTCGCCGCAGAACCAGGTTCCCTCGGCCATCTTTCGCATCAGGTCGCGGGCGTTGTATTCCGGCCCCGCTTTCTTCGGATCGGTGACCCAATGCGTCTTCCACATGCCGTCGTTGGCGACCGCGCTCATGAACTCGTCACTGATGCGGACCGAAAGGTTCGCGTTCTGGAACATGATCGAGCTGTACGCTTCGCCGTTGAAGTTGGCTTCGTACTCGCCCGAGGCGATCAGAGTGCGGGCTTTCCGCTCTTCCTTCGCCTTGCATTGAATGAAGTCGAGGATATCCGGGTGCCAGTCTTTCAGACTCTGCATCTTCGCGGCCCGGCGGGTCTTGCCCCCCGACTTCACAACGGCGGCGATCTGGTCGTAGACTCGCATGAACGACAACGGCCCCGATGGAGTGCCACCGCCGGACAGTTTCTCTTTCGCGCTGCGAATCGTCGACAGGTCGGTCCCCGTCCCGGAACCGAACTTGAACAGCATCGCCTCGCTGGTCGCGAGACGCATGATGTCTTCCATGTTGTCTTCAACCGACTGGATGAAGCACGCCGACGCCTGCGGATACTCGTACGATGTATCCGGACGCTGAATCGAGCGGGTCTCGACATCCCAGCGGTAATTCCCCCGGCTGCCGCGAACGCCGTACTGCTGGTACAGCCCCACGTTGAACCAGACCGGTGAATTGAAACAGCCGTGCTGGTGCAGGCAGAGCCACGCGAGTTCGCGGTAGAAGTTCTCGCCATCTTCCGGCGAAGCGAAGTAGTGGTCTTCCAGGCCCCAGTCGGCGATGGTGCGGGCGACGCGGTGGATCACATGCCGGACGCTCTGTTCGCGTTCCGCCGTTCCCGCTTCGCCGTAGAAGTATTTGCTGACCACAACGTTCGTGGCGAGCGGACTCCACGACGTGGGAATTTCGCAATTTTTCTGTTCGAACAGCACTTTGCCGTTCTCGTCCTTGATCTGCGCCGACCGCAAGTCCCACTGGACTGTTTCGAACGGATCGACCCCGTCGGGACAGAAATAAACCGGAACCCGCATGGCCTTCGCTCCATTGAGAGAGTGCCCGTTCAGCGAACCACCGCCGGACGCGCCCCCGCTGTGGGGACCGCGGTCGAGAGAAGCGTTTCCGTGCTTTGTACGCATCGTGCGTTCCTAGGAGAGTTCCTGATGTGGATGACGCCCCGGCAGATGGCCCTTGATTATCGGCCAATCCCCGCCACAAGCTGTACGCAAGAGCACCGGAGTTCGTCAAGAGAAAACAACGACAGACCCACAACCTATGGTGGTTTGACCAATTCTGGCCACCAGAAGTTGTGTTTGGCTCAAGATCCGCATCATAAACTCGCCCAACAGATTGTCAAGCAATTGTCCGTTTCGACCGTGCGAGAAATGGACAACAATCCGCCCTAACTGAAATCCCTGAAAAGGGTTTATCGATTTTCAAAAAATGAAGAACTCGTGAGATTTTTTTTCCAATTTTCCACACGATTCCCACAGGTTATTCACAGGTTGGGATTCATCCTGTTTCACAACATGCCTGTGGTTCACATTCCGCTTGGACGGCGTGCGTAGTGCGAAGTTGGCGGCGGATACCCGTTGTCGCCGCTTCCCGCCGAGTGATGAAGCCGTCCAAAGTGTTGATGTCGCTGATGGTATCCGCACCCTTCGCCCCGTCGATCGCCCCGTCGAGCCATCTGTTCAGAAAAGTCGATTCGTTGTAGGATTGAGGTTCGGCACGACCGCACGATTACATCGACTCCAGCGTTTTCCGCGAACTTCCATGCGCAGCGAATCCGAGACACCCCAGTCCGACAACCCATTTTCCATTCCGGTGGCGAGCCGAATGCGGCGTTTGCCTCCGTACTTGTTCGGCAAGATTAACAAGCTCAAATACGAAAAGCGGGTGGCAGGTGTCGATGTCATCGATCTGGGGATGGGGAATCCGACCGATCCCCCCGACCCGATCGTATCCGAGAAACTGGCCGACGCGCTGCAGGATCCGCGGAATCACCGCTATTCCGTTTCGACGGGGATCACAAACCTGCGAAAGGAAGTCGCCGCCCGATACTGGAAGCGGTACGGCGTCCGGCTCGATCCGAATACGGAGGTGATCGCGACGATCGGGTCGAAAGAGGGATTCAGCCACATGTGTCTGGCGCTGATGGGGCCGGGGGACACGGCGATCGTTCCCTCTCCCTATTTTCCGATTCACGTCTACGCGGTCGTGCTGGCATCGGGGAATGTGATCACGCTGGATGTCCGTGACCCGCAAAAGTTTCTGGACCGGATCGCGTACACGTGCGAGCATCTGTATCCCAAGCCCAAGGTCGTGATCGCGAATTTCCCGCACAATCCTTCGTCGACCGTCATTGAACAGGACTTTTTCGTCGATCTGGTGCGACTGGCGAAGAAATATGAATTCCTGGTGTTGTCGGACTTTGCCTATGCCGACATCTGCTACGACGGGTACAAGGCTCCCAGTTTCCTGGCGACACCGGGGGCGCTCGATGTGGGGGTGGAATTCACCACGATGAGCAAGAGCTACAGCATGGCTGGCTGGCGAATTGGCTTTTGCTGTGGAAACTCCGAGATGGTTCGCGCGTTGGGAACGATCAAGGGGTATTACGACTACGGAATTTTCCAGGCGATTCAGATCGCGGCGATCATCGCGATGCGGCATTGCGACTCGGCGATTGAAGGACTGGCCGCCGAGTACCAGGAGCGACGGGACGTATTGTGTGACGGACTGGAACGCCTGGGCTGGGAAATCGACCGTCCCAAAGCGGGGATGTTTGTGTGGGCGAAGATCCCCGCCCCATGGAATGAAATGGGGTCGATCGACCTGGCGATGAAGCTGCTGGACGAAGCGGGAGTCGCGGTCAGCCCGGGCCGCGGGTTTGGCGACGACGGCGAAGGGTATTTGCGTCTCGCACTGGTCGAAAATCAGCAGCGATTGCGCCAGGCGGTTCGCGAGATCGGTCGCTGCCTGAAACGCGATCCCCAAGCTCCGCAGGAATAGGAGCTTGGCGTCGTGAAGCCGGCGTCAAACGCGCGCCGGCTTCGCCGCGCTCAAGATCAATCCTGTCCGACGCAATCGACGAACATTCGCAGCCGGCCGTCGATCACTTTTTCGGTCAGGCCGTGGATGTCGGTCTCGAAGCCCGGGAACGATTCGTTGAAGATCCGGGCGAATTGCAGGTACTGCACAATCGTGCGATTGAACCGCTCGCCCGGAATCAACAGCGGAATTCCCGGCGGGTACGGCGTCAACAGAACCGCAGTGATCCGCCCTTCGAGGTCATCGATTTCGACCCGTTCGATTTCACGATGCGCGACTTTGCTCCAGGCGTCGGCGGGCTTCATCGCCGGGATCATGTTCGACAGGTACATCTCGGTCGTCAGCTTGGCGATGTCGTTCGCCTTGTAGACCCCATGAATCTGGTCGCACAAGTCGCGCAGTCCGATCCGTTCATAGCGCGAATGTCGGGCGGCGAATTCCGGCAAGACCCGCCACAACGGCTGATTCCGGTCGTAGTCGTCCTTGAACTGCTGCAGCTCGGTCACCAGCGTGTTCCATCGCCCTTTGGTGATGCCGATCGTGAACATGATGAAAAACGAGTACAGGCCAGTCTTCTCGACGATGATCCCATGCTCGGCCAGGTATTTGGTGACAATCAACGCGGGGATTCCCCGGTCGGCGAATTTGCCGTCGATATCCAGCCCCGGGGTGATGATCGTCGCCTTGATGGGGTCGAGCAGGTTGAACCCCGGAGCGAGATTGCCGAAGCCGTGCCAGCGGTCGTTCCCCTTGAGCATCCACGCTTCGCGGTCTTCCAATCCCTCTTCCGAGAGATCGTCCGGTCCCCAGACCTTGAACCACCAGTCGGTTCCCCATTCTTCGTCCACCTTGCGCATGGCACGGCGGAAGTCGAGCGCCTCCAGCAGTGATTCACCAACGAGCGCCGTCCCTCCAGGAGGCTCCATCATCGCCGCCGCGATATCGCATGAAGCGATAATCGCGTATTGCGGCGATGTCGAGGTGTGCATCAAGTACGCTTCGTTGAACAGATCTTTGTCGAGGTGCCGGGTTTCACTGTCCTGAACGAGAATCTGCGACGCCTGCGACAACCCCGCCAGCAGCTTGTGGGTCGACTGTGTCGAGAACATCATCGATTCGCGGCACCGGGGCCGGTCGGCACCAATCGCGTGGTAATCGCCGTAGAAATCGTGAAACGCCGCGTGCGGCAGCCACGCTTCATCGAAATGCAGCGTGTCGATCTTTCCGTCGAGCAGTTCCTTGATCGTCTCGACGTTGTACATGATGCCGTCGTAGGTGCTTTGGGTGATGGTCAACACCCGTGGCATCACCCCGGCCGACGCCCGCGCGAACGGATTTGCTTCGATCTTTTTGAGGATGTTTTCGGGCTTGAATTCCTCCAGAGGAATCGGCCCAATGATGCCGAAGTGGTTGCGGGTCGGCATCAGAAAGACCGGAATCGCACCGGTCATGATAATCGCGTGCAGAATCGACTTGTGGCAGTTTCGATCGACCACCACAATGTCATCGGGCGCGACCGTCGAGTTCCAGACGATCTTATTCGAGGTCGACGTTCCGTTCGTGACGAAAAACAGATGGTCGGCGTTGAAAATTCGGGCCGCGTTCCGTTCCGAGGCGGCGACCGGCCCGGTGTGATCGAGCAACTGTCCGAGTTCATCGACTGCGTTGCAGACATCGGCCCGCAGCATGTTCTCGCCAAAGAACTGATGGAACATCTGCCCCACGGGCGACTTGAGGAAGGCCACGCCGCCCGAGTGACCCGGGCAATGCCACGAGTACGACCCATCCTGCGCGTAGTGCATCAGCGCCCTGAAGAACGGCGGCGCGAGCGAATCGAGGTAGCCCCGCGCTTCGCGGGCGATGTACCGCGCCACGAATTCGGGGGTGTCTTCGAACATATGAATGAAGCCATGCAGCTCCTTCAGCACGTCGATCGGAATGTGTCGGGAGGTGCGGGTTTCGCCATAGAGAAAGATGGGAATGTCGGCATTGCGCCACCGAATCTCCTCGACAAATTTCCGCAGCTTCTGCAAGACCTCCTGCATTTCCGCGGGCGAGCCACCGCCAAATTCTTCGTCGTCGATCGACACAACAAAGGTCGAAGCGCGACTCTGCTGCTGGGCGAAAGAGGACATATCACCAAAGCTGGTGACCCCGAGCACCTCCAGCCCCTCATCCTCAATGGCCCGGGCCAGCGCCCGCACGCCCAGCCCACTGGCGTTTTCGGAACGAAAATCCTGATCGATGATAACGATGGGAAAGCGGAACTTCATCGGGTGCTCGGCACGGAGATGGGAACGCGAGGGAAGTCGAGATTCTAGTCGCCATTGCCAGTGATCGGAAAGAGAGGGGAAAAATCACTCGGGTGAAAACGGGTGGATGTTCGCCGATATGTCGTACGTCCGAGACTGGACAAACCTTGCGTAACCGATGCCATCGGGCTCATCCTTTCCGCCGCGAGTTGTCCCGTCAGTAGTCATTCCCGGAACCGGCTCATAGAATCATCTCTTCACTCGTCACTCCCGCCGCGCCCGATCTGGCCGGCATCAAACACATTTCCGGTGTGCCAGTTCACGCTCTGGTTCGCCGCCGCCAACACGAGGAACCGCATCAATGCTCCGTCTCGCCTGTGGCCTGCTGCTGTGCTTACTGTGCCTGCGGCCAGCGCTCGCCTCCGAAAAAAAGGTTGAACCCCTGGCCGAAGCCCCGGTCGGCCTGTCCGAAGAGGTTGCCGCCACCATTCAAGAGACAGGCTTTCGTATTTCGGACGATGCCGGAGTCATCTGCGACGTCTGGCTGGCGAAAGAACTGCCACTGAAACCCAAATTCAAACCGACACTGCGCGTCAAGTACCCGTTTCAAATCGGGCAACTGGTCGGCGCGATTCGCTATCCCGAGGGGGCCAAACCCACCGATTTTCGAGGTCAGCCGCTGAAGCCTGGCCTGTACACCTTGCGATACGGCCTGCAACCCGACGACGGGAACCACTTGGGAACGAGCGACATCCGCGACTTTCTTGTTGGGTGTCCTCCAGATAAGGACGTCAAACCGGCACGCGTGGAAGACCTGAAAAAGCTGTTCAAACTCAGTGCCGGGGCGGCGAGGACAACCCATCCCTCGATCTACCTGCTGGCTCCCCCGCCAGAAAAACCGTCCGACGCTCCGACCGTCACGACCGACGAAGAGAAGAAGCAAACCTCTCTCGAAGCGTCGATCGCCGGCAAGAGTGGCGACGAAAAAGTCGTTGTTCCGGTGCGGGTCGTGGTGCAAGGCAAGACCGAAGGGTGATGCGATGCGGAGTTCGCTCTGGTCACTGTGCGCCACCGCCGGTGTTTTCGTCGGCGGTTTCGCTCTCGTTCACCACGTGGTTCTTCACGCGGGTCAACGGGACGACTTCCCGTCCGTCCCACCCACCGCTGAAAAAGCCAAGCCTGCCGACGAGAAGCCCGCCGCCACCACCGAGGCAGTCGAGAAAGTGCTTCTGAGCGGTGAAGTCTTGTTGCTTCCCGAGGTCTTTCGCCGGAAGGGAGTGAAGAGTTACGCCGACGAGATCGAAAAGCAGGTGGTGCTGCTGACATCCGAGGGGGACGTTGTGCCTCTGGTTCCCGATTGGCGGGGGCGGGCGTTTTTTCAGGATGAACGATTGCGGGGCCGGCCGGTCGAGCTGATCGTCAACCGTCGCCCGGGTGTCCCCTGGGTAAGCGTGTTGTCGATCTACGCCCGGGACGAAAAGGACAAGCGGGTCGTTGTCGACTACTGGTGCGATGTCTGCTCCATCCCCATGTACGAAATCAAAGAGTGTGAGTGCTGTCAGGGGCCCATTCGTTTGCGGTATCGGCCGCAATCGTTACCCAAAGATGTGAAGTCGGCAAAGAAATCGGGATCATGAATCATCGGCTGAACGCGCGTGCCGCGAACTTGGTGGAAACTCTTCTGGCCTCGGCCGACTCCCTGCGAATCGCCCTCCAGGAAATTCCGGGTGGCGGTCGCGTGATCGACTGCGGGGTTGCCGCCGAAGGGGGGTTGGGGGCGGGGCTCGCATTGGCCCAGGTCTGCACTGCGGGCCTGGCCGAGGTGTCGCTGGTGCCTGGCGAGATCTTTGGCACCGGTTGGCCGCACCTGCTGGTGGCGACCGATCACCCGGTCGCCGCCTGTCTCTTCAGCCAGTACGCCGGCTGGCAGATTGGCGTCGAAAAGTTCTTCGCGATGGGTTCGGGCCCAATGCGAGCCGCCTCCGGCCGCGAAGAACTGTTCAAGAAACTGAATTACAAAGAGACTCCCGACGTGGCGATTGGTGTGCTGGAAGGGCGCAAACTCCCGACCCCCGCCGTCATGCAGTATCTCGCCGAACGCACCGGGGTACCGGCGGCCGCGACAACCCTGCTGATCGCCCCAACCGCCAGCATCGCCGGCAGTGTGCAGGTGGTCGCCCGCGTAGTGGAAACTGCGTTGCACAAGCTGCATGAGATCGGTTTCGACGTGAATCGGATTCGGTCTGCGACCGGGTCGGCTCCCATCGCTCCCGTCGCCAAAGATGATCTCTCGGGGATCGGTCGCACAAACGACGCCATACTTTACGGCGGTCGGGTGACGCTGTTCGTGCGCGGGGACGACGTGTCGATTTCGGAACTCGGCCCGCGCGTGCCGGCGATGTCTTCGTCGGCGCATGGCCAGCCGTTTCTAGCGATCTTCGCCGCCGCCGGGCACGACTTCTACAAAATCGATCCGCACCTGTTCAGCCCGGCGGAAGTGGTGTTTCACAATCTCGACACCGGTGTCGTGCAGAAGTTCGGCAAAATCGCCCCGGAAGTTCTGCGGGCGTCATTCTTTGGTGAGTGATGCGACTGGCCATTCTGTCGCACCCGGAAAGCTGGTATCGACGCGACCTGGAGCGAGCCGCGACTGCGCGGGGCCACGCGGTCGTGGGATTGCCCTTTGAAAAGCTGACGGCGTTTGTCGACCAGCAGGCGGCCCGGGTCGACGGATTCGAAACCGATTTGACTCAGATCGACGCTGTCCTGGTGCGGACCATGCCTCCCGGCTCGCTTGAGCAGGTGGTGTTTCGCATGAACCTGCTGGGACAGCTCGAGACGCGGGGGGTGCGGGTGTTAAATCCCGCGAAAGCGATCGAGTGTGCCGTCGACAAATACCTGACCACCGCCCGCTTGCGGCAGGCGGGACTCCCGGTTCCCGCCACCATTGTGTGCGAAACCGCCGACGCGGCACTCGCGGCGTTCGATCAGCTCGGCGGAGATGTCGTCGTCAAGCCGTTGTTTGGCGCCGAGGGGCGCGGCATCGTCCGGGTCAGCGATCCCGACATGGCGGTGCGCGTGTTCCGCACGCTGGAGCGAATTCAGGCCGTGCTGTATCTGCAGCGATTTGTGCCACACGAAGGATATGACATCCGGGCGATGGTCCTGGATGGCGAGGTGATTGGCGGAATGCGGCGGAGCAATCCGAATGACTTTCGAACCAACGTCTCACGGAGCGCGGTCGCGGAACCATTCGAGCTAACGGAAACGCAACGTGACTGGGCGGTGCGCGCGACCTCAGCGGTCGGTGCCAGTCTCGCGGGAGTCGATATCCTCTATGATCGTGACGGAACGGGGTACGTCATCGAAGTGAACGGCGTCCCCGGCTGGCAGGCGTTTCAACGGGCGACAGGAATTGACGTGGCCACCCGGGTGATCGCGAGTCTGGAATCACACGGGAGATAGAACTTGGTTGCCGCCACACTGAACACAACGACATGTCGAGAAAAATGAATTGGCAGATGCTGATCTGAATGGGAGAATCGGATAGACTTTCAGTTCGCCACTCCGAAATCCACCACGGGTCGCGTTCCCGTTCGAGGTCCACAACATGCCGCAGATCCCGCAGATGCCCCGGACACATCCGGTTCACCGTCGCGATGTCCTTCAGGCGGGAATGATCGGGGCACTGGGACTGTCGGCCGCCAGTGTCGCCGGCTTGCGACAGCAGTCGGCCAACGCAGGGACGACACCGGCCCGCCCCCGTTCGGTGATCTACCTGTTTCTGACGGGGGGACCGTCGCAGCACGACACCTTCGACATGAAGCCCGAGGGGCCTTCGGACTTCAAGGGGGAATTCAGCCCGATCGCGACGAATACGCCGGGGATTGAAATCTGCGAACACATGCCGATGCTCGCGGAACGGAGCCACCTGTGGTCGCTGGTCCGATCGCTCACGCACACCCGCAACGGCCACGATGACGCGACGTACCTGATGCTCACGGGAAAGTCGCTGCTCCCCCCGACGTTTCGCGCGAACAAGCCGCAAACGATTGACCAACCGTCGATTGTCTCGATCGCCGGCGCGAAGTGCGCCCGACGGAACAACATGCCGTCGAGCGCCGTCCTTCCCGAAAAACTCTATCACTCCAACTCGGGAATCTATCCGGGCCAGTTCGCCGGCCTGCTGGGGGCGCAGCATGAGCCGTACTTCATCGAAGCGACTGACAAGCCCCACGCCTACCATTCGTATTCCGGCGCGTTTCCCAAATACTTGTTCAACCTGCACAAAGGACAACCCGCCGACCGCGACACCTGGCGATTCGAAGTTCCCGCGTTGACGTTGCCGGAGGGGGTGTTTGACAACCGCTTTCAGAATCGTCGGCAGTTGCTCGACATCGTTGATCACCAGCGGCTGTCGCTGGAGCAACATGCGTCGGGGGGCGCCTACGACCGCATTCGCGAGTCGGCGATTTCGTTGATGGCCGATCCGAAAGTGCGGGCGGCGTTCGATGTGCGTAAGGCCGATCCCAAGATTCTTGAGCGGTATGGTGACAACTCATTTGGCTGGTCGCTGTTGATGGCCCGCCGGCTGGTTGAGGCGGGGGTCAACATGGTCCAGGTCAACATGGGGAACCTGGGCTCGTGGGATCTGCATGGCAACAACTTCCCGCTGCTCAAGAACTTTCTCTTCCCCCCAACTGACCGCGCCGTGTCGGCTCTGCTCGACGATCTGAACGAGAGCGGCTTGCTCGAGACGACCTTGGTGGTCATGGCGGGTGAATTCGGCCGCACGCCGAAAATCACCCACATCGCACCAGAAATCTACAAACTTCCCGGTCGCGACCACTGGGGGGCGTTGCAGTCAGTCTGGTTCGCGGGAGGGGGCGTTCAAGGGGGTAATGTCATCGGTTCGTCCGATCGAAATGGTGCGTACCCCACCAGCAGCCCACAGACGCCCGAAACGTTCGCCGCCACGATTTACGAGGCTCTGGGGATTCCCCGCGAGGCGGTCTGGCACGACGTGACCGGTCGCCCCTATCACGTGTACGACGCGCAGCCAATCGAAAAACTCATGGGCTAACCGGGCCACCCAAACATCCAGAAATAGACCATCAGCAGGCAGACAATCACCGTCGCGACGATCCACCACGGTTTCCGCGAGCCGACGTTCTCCTCCTCGGTGATGTAGTTCTTGCAGTGCGGGCATTGCGGCGCGTCGTGGGCGATCTCCATGCCGCAATACGGACAGGGGACACCGTCATCGTCCTCATCATCCGAATCTTCGGAATCATCCAACTCCTGTTGCGAATCCTTCGTCCACGTTTCGTCGCTCCAGTTGTCGTCGGAATCGTCGTCTGTGACGTATTTGTCGGTCTTCGTCACGCCAGCACCTCGGGGACCACTTTTCCATGCACGTCGGTCAGGCGGTAATCACGCCCCTGGAACCGGAACGTCAATCGGGTGTGGTCAATTCCCAGACACGACAACATCGTCGCGTGAAGATCATGGACGTGCACCGGATTCTCGGCGATGTTGTACGAGAAGTCGTCGGTTGTCCCATAGGAAGTTCCCGGTCGGATCCCTCCTCCCGCGAGCCAGATGGTGAAGCAGCGGGGGTGATGGTCGCGACCATAATCTTCGGCCGTCAGTTTTCCCTGGCAGTAAACCGTGCGACCGAACTCGCCTCCCCAGACCACCAGGGTGTCGTCAAGCAGGCCCCGTTGTTTGAGGTCGGTGACCAGCGCGGCGGAAGCGCGATCGGTATCGCGACTCTGCCCCACGATCTGTTTGGGAAGCGTGACATGCTGGTCCCAACCGCGATGGAAGAGCTGCACAAACCGCACTCCTCGCTCTGCAAGCCGTCGTGCCAGCAGGCAGTTGTAGGCGTAGGTTCCGGGCTTGCGGGCATCTTCGCCATACAACTCGAAGATGTGCGCCGGCTCGGCGGAGACATCCGTCAGTTCCGGCACGGACGACTGCATGCGGAACGCCATTTCGTACTGTGAGATCCGGGTGGCGATCTCGGGATCTCCCTGATCGTCGAGCTTGATCTGATTGAGTTGCGCAAGATCATCGAGAAATCCCCGCCGGGTTTCGCGATCGATTCCGGGGGGATTCGACAGATACAACACGGGATCACCGACCGAACGGAACTTCACTCCCTGGTAGCGGGTGGGGAGGAAGCCACTGCCCCACAGTCGGTCGTACAGCGGCTGATCGTTCGGGTTGCCACTCCCCTGCGAGATCATCACGACAAACGCCGGCAGGTTCTGGTTCTCGCTCCCCAGTCCGTAAGAAAGCCAGGAACCAATGCTGGGTCGGCCAGCGAGCTGCGCTCCCGTTTGAAAAAATGTGACCGCCGGGTCGTGGTTGATCGCCTCGGTATGCAGCGTCTTGATGAAGCAGAGATCGTCGGCGATTTTGGCCGTGTGTGGCAGCAGTTCGCTGACCCAGGCACCGCTCTTTCCCTGTTTGGCGAAGGCGTACTTCGTGGGGGCGACCGGAAAATTGGTCTGGGTCGCGGTCATCCCCGTCAGGCGTTGACCCCGACGAATCGAATCGGGAAGTTCGGTCCCCCGCAGATCGGCGAGCCCCGGTTTGTGATCAAACAAATCGAGCTGAGACGGTGCGCCCGACTGAAACAAGTAGATCACCCGTTTGGCCTTCACCGGGAGATGAGGCAAGCCCGGCAGCCCCCCCAGAGCAGGTGCCAGTGCCGCGTTCTCGCCCCACGCGGTGCCGGCCCCTCCACCACAAAGTGACGCGAACGCCCAAGACGCGAGCGCACCGCCGGCCCCCGAAAACAACTGTCGACGAGAAAGTGGCATGTTCATGGTTGGCGACTGTTGGCGGGACGAAAAGGAGAGAACGAAGGGGATACTTGGGGACGAAACAGGAAGTTCACAAGCGGCTCTGTTCCCGCAGGAGCGCGCTGAGCCGTTCCGACAATTCGGCGGGGAGTTCGGGGAGCAGGTTTTGAGTCACCAAACCGACATCAATCATGTCGCGTAGGTGAACCCGATCCTGATCCCGGTTCGCCATGAGTTTCATCCGCACCAGCGCGGCCAACTTCACGACGGGCCGGGAAGCGATTTCCTCACTCTCGGCCACCAAGGGAGCGGGCCACCCATTTTCTGGCCGAACACGTTCCCCGGACCAGAGCAGGTGAACTCCCCGCCGGGGATTGGGATCGGACTGCTCGAGGAACATCCCCACACCAATCGCCTCGAAATAGTCAAATCCCGCGCCATGGGCCGCTTGGCGGGCACGCGGTAAATCGGACCGATCCAACAAAATGTCAACGTTGTTCGTTGTGCGGACCGCCGCGGGGTCAACGGTCGCCACCCACAACGCGACCGCCTGTCCCCCAACCAGAGCAAACGGAATCCCGGCCTCTTGCAGCGCCGAACAGATTCGCTCCAGGCGATTGGTGACTTCGTCAAGTGCCATGACATATCGACTCCACGGATCAGCAGACGCGACCGACGGGAGGGCGTCGGCAGTCAACATCGATTCACTCATTGTGGCCCCTTCACTCTTTCGTGATCGCTTCATCAAGGTTGAGGAGAAGACCACACAATGCCGTCATCGCCGCGTGTTCCGTCACGTCGAGTCCTTCCTCCCGCGGAAATTCTCCCACCTTCAAGAGGCTCTCGGCTGTTTCCGGGTTTTGGCGGTAATGCTTGAGATTCCGTTCCCATCCCGCACGCAACACGGCCAGTTCCGCGTCGCGCGGCGGGCGGCCCAGCACCCGCCGAAACGCGAACGAGATCCGCTCCGCCGGTGTTGCCCCCCCCTCGCGCAACGTCCGCCCCGCCAACACTCGCGCCGCCTCGACGAACGACGTCTCATTCATCAGCGTCAGCGCCTGCAGAGGGGTGTTCGTTCGCGTCTCCCGCACAATGCACGTCTCCCGGCCGGCCGCGTCGAACGTGATCATCGTCGGGGGGGCGATCGTTCGCTTCCAGAACGTGTACAGGCTCCGCCGATACAGATCGGAACCATGGTCCTGGGTGTACTCCGTGTCGCTCAGCTCCTTCCACAACCCCTCGGGCTGATACGGCTTCACCGAGGGGCCACCCAGTTTTTCGACCAGCAGGCCCGCGGCAGCCAGTGCCTGATCGCGTACCATCTCGGCGGCGAGCCGCACTCGTGGTCCCCGCGCCAGCAGCCGATTCTCGGGATCGCGGCGGATCAGCTCCGGATTCGTCTTCGAAGATTGTCTGTACGTCGACGAAGTGACAATCGCCCGGATCAGCGCCTGGACATCCCACGCATGATCCTTGGGGACGGCACCCCGGATCTCGGGAGTCTCCTGCGGACTGCTTTGAAACTCCACCGCCAGCCAATCGAGCAGTTCCGGGTGACTGGGCCATTCCCCCTGCGAGCCGAAATCGTCGACCGATTTCACCAGTCCGATGCCAAACAGCATCTGCCACAGCCGATTCACGGCCACTCGCGATGTCAGCGGATGCCGCTTGTCGACCAGCCACTGCGCCAGCCCCAACCGATTCGCCGGCGCGCCGGTGGGAAACTCAGACAAAACCTGCGGCACGCCCCGCGCGACTGGTTCGCCCGGCCGGTCATAGACCCCGCGAATGAGCACGTGCGCTGGTTTGGGCTGCGGCAACTCCTCCATCACCATCGTCGTTGGAAAAATGTCGAGCAGTTCGAATCGCTCCCGCCGCAGGGCCAAAAGGGTCTCGCGCGCCTGACGCAATTCTTCGGGGGCGGCTTGTTCCAGATAGTACGCCGCCAGTTTCCCCCGCTGCGCCTCCGAACGCTGGCCGGCGGGAACCGCCAGAATATGTGACAGCGAATCCGCGACGGCGACGATTTGCGCGTCCGCCGGCGACAACGCCACCGTGTACGTCCGCACGTCGTCAATCAACCCGTGGAATCGCCCTTGCGGGCCGTTTCCGCCCCCAATCCGGAACGGCTCCTTCGAGGCGAAGGTCTGATTCAACAGATCGAGGTTCACCTTGAGTTTCAACGGCCGGCCGTCCACGTAGATCGCGACTCCCGACGCCACCCGCGAACCGTCGTACGTCGCCAGCACGTGGTGCCACTCCTCCCCCTCGATCGGCTCCTCCGTTTCGACCCGCAACGCGTCGTCGAGCCAGCGCTTCACCAGGTTGAGCTGCAGTCGGCCATTTTTCAATACGAACGCGTAGCCGTCGGCCTGGTCGGCGTCGGTCATCCGGGACACGATCGTCCCCCCCTCTGCGCCCGTCGGGTTGATCCACGCCGACAGTGTGAACGCGTCGTAGAAGCCGAAATTCGCGGTATCCCCGGCTTCGACAAATCGCGTCCCGTCAAACACCGCAGCCTGACCGAACCGACCGCCAGCGAACGCGGGTTCCCCTCTCACAAACCACGGGTCGTCGACCGACCGGACTGTCGACCCCGGTGCGGCGCTCAAGAGATTCGACGTCGCTCCCGGTCCCTGCGACTTTCTCGCCGCGAAGTCTCCCGCTCCGTTCGCCACAGGCCCAGTCGACTCGAGCGAGCCATTCAACGGCCAATGCCGCGCCAGATCGCGATCAATCGTCCAGTCGGGCAGTTTCACGTCCGTGATCGTGCGCTCCCACGCCGACTGCAACGCGGGGAGCTGAATTTCGAACTCGGCGTATTTCGCCTGCGCGACCGCGAGCTTTCCTTCCAGCTTCGTCAATGAAAGCTGCTGGTCCCGTGTGGGGGACTTGATTGACGGAGGGGAATTGCCGTACTTCCAGGCCCGGCCGTATTCCGGAATGTTGTTGAAGTACGCGTACGCCTGATAGAACTCGCGCTGCGACAGCGGGTCGAACTTGTGATCGTGACAGCGGCCACATCCCATCGTCAGCCCCATCCAGACAGTAAATGTCGTCTCGACGCGATCGACCACATACTCAACCGCATACTCCTCCGGGATGATCCCCCCTTCGCCATTCCCGCGATGGTTGCGGTTGAATCCCGTGGCGATTTTCTGGTCCAGCGTCGCGTTGGGAAGCAGGTCCCCCGCGAGTTGTTCGACCGTAAACCGATCGAACGGCATGTTGTTGTGATAGGCCTCCAGCACCCAGTCGCGCCACCGCCACATGAACCGCTCGCCGTCGCTCTGATATCCGCTGGTGTCGGCGTAACGGGCACCGTCGAGCCAACGCACCGCCATCCGCTCGGCGAAGCGGGGTGACGCCAGCAGGCGATCGACCACCGCCCGATAATTAGCTTCCGAAGGGTCGGCGACGAAGGCGTCCACCTCGGCCGGCGTCGGGGGAATTCCCGTGAGGTCGAGTGTCACCCGTCGCAGCAATGTCGTCGGGTCGGCTTCTTTTGAAGGGGCCAATCCTTCCTTTTCGAGCCGCGCGAGGATGAACGCGTCAATCGGATTCCGCACCCAATCCTGGCGGGAAACCGGGGGAATCGCCGGGGCTTCCGGGGGAAGGAAGGACCAGTGTTTCTGCCACGTCGCCCCCTGAGAGATCCAGGTTTTCAACAACTCCAACTGGCCGGCCGACAGCGGTTTGCCAATCGAATCGGGGGGCATGCGTTCCGCGGGGTCAGACGAGAGAATTCGGGCCAGCAGCTCACTCTCGTCGGGTTTGCCCGGCACAACTGCGCGCCTTCCCCCCAGGTCGGCATGGGCTCCGACTTCGGTGTCGAGACGGAGATCGGCTTTGCGCTGGACCGAGTCGGGACCATGACATTGAAAGCAATGGTCGGCGAGAATCGGCCGAATGTCGCGGTTGAATTGAATCTCAGTCGGCGGATCGGCCAGCGCGGTTCCACCGAACAGCGTGGCAACAGAGGCGACCAGACTGAAAACGGGCCACCAGACACTGCGGAATACGGCGGGCATCGCGGCCGATCCTTGGGGCGGGAGAAGAGCATGGGGGGGAGGGCGAAATCCAGCAGGGGAATTGTAGCGAGTCGGCCCGCTCAAGGGAGAGTGTCTGTCGGGTTCTCAGGTCGCTGGCGTCGCCGTATGATCTGCGTGCGGACCGCTCGTCGGGACCGCCGCGCATCGCTTCTGCCACCCCCAACCCAGGCCTGTTTCATGTTCCGATCGGCTTTTGCCGGCTGCAGCCGACTGTTCGGCTTCGTCTTGATTCTGTTGGGTCTGGTGGTCCATGCGGGAGTGTCTCCCGCGAAGACTTTCGCGGCGGAGGAGAGTTGCGAAATCCTCGAGATTACCCAAGACACCAAACTTGACCCCAAGAAGACCTATGGGTCACTCGTCATCCGGGAATCGAACATCACTCTGGACGGACAAGGTGCCTGGCTGATCGGTCCGGGGGGAGACACGCCCAAGTCATTCGTCGGTCGGGCGATCCTTGCCGAGGGGGTTCACAATGTGACAATCCGCAATGTCAACGCGAAGGGGTGGGAGACCGGTCTGGTGCTGCGAAACTGCCAGGAGTGTCTCGTCGAAGGGTGTGACTTCTCCAAGAATTTTCATGATCCAGGTTTTGGGTGGGGAGAGAATGGCCGACGCGGCGGAATTCTGCTGGAACGGGTTTCGAAATCCACATTGAAGAAGAACCGCGCCAATCAGGTTTGGGACGGCTGCGTGCTGGTCGACAGCAATCACAATTCGCTCGAAGAGAACGATTTTTCACACACTTCCAACACCTGTCTGAAACTCTGGCATTCCTCAGACAACACGTTCCACAAGAACAACTTCAGTTACGGGATTCGCAAGGATCCCGGCGAGGTTCATGCCCGCGATTCCACTTCCGTGCTGATCGAAAGTGGCTCGAACGAGAACCGTTTCACGAAAAACGATTGCACCCACGGCGGCGACGGGATTTTTATTCGGGTTCTCAACGGCTGGGTCAGCACCGGAAACAACTTCGAAGAAAACGACTGCTCCTACGCGAACAACAACTGCGTCGAGGCGTGGTCTCCCAGAAACACCTACATCCGCAACAAAGCGAATCACGGCAGCTACGGTTTTTGGCTGGGAGCCTCGGATCAGACGGTCCTCATTGACAATGAGGCATCCTTTAACGGGCTGGCCGACGGCAACCACAATTCACCCCACCTGCCTCACAATGGGCATGCGGGAATCGTCTTCATGTTCGGCCCTTCCAGTCACACCATCGTCCGCGGGAACCGGTGCGAAGGGAACAACGGTGCGGGAATCGCGCTGATCGGCGATCAGGGATCCAAAGGAAAGAAGTGGAAGGCGTTTCACTGGATCATCGAGCGGAACCACCTGGAACAGAATCGTTGGGGGATTTTCGCCCAGCACGCTGACTGGATCGATCTCGCGGGAAACACCTACGTCGGCAATGCCGACGGAATGTTCCACAACGCGGGAAATGTGGCGCACGTCACCGACCATGGGGATGACCCCCAGGTCAAACACCCTCCGATCGCGAAACTGGTGGGACCGACTGTGGCGCGTGTTGGCGAACCCTTCACTCTCGACGCGGGGCAGTCCGCGGACCCTGCGAACAGATCGCTGACCTACCGGTGGGACTTGGGAGACGGGACATTCGCCACGACGGCACGCGTGGAACACACTTTCTCTGCTCCCGGCTTCTACCGGATTGGCCTGACTGTGAACAACGGCACGCTCTCGGACCTGGCATGGCGCGATTTCTACGTAGTGGAAGACCTCACGGAACAGGCGACGGAAGACTCCGCCGACCGCTGGACCTGGAGCGATCCCGGCTCGAAGGTCTCATTCACCCGGGACGAACGGACGAAGATCGCGGGCAAGGCGTCGCTGTCGGCGCTCGCGGAACCGTACAGCGGGGGTCGGCTGAATCTGGTGTATCCCAAAACCCACGACGCCGCCTGGAGTCTGGAAGGGCGAACGCACCTGGTGTTTTGGATCCGCACGTTGAACGAGAACATTCCCGCGTGGCAGGGGGAGAATCCGGTGGTCACGCTGCATGAGAGCGCCGATCGCTCGCTGACACTGACCCCCAAAGGAGACTTCCTGAGTTCCCCTCCCTACATCGAAGCCCGGGAAGGCTGGGTCTACTTCGCCGTCCCGCTGGCGGGAAACGACGAATGGATCCGCACGGGCGACGATCTTCGGCAGGTGAAATGGTTGTCGATTGGCGTCGATTCGTGGGGAGCGCCGCCGCTGCGAATCTGGCTCGACGGATTGGGGTTGAAGAAGTAGGAATCGGTCCACAAACAATCTCGTGGCTCGCGATCCTCCCGCGGCGAAGTCGAACCAGTGCTTCGATCTACTGACCGTTGCGCACTTCAAAGGTCGGGAGACGCCCGGGCGGCTTGTAACAGCCGTTTTCGTTCCTGGCGGGAGGCCCGTTTCCACTCCGGCGACTGCCGCAGTTCGGCTTCCGTCTTTCGAGAGGGAGGAGATGGGTCGACCGCCGGTCGGGGCGGACTGGTATCCAGCTCGCGAAACGTTCGCTCCTGGTTGTCGCGGGCTTCGGGCCAACGGGCGGGTTCGTGGCGAGGACGTTCCTGCGCGCGGTCGAAAACGGCGGGGTGAGTCGGAGTTGCGCCTATTGGGATGCGGTAGTCGATAACCGATTCCTGGCGGGTGCGGCTCGGCGACTCAGTCGGGTCTGGGTTCTCGTTCTCGTCCAGACTCAATACCGGGGGCGTTATGACTGGCATCACAAAAGCCCGGTCCGGCTGCCCTGGCCACAAGTTGAGCGGGCGGGGATCGTCCCAACCGGGGATCATCCAGGAGATTCCGTTCTCTCCCACAGAGAAGCCGATTGTCGGTGGTTTTCGGCAGACTTTATGGGAAATAAGATCGTAGCGACCGAGGTTGGACGCGTTTTTTTCGATGTGCCAGAGAGAGGCGGCCGACTCAACCAGCATCGAACTGCCATACGCCTTTGCCAGTGTGACATGTTTCGCCGACACTTTGGTCGTCGGCACCTTGAGGGGCGTCACCAGCAGAATCGCCATGTGGCGTTGGGCCGCGAGGCGGTTGAGTTGATGGAGCAGCGTGCGCATCTCCGGCTCCCGCCACTTCGCGACCTGCTGCGGGAGTGCTTCGATAACGAGTAAGGCGATTGGGTCAGTCGGCGACGAGGGCGCTGACCCCGGTTGAGCGACAGGACCGGCCCCGTTCAGAGCCCACTGGCGCAACAGCGGAAAGTCGGCCGGCAGTGCCAGAGACCGCTCGACCGGGTCGCCATCCAGGCCAGCGGGTTCGATGACGCCACTGGAAAACTGCACCCGATCCAGCCGGCCACCGGCGTGCGCGACCAGTCGCCCGAAATCCCGCCGGGGATCGCCACCAGAGGTCACGACGGCCACCCGTGGTCCCGGTTGCGAATTCATCGAATCCGCCGGCTGCGTCCGACAGGGAAACGCGATTCCCAAAGAGACCCGGGCGACAACGTCGGCGATTAGTCCCGAAAAATCGCTCCCCGAGGGGGTCCCCAGAACGGTGACCTTCCCCCGAGGGAGCCACCCGTACCAGATCCAATCGGGTTCGAGCAGTGTCTTTTCATTGAGATTCCAGTTGCGAATGTACGGTTGTTGATCCCACTGTGGTGTCGGTCCAGAAGTCGGATCGTGCCGCTCTTCGGGACCAGTCTGGTCCGAAAGGGGCAGGGGAGTCGTCGGTGAATTCATGGTACACCTTGCTCAAAGTCAGGTTGAACCGCGCCGTGTGCGTGTGGCTATATGTTCCAGTATACTCCTGTATTTTTCAGGATTCAAGAGAACAGTATACGTTTTTCCATTTTTTTGGCGGTGCGGGGTGTGGGAGGGGGTAAGAAGCGGCGAAGAGGGCCCGCTTGGGGGGGAAATGGCGCGACGACGCTCCGCGGCGTCGCGCCCGACGGCGCCGCCGGCGGTCAGGGGAGGTGACGCAGCTCGGCTTGCATCGGATCCTTCTCCCCGCTTTCGGGGAGAAGGTGGCCGACAGGCCGGATGAGTTGAGGAGCATCTGGTTGTCGGTCGCGAGCATTTCGCGACTCCCGAAATCCATTGGAAGCGATCGCCAATAGTTGGCGATCGCCCGCCGTAGAATCGTCAACAGAGAAAGTTGCGAATACGCTGCAGTGTGTGAATCGAGTCATAAAAACTGGCCTCAATGTCTACAAATTCTACAAGATTCTTGAGTTTTTTTGTCATGACAATCCCCCGGACGCGCATCGACCGGCGAAATTGTCACGCACGGCACATGGTTCGACGGCGAACCGGGTATCAACCCGTTTCGTCGTGTTTCCCGCCGTAGAGGGCGATTCTGCCGCACGCCTGGCACATGAACGCGTTGACGGGGCCGGCGGTCGGGTACTTGCCGGTCCAGAAGCTGAGTCGATCGTCCGGCTGCCGGTATTCGAGCGAACTCGGGTACGCGCGCCCCAGCTTGTCCATAACAACGATCGGCGACATTGGTCCCTGACAATCCCCACAGGTCCGCCGCAGTTCATCTGGCATTTCACAACTCTTCGGAAAAGCTCGGCGGTCCAACGACCGCTGTTGACTGAACTACTGGCTCACATGCGATTCACGTCTGGACGCACCGTGAGGATAGTCAGGCGGCTGGGGGTGTCAATTCCAACCCGGAAACCCAGATGGACTGCGTTCGGTCGTGTGAGTCGACCAGTGAATACGGTTTGCAGAACCGCCATCCAAGTCGCCGCGGAACTGTTGGGAAGAACCCTGAAGTGACCGAGGGAATTCGCCGCGAATTGCAGCCCGGCGGTTATGGAATTCGGTTGGCTCGTGGCACTCCCGGATTGGGAGAGCGTCGACACCGAGTGCGTTGGATGCCGCCCCACGACCCGGTCGCCTTCGAGTTCGACGGGCGGTGTTTTGTTTGTCGTCTCGAAAGGGTGCGGATTGCGAGATGAGTTGTGCCGGTGTATGAATCCGGCATGTCGCACCGATGTGTCGGTTGCGGAGAGAGATCAAGACGTGGCGCCAACCGCCCAATTCGACAGGACGCACGGAAATGGACTACACCACGTCGCTGCCATTTGGCGGCAGCAATGAGGCGGCATTGCGATTGGCCGAATCGGCTCTGACCGGAGTCGGGTTTCAGATCACCCGGCGCACGGCGCGGTCGGTGGAGATGGCCGGCCCGGGGATGAACAACAACCGGCAGAGTCCCCTCGTCGGCGCGTCCCAGATTCATCTTGAGTGTAAACCCGGGGAACTGACGCTGGAGGCGAATTTGGGAGGAGTGAAGCGCATGACGCGATTCGTCACACTGTTCCCGATCGGTCTTGTTTTGTGCCTTGGGGTGGTACTCTCGGTGGTGTTTGGATTTCTGTTCGGTCCTGGCACCTGGATCACCGCCGTGGCGGGGGCCGGAGGGGCGAACGCGGCGGTGTGGCTGCTACTGGGTCCGCTGATTGCCAGAGGGATTCGCGGCCGGACCATCAAGGCGCTGGATTCGCTGCTGGCGAACATGGTCGCCGTCGGCACGAACGCGTGAGCCATTCGGCAGGTCGCCCGCCGCTCGACCGGATTTCGATGAGTACACAGCGATCCACCAAAAGAACCGGTTCTTACCGGGCCGAGGTGGTCGCCGTTCGAAGCGTGTTCATCGCCGTCCCCATCGCCTCGCCGATCAGGTAATAGGTTTCGGCGTTGGTGTTCCAGTGGTACGCTTGGCCGGACGGTGAATCGGCTTGGTCGCGCCAGAATTCCTTTGTGCCGACAAACGCCACATTGCCCCGGAACTCCTCATACTCCGCCACGGCGGCCTGGGCCTTCATCAACGAGAGCGCCCGCGGGTGTTTTTCCTCCTTGCCGCTCATTCCCGTCTCGGCGATCACGAACGGGAGATTCTTCACGCCGAGATCCTTGCGGATGTCTCGGATGAAGTTGGCCAGATTCTGTTCGTACTCGTCGTTGAAGGCTTGATTGACACGGTCGTTCCACCCCTGGTGCCACCCAAACCCGGCGATCTCGTAACCCCGATCGCCGAACTCGGGGAACTCTTTCGCCAGGTCGCCCAGAACCCCCTTCGTTCGCTGCACCACCTCGGTGTAGTACGGCCCGACTTCTCCCCCCGAACTGGGCGGGCGGAAGTCCTTGGCCAGACTCTTCCCGCCCCACGCGAGTTTCACGAGCAGAACAGGCTCCGCCGTGACCTCACCGACGACGTGCCCGAACCCCAGTTCCGGCCCGATTCGATCGTCTTTCGCCCCGTAGCCCACCGTGAGCTTTCCCTTGCGATCAAGGTAGTGAATCCACACATCGTCGCGAACGGCCCATTCACCATTCTGGCCGAGTAGATGCTTGTACTTGTCGGCGGTGGCTGGTGCTTTGGTCAGGTATTCCAGGCTCCCTTTTCCCTCGTTCCGCTTCGGGTCGGCCTGAATGAATCCCTGCCCCTCCATATTCGACTGTCCCGCGAGGATGTAAACCTGAATCGGACCGCGACTCGTCACAGGCTCGTCGTCTGGTTTCCGGGGTTCGTCGGCCTCTTTCCCAGTGAGGATCAGGCTACGCCTGGGGATCGCCAGAATGAACGCCACGACCGACGAGGCTGTCATTCGGGAATCGGCGCCATAGCCGGCGTTGTCCCGGTTCGGCTGATAATAGAAACTTCCGTCGGTGCAATGAGCCAGCGTGAACCACCAGCGGTTGGCGTCCATCAGCCGGCGAAAACTGTCGGGATCAAGGTTCGCCGCGAGCGCCGTGTACGCCATTCCCATGGGCGGCGAACCGTGCGTGTCGGGAAAGCTCTGGGGATGCCGGCCAATCACCCGGGCGTGAGCCATCGCCCGTTCACGATAGACAGGATCCGCATACGGGCTGAGGAAGTTGGCGATGCCAGCGGCACCCGTTCTGCCCATGTCGGCCCAATTGTCTGGCCCCCCGCCGATCTGATCGCCGTACCAGAGGTACCCGTTTTTCCCCGTCCCCTTCTTGAGGAATTGGTACGCCGCGTCATGGCGTTCTCGGTCGACCTGGATTCCGCAGCGATCCATCAAGGAATAGGCCAAGGCCCCCTGCCCGGTGAGCATCGCGATGGGACCATAGCCTTCGAATCCGGGGTTGTGGCCCCACCCACCGTGCGAATCTTTCGGCCCTTTGGGATAGGAATCGGGGTGAGAGACCTTCGCTTTGGGATTGATCTGCGACATGTGCAGATACTGGCTCTTCGCCAGATGGTCGTGGACCTCCTGCAATTCCGGCAGCACCCATTTCTCTTGCGTCGCGAGGTGATACTCGCTGAGAACGATCGCGGCGCTCATGTAGTTCCAGTTGATCAGGTCGAACAGCCGGCGGTCCTTCGCGCGGGTCTCGCGACAGTGATACCGCACGTTCGCTTCGACGGCCTGTCGATACTTCGCTTCGCCGCTGGCCAGAAGCGCCAGCGGAGCAAACGTGTTGTGGACCGGATCGCCGAACGAACCGTCGGACGCCTGGTGTTGAACAAGGTATTCCAGCAACTCGGCCAGAATCTTGTCCGACTTGGCGCAATGGGCCGGAAAGGTGGAGGAGTACGCTCCGTATTTCCGCCCGACGTCGAGTTCGACTTCCTTGATTTCACCTTCGCGGCGAACTGTGAGCGGGAACTTCCCCTCGCGGGGGTCCCCCTGGCACGCTTCCAATTCGTCGGCGAATTCCGAGATGGGCCCATGGGCGCCAAAGACGCTTTCGCCGTACCCGTTGCGGTGCGGATTCTGGAACATCTGTCCGCCGACGCCGACAATCAGGTCGCCGACCATGACCTGGCCGTCCGCAGGCGAGCCGGGGAACACGTACTTGACCAGCAACGCCTTGGGGTCGTCGGGAATCAGCCGTGCCCGCAGACCGGTGATGCCGAGGTTGTAGAACCAGCCGGGAACCTCTGCGTCGGGTCCGGAATCGGCCCGTTGCCCCCAGGGGCTGTCGTCGTCGTGATAATGAACCTGCGCCACCGCAGCAGTTGCCAGGAAGAGAATGATCGGCAAAACGGGGAAAATACTGAGCCAGCGGGACGTCATCGCATTTCTCGAGGTGGATTGGTTTAGCGTGAACTGGCAGAGCCGATGGTCAGAGATCGGGAGAACGGAAAGACATCCTGTCAAATGAGTCGCGGCATCGTGCCGGAAAGGTTGATCGCATGGGGGGCAATCCCGAAAAGTCATCCAAACCGTATGCCGAAAAGCCCGCCAGTTTCTGTTGCGTCGGTCAAGCGTGGTTGAACGATATACGGTGTGGGATCGAACTCTGGAGGCACCGCGTCCGAGTTCATGGTCACGATGTACTGCCAGCCGATTCGCGTGGTGGTATCCGCCCCGATGACGAGAGCTTTGGCGATTTGCCGTTCATCGACACCATCGAACAAATGGCTGTCATGGACGAAGAACCCCGGCCCAATCTTGCGCTCGGCACACAGCCGGGCAATCATCATATCGAAGCAAAAGATTTGCATGTTGCTAATCCCCTTGCTCTGGGCGGCATGAATGTTCACGTCGAACTTCGGTCCATTCGTTTCCGGGCTGATCGTCAGGATTCCGGGGTTTTCGTATAGAGCTCTAGAGATTTCCCCGAAGGCGAGAACTGCCGCTTTGATGCGGTCTTTCTGTTCGTGGTAGTCCTGTCGCAGCCGCGTCAGCAAACGGCCGCGCTCGATATCCAATTCCGTCTTTCCGCTTTCCAGATTTTCCGCGGTCTTGAGCCGTTGCCGAAGTCCCTCGACCTCGGCACCCAGGCGGGTGACTTCGCCTTGAAGAAGCGTGAATTGTTCCAACGCACCGTGAGTCTTAAGCAGGTTGAGGATTTCGCCCCGGCGAGCGTCGCGTTCACCTTTCTCCCGCTCTCGCTCCTCGATTCGGCGTTGGGCGTCTTGTTGCTCTTGCTGCAAATACGAACGGCGATTGGCAATTACGGATTCGTGGAATCGCTGAACCTCATCGTACCGCCGCAGAGCCACGCCCGGCAGCAAAACGCCCGCTTCCTGGTAAAGCTGGTTCAGATCTGTCAACGGCGGCGGTGTCTCAGATTCGATGGACTTTCCAAGTTCCGCGAAGAGTTGCCGATCAAGGGTGTTTTCGTTCACCAAGACGTTGAGCCGTTGTGTCAGTTCTGACGCTTCGCATTCCAACTCCCGATATTGAGGAAGAACGCGGAAGTTATTCACCTGCTCGACCGCTTGCTGATGGCGGTCTTCAAGCAGGGTCAGTTGGGTTTGCAGTTCAGCGGACTTGCCGACGAGATCGCCGAACACGCCTTGCGCCCCGGCCTTGCGGATCTCATTCAGCCCTTTCTCTTTCTCCCGAACGACTTGCCAGCCCTGCGGGATGCTCCAATCCAACCCCAAAAGGAACGAAATCGCTACCTGCTGATCCCACGGCTGTTGCATCGCCGAATGTTGAAACGCTGATGCAAATCCCTGAGAAGACTGCCGGCGTGTGAAGTACGGCAACAAGGAGCGGAGCGTCGGCCTGAATTTTGGGGACTCCTCCTCCTCATCTTCTGCGATGCCGAACATCAACTGCGCGAGAACGGTTTTCCAGTTCGTATTCGAGATCTCCAATCGGCCAGAACTCTTTTTCCGTTTCGGAGCCACTGGCCAATGTTTTGTCTCGCCACCTGCGACGACAATTGTGCTTGGGCTGGAGCCACTTCGCTCCACAGCGATGCGGTCCCCACCCAGGTCGAAATCGAGGCCGAAAGACGCATTGACCAACTCGGGTATCCGGAATATCGACTCTGGGCCACAGTTGCCGCCGGTCAGGAAATGGAGCAGTTCGACGAAGCTGGACTTCCCCGCTCCGTTGCGCGTTTGGCGATCTGTCGCCCCTGGACTCTTATCCGCGAGTACGAAGTTGAGCCCCTCACGGAAGGACAATTCCTTGAAGCCTTCCAGGTCACTGTAGACACGATGGATCATGGTGCTACCTTTTCGATTCTTCCACGCTCATTCTTGATCGCGTTCATCAGAAACAGCAGATCGAGCGATAGCACGAACCAGTCATACGTCAACGGAGCAAGCCCCGTTTGGGCCGACCGCGAGGACTGCAAATCTTGCCAGAGCCGGGAGACAGTTTTGGGTTCGTCCGCCAAACGAAGAATCTCCGCACCAACGTAGAGTAAGGAACGATCCTGACTGAGCCGCTTCGTAGGAAGAATCATTGTGCGGACTCCTCTTGAGGTCGCTCGAAAATGTCGCACTCCTCAAACAAGTACGCCAACACGGTCAGTGATGCCACCTGACGTGAGGGGGTCGCGAAAGTGGTTCCATTCCCAATGAGTTGCAGCTCAGCGAAGATTTCGTCGGGCGTGCGGTTGGCGTTTCGTAACGCCTCGTACTCGCCGCGAAACGCCTGTGCGACCCGATCACCGAGTTCCGGATCGTGGTGTTTCCCGAAGAAATCCCGTACTTTGTTGCTTGAACCCATTCCGAATTTCAGCAGCCGTTCCACGCTATCGGAAAGCGAGTTCGCTTCCAACTTCCGAGGAGGAACGGGGCGGATGTCGTCGTTTTGCAAGGATCGTCGTTGTTCCAATGTTCGAAGCACCATTTCCACTTCGGAATACGAAACATTGATCAGGTCCGTTCGAGATGGTATAGGGCCGAGGAGCGACGCGAGTTCTGGGAATGCGAGTTCAAACACGACTCGCCGCAACTCTTCAAAACCCCAAGACCGAACGCAAACGTTCTGATTCCGGCTATCGAGGTCCAGGAGTTTTTTCGTAACGCCGGGACCGAGACCCTGCCTCGAATTATGAACAAACACCCATGTGTCGAAGTGATTCGACCAATGGGATAACGCGCCATTGTAATCCTCGTCGATCTTTGCGATGGTCGCCGCTTCGTTCATTTCACTCGGTGCGTAGACTTGGAACAGTGTTCGCATCGAACGGAAAAATCCATCATTCTTCCGGTCACCTTGCTTCCCCCAGGGGCGCGTGCGGATGAAGTCGCTGGGATACCTCTTCTCCATGATCGACGAGAACAAATCCTGAAACGCCTCTCCTCGGCGTTCAAGGAAAGCAATCAGGAACACCTGTTCGTAAAAGACTCGCGAAAAATGGTCCACGGTAGTTCTCGTGCATGGTCACTTCTGTGGCCGCCGGTAAGCGGGAACAGCCTCGATTGGCATTCCCGCCAGAACGTAGCACCAGCCGCACATCATTGCCACCCTACTGCCACTGAATATTACGGCGACCGAATCGGTGAACCGCTGAAAATCGTTCCGGTCTCTGACGAACGGTCCAATTCGTCGAACGGGACTCGAGCCCGACGATTCGGCGGTTCGCGCCAAATGAGTCGCCCCGAAGCAGAACCTGAAGAGGAAACTGGCCACTCAAAGTACAGCGAATTGTAGTCCTGGGGACGATTTCGCCAAGGTTCGCACTCCTTTCAAAGGGAGACGCGGCTGCCACAAAGTGGTTTCTGCCTGCGGTACCACTGGCATGACCCGTCGATGCGGGCTCGGACACTTCCCGCATTTCGCTGTCGGAGGGATTGGTTGCCCGCCGGCCAAGCCATTCCGCTCAAGTTGCCCATTTTATTTCAAACCGCCGGCGTTGCGGGTCCGCTCAGCCGGCTCTGCTTGTATTCCCTGCCCCGGGAATCGACGCGAAAGAACGGGTCGGTTTCAACTTTTGCCACGCCGGCCTGGGGCGGAATCTGTCGCAAAAACTTCCCGGCTCGCTCTGATCCCCGGGATCCACCGACTTCCTCGGCGGTCGGCCCCCTGTGTCCTTGTCGTCGGTCTTCCCGCCGCCCGGCGGAATCGGCCGTGGAAGCCCTGGAGCATCTGTCTCCAACTCTCACCCGCCAGTCCCAAGCGCTCCCAGATGGCGGGTTGATTCTCTGCGATCGCCCCCCGTTTGTCGCTCCGCCACTGGCGTCCGCTCCATTCGAGCAGCTCCAGGTACGACGCCAACGACATTTCGAGACACCCCTTGTTCGAAGCCCGGGCCGCCGGGACTGGCCGTTGCTCATGATCGCGAATGCCATACTGTCAGATGCGAATACGCCCGCCAGCAACTCGCTCCGGTCCCGAAGCCATTGGTTGCGGTGGTCTTAACACTCACAACGCCGCCCAGGTGCGCTCCTCGGTACCGCACAACCAAGCTCGCCACACGCAGCGATTGATGCCGTGATAGATTCCGACCTCAGTCGGGTCGAAAACTTCGATTCGAGGCAACCGGGACATGGTTCCGCCCCAGCGAGCACGGGACTCATTTTCCTACATGGCGGCACCGGGATAATCCTTGTCGCGAAACACCCACAAAGGATCTTTGCCGACGACGATATAGTTGACCTCCACAGGTGCCGTCCCCCCAGCGAGCTTGAGCTTCACCTGGATTTTGCGAGACGCACCGAATTCTTCCACCGTCCCGATTTCGAAGTCACTCAGTTTCGCACCCCCCTCCCATTCGGTGTCGACTACCTGCAACGCGGGAGTCTGTTCAAATCGGCCCGGTCCGGCCCGGCCCCCCTTCCAGGCCGACAGCGCGGTCTCAAGTGCCGATTTCGCAACCACTTCCTGAGGCTTGTAACTCTCCTCAGATGCTCCCCGGCCACACCCCCCGGCGAACACCGAAGTGAGAATCAGCGCGAGCAAAAGCGCAATGGGCGTGGAGCGAAAAAGAGAACGCATGATGTTCGCAGTCCTGTCGACAAAGGGAATGAGACGGAATTCTAGAGAACCGTGTGGAGAACACAAACTCGCCAGCGCCCCTAACGGAAAATTGCCGTCGTCAATTCCGCGGCTGCCAATTCAGCCTGCGACCTTGACGCCTCCCGGGTTCTGGCGATTCAGCCGTTCCCACCGCCGACGGCGCACCAGATAGAACACGATCGGCAACAAGAGATCGATGACTTCGTCCGCAACCAGAATGCCTCCCAAGACCGGGGCGGCCATGGGGCGAATCACCTCGGCTCCGACGCCCGATGCCCACAACATCGGTGCGAGACCCAGCAGCGTGGTCGCCTCGGTCAGCAGTTTGGGCCGTAGCCGTTGAACGGCACCGGTGAGAACGGCGGAACGCAGGTCCGCGAGCGACATCTTCTCCAACCCCCCCGCCTGTTTGACCGCTTCGCGGAGGTACACCAGCATGATCATTCCCGTCGCTGCCGCCATGCCAAAACAGGCGATGTACCCGACCCCGACCGCCATGGAAAACGGAAACCCGAACAGCCACTGGAACACCACGCCACCCGCGAGGGCTCCGGGAACGGCCAAAAGCACCGCCGTCGCATCGGCGAAATCGCGATAGGTGAAGTACATCACCAGGAAAATCAAAGCCGCCACTAAAGGCAACAGCAGCCATAGCATTCGTCGGGTCGCCGCCCCGTGTTCAAATTGCCCGGTCCATTCAATGAACATCCCCTCCGGCAACTCGACCCGACCCGCCACGATGCGTCGCGCATCTTCGACAAACGCTTGCGGGTCGCGTCCCTGCACATTGAGCCGCACATAGTTCCGCAGCATCCCCTGTTCGCTCTTGATGGTCGCAGGCCCTTCGACAAACGCGATGCGGGCGACATCTCCCAGTGAGACGAATGAAACCTGTGATCCGGCCGCCAGCGATTGAGTGTCGCTGGCCGCAGTGGTCACCTGGGGAGGCCGCGCCCGAACGGGAATCCGCCGGATCGACTCGAGGTCCGCCGTCCACTCGGAAGTCAGTTGAATCCGGACCGCGTTTCGAACCATCCCTTCCGTCGCGGCGGGAACGGTGCGACCGCCGAATGCGAGTGCGACCGATTCGTTGAGATCACCGACGCTCACGCCGAAATCCGCCGCCCGTTCGCGATCGGGGACGATCTCCAGATATCCCTTTCCGCGCAAGGGATCCGCGATCACATCGACCGCGCCCGGAAGTTCTTTGAGAACGGCGGCGACCTGTTCCGAGACCTCCACGATATCGTCGAGATCGCTGCCAAGTACCCGCACTCCGATTTCGGAATTCACGCCGGTCGCCAGCATATCCACCCGATTCTGGATCGGCATCGTCCAGACATTCGTCCAGCCGGGCATTTGCAGCGACTGATTCAATTCGCCGTCGTAACTGCCTGAAAGTTCTTCACGGGGACACGGATGCAGTGACAGCCGCGCCGCGAAGTCGCGGGACAGTTCAGTCAGCATTCGGTCGAATTCCGGATGAGGATCGAACACCGGGAGCGAGCGGGATGCCGTTGCATGATGGGAACCCGCTGCGGGTTTTGGCGCTTCGGCGGTCGGCGACGACTCCAGACCGCGACGAAACCGGTCGATCCGCTCCAGATTGGCCGCCAGTCGAGGATCCAGCAGCACGGCACGATCGAGCAACTCTTCCGCCGCGAGTCGCGTGAACAGCACCGACGCGCGAGTTCTGATTTCAACGTTGAGTTCGCGGAGGTTTTGTCGCCACAACCGATGGGCCTCTTTCTTCGCGGACCGTTGCAGGCGTTCTGCCGGCCCCTCCGGTCGGAGACCAAACAGTTCGCCGAGCGCGGCCCCCGCATCGCCCAGCGCCCCCCGGTCTTGCCCCGCTGAGGTGCTTTGTTCCGAACCGGTCTCGCGGGATGCGAATTGGGCAACAGCGTGCCGCCAGAGCTGTTGCGCGTCCTCCAGCGTCAGACCATTTTGCGTGTCGGGCGGGAGCATGGCCGGCGCGTTGCGCACAGCGAGGGCAATCGTTCCCGCGTCCGGAAACGTGACGATCGTTCCCGAACGCTGGAGTTCCCTGGCGGCGGCCTCCATCACGTGTCGACGCACATCGAGCGCCAAACTCCGCAGAAAACCCTGATTTCGGTGATAACAGAATTCCCGCTGCTGGGCGTTATAACGTGGCAGGGCGGCGGCAAGAGCCGCCTCAACCTGCGAAATCCTGGTGTCAGAGCCATCGGCCGGCTCAATCATTGCCAGCGTTTCCATCCGATCCCGCGTGATTCGAACCTGTTCGGACGCCGCCGATCGCGCGATCTTTCGCTGTGGCCAAAACTCCCTCGGCCGAAACATGATCATGGTCTCGATCATGTCGAGCGGGGCGGGATCGAACGCCGTTTCAGCCCGGCCCGCCTTACCGACGACCATGTCGACTTCGGGAAACCGGCACAACAACATGTCGCGCGCCTTGAGGTCGTCTCCAGACTGAATGCTGAACGCGCGCGGCACCGTGATCGGCATGTCCATCAACATGCCTTCGTCCAGCGGCATGCGAAGCTCCGTCGACAGCGGCGTGATCCCACGTTCCAAGAGCAACGCGACGCCGACCAAGAGAAGAGGGCCGGCGACTCGCGATGCCCGTCCGCGAGCGGCCCAGACTGTCGCGACGACGCCCAGGGCGGCGAGGACGGGAACCAGGTTTTTCGCACCGGCGGCGCACACCGCGACCACCAGCGTCACCCACAATGTCCAGACCAGAATCAACGGTCGATCGAGCAGGTATTCGAGAACGGGGCGATACACTTCGATCACCCCACGCACAATCCCACTGTCCGATTCCCGCCGCATGCGGCCCTTGAGGCAGACCGTACACAACGCGGGGACCAACGTGATCGCGAGAACCGCCACCGCCGCCAGGGCCAGACATTTGGTGACCGCCAGCGGACGATACATCCGCCCATCGATTCCCCCGAGCGCGAACACCGGCAGAAACGACAACAGCATGACCAGCACCGAACCAACGATTGGCCGCCCCACCTGCCGACACGCTGGCAGCACATACTCGCGGATATCGCCCTGAACCGGGGAATCCCCGAATTTCTCCCGCAGATGATGCATCGAGTTCTCGACCATCACGATGGACGAATCGACCAGGACGCCGATCGAGATCGAAATCCCCGCGAGCGACATGATGTTGGTTTGCACGTCGGCGATCCCCAGACGGCGCAGCGTCCACATGCCGGCGAAGCTCAACAGGGCGGCGAGCGGCAGTGTGACTGCGATCGCGAACGACGCCCTCAGGTGCAGTAGGACCAAGAGGACGCAGACCACCGCGGTCACAATCGCCTCGACCAGCGTCCCCGTCACGGTCTGCACGGCCCCTTCGATCAGCGGAGTGCGGTCATAGCACGGCACGATTCGCACGCCCGCCGGCAGTCCCGCCGACACGGAGGCGATTTTTGACTTTAACCGCCGGGTCACTTCAAGCGGATTCTCCCGGTGACGAATCAACACCACGCCGCCGGCGACCTCGTTCCCGTCCTTTTCAAGAATTCCCCGGCGTGGACGAGTGCCAAGTCGAATATAGGCGATGTCGTTGAGCGACACCGAGTGGCCATCCGCGGTCGGAACTGGAATCTGTCGCAGGTCGGCGAGCATCGTGGCTCGACGGGCATCGGAATCGGTATCCCGCATTCCCAGCCAACCGGTGGTTCGCACCACGAACTCGGCGTTGCCATGGACCAGGACGTGACCACCCGTCGTCACGCTCGAGCGTTCGATCTCGCGAGCGACGTCGCCGGCGTTGACACCCCGCTCGCGGAGCCGCCGGGGGTCGAGTTCAACGATGTACTCGAGAACGTGTCCGCCGACGCTGGCGACCTCGGCGACCCCTTCGACCCCTTCCAGTTGCGGGCGAACGTACGCGTCTTGAACGTCACGCAGCCGGGCGAGATCGTAGCCCGGCCCTTCGACCGTGTACCAGAAAATCTGGCCCGTGGGGATCGCCTCGGGAGCGACCCGGGGGGTCACACCACAGGGAAGTTGCCCCGTGAAAGCGGTGAGCCGTTGAAGGACGCGGGTCCGCGCTTCGGAATACGAGATCGAATCGTCGAAGATCAGGTGGATCATCGAAAACCCGACGTCGCTTGAACCCCGGAGGGAGTTCAGCCCAGCGAGTCCATTGAGTTGACGGCACAAGTGGCTGGTGACCTGGTCTTCGATTTCGCGGGAACCGTGTCCGGGCCACTCGGTGAAGACAATCACCTGGTTTTCCGACAGGTCGGGAACCGCGTCGATCGGGGTGTGGGCGACGGCGAATAGACCCCAGACCGCCAGGGCCATTCCGAGAGCGATCACCAGTCCCCTGCGACGGATGGAGAACCCGATCACCGAGTCGATCATCGCGTCACTTCCCCTGAGGGAGTTTGGCGAAGTACTTCTGCGGTTCGTTACGGACCGCCGTTTCGCACCCCGAGCAACAGATAAACAGTTTTCGCCCCCGCACCTCGATCAGAACTGGGCCACCCATGGAGTCGAGGTCGGCGTCAGTCACCGGGCAGGTTTTCTGGACGCGGGCCTGCTCCCGCAGCGCGGCGGTCAGGGGAGGCGTCTTCTGGCGGATCGTTTTCGACGCGACGGACGGAACCGACAGCGGCGTATCGGCTGACGCCGGGCCACGATGGCGTCGTGACCCGAAGTACGTGGCCCCGACCGTCGGATTCAAGCGTGCCTCGGCGTCAATCAAAAACACTCCGGTCGTGGCGACCTTTTGCCCTTCATCAAGGCCCGACTCCACTGGGTAGAAATCACCCCGGCGGGGACCGAGAACAACTTCGACCGCGTCGAACATGCCGGGCATCGATTCCACATAGACAATCTGTCGTTCCCCCAGGTCGACAAGAGCCGTTTCCGGAATCACGAGTGGCAACCGGGTGGTGTTTTGGAGTGGGGGAGACTCGTCGGCCCCCCCCTCGGACGACGCTTTGTGCGGAATCCGGATCTGGATCTCGGCGAATCGGCCCGCGATATCGCTCCCCGCGTCGCAGGCGAACTCAATCAGAACCGTCGAGTCGCCGTGCCTCGCACCTTTGTCATTGGTGATTTTCTGGATGCGCCCCGGATGTCTGCGCGAGATCGAATCGATTTCTATCGAAACCTGCGGATCGTCGGTATGCGAATTGACCGCCAGTTGCGCGGCGACTGCAGGAGTGGCGCGACACTCGACCAGTCCTGTGCAGACTTGATCGTCATGAGGTTTCGTCGGGTCACGTGGCGGCGAGGTCACCCGCCCCCCGAGTCGCACCGTTTGAAACAGTTCGCGGCGCGACACGACAGACGTCTGAATTCCCGCCAGTTGCACGCGATAGGGGGAAAACTGCATTCGTGCCAGAACCCCCTCGGGCAGCAGCACCGCCTCCCCTTTTTTTCGCCGAACCAGATCCATTTTGCAGATCGGGCAGATGGCCGGCCAGTCGGAAACCAGCCCCGGATCCATCGGGCAGAAAAACTCAGTGTCGTCGGAGACGGTCTGCCCGGTTGTCGCCTGCGAGGCGGCGCGATTCCACATTTCGTCCACCGCCCGCCTCAACCAGGGCCACCCACCCATGACTCCAAACGCTGCGAGCAGGACGGCGACAAATCTCAAGCGGACCCAAATGATTCGCCAGGCGAGACCGGTCTTGCCGTACCCGCTGGCGGATGCTCCATCACTCACGGGTCGGCTCCTGACTCGCCGACGCCGCCGACCCGCCGTCCGGATTGGCCGGTTCCGGTTCGGGCATCACCATATCCCAACGCGTGAACATCTCGTAGTCTTCCTGGCGAAAGACCCACAACGGATCGATTCCCACGACGACAAACCGGACCCGCTCTTCGGCATCAGGATTACGCAGCACGACCTTGGCGGCGAAACACCGGGGGGCCGGGCCGGCGACCGGCCCCAAAATCTCAAATTCCACCAGTTCCTGACCCGCAGGGCGGTGCGTGTCAACAACCTGCACGCTGGGCTTCATTCGCTCGATCTGACCTGCCGGTTTCCCCTCTCGCCAATCAACCAGCGCTGCTCGCACTGCACTCTCTGCCAGATCCTCGGCGGGAATGTACTTTTCGGCTCGGTTCGACGACTGACAGCCAATACTCGCGCCAGCGAACAAAAGGGCACAGACCAACATCGAAAGCCTGAGGTGCGGGCTCAGGCATCGCAACGATTGCCAACCATGCGACGCGTCGGCACTCCGTGAATTCGATCGCGCGTGTGTCGGCGATTCCATGGGGCGGCCGTCGTTAGAAGGGCGAATCGAACACCTCTTTGCTGGCCCGTGTTCCCATGCCACGCCAAACCTGCAAGTTGACCGAATCACCCACAAAATGCACGCCGCCGTCACCCATCAGCACATGCACTCCCCCGGTATGGTGGCTGGACGCCGAGACCTGCATCGCCATATTCGTCATGTTACCGTTGGCGAACGGTGTGCCGGCACACGATCTCGTATTGGGGCCGGCGACGTGATTGTACAGTGTGCAGCAGTTTTCCCCCATCACCCAGCTCCAGCCCCACTTGCTGGTCAGTGGTGTCGCGGTCAACGGATCGATCGACTGGCAGGTTTGCCAGGTGCCATCGAGTGAAGCCTGATTGGGGATCACAAACAAATCGGACTTGGGGTCCGGAGTCCCCATGCCGCGAATTCGTTCGCTGAAGAACACGGTGTTCGACATGCCGTCGCGGATCGAGGCCGCCCGGGTGCTGCTGAGAAAGTAGAAAATTCCGGTCTGAACTTCGTCCGGGGCGACGTCGCTCGCTCCACCCGGCTGGTCTCCCCGATCACACAACCACCCGCCCTGATTTCCCACGTAGTTGTTTTGGGCAGTGGGGCCGCCACTTGAACTGCTGTCGGACGGGCACAAAAAGACCCCGACTTTCGTCCGACTGGCGGCGGTGTTGATATTCCCCGGGCTTTGAAATTCGGGCATGAAGTTAATCACGCCCCCCATCCCGGGAGTGTCGGGAGGGGCCAGAAACGAAATGCTGTTATACAGATTGGTCTGCTCGATCTGTGGCAGAATCATCGAGTGGACCGACCACCGCGGATAAACAGGCGTGCCAGGGTAGGAACTGCTGTAGCTGTTTCCCTTGCCGAACGGGTACACGCGGTGGGTGTCGTGATAGTTCTGCAGAGCGAGTCCAATCTGCTTCAGATTGTTCTTGCATTGACTGCGACGAGCCGCCTCGCGCGCCTGTTGCACCGCGGGCAACAGCAGCGCGACCAGGATGCCGATGATCGCGATGACGACCAACAACTCGATCAAAGTGAAACCACGGCGACGTGGAGGAGTTGAACGCATGGTTCGACAGTATTGTGAGTGAATGAGAGTTCAGGAAACGGACGGAATCCAGCGGTCCACGTGGTGGATGGGGATGAGCGCAGGTGAGTCCGTTCGTGCAGTTTCTGAGGATTCATTGTACCGGAAGTCGACCAGGATGGGCAATTCAAATCGGAGTGCGACTCCGCCGGGGTGTCGCTTCAATCGGCTTTCGGGTGATCGCGACGCGTGACAGGCGAAGTCCACAGATCGTAACCAATTCTGCTGTAGCGGCTTGCGAAGTACGTCGGTGTCGCCTTTGACGGGTTTGGAACAGATACGGTGAGTTACGGAAACGGGACGCCCAGATTCGGTAATTCATTGGGTGGCCCGCATCTTCCGCCGGCCGGATTCGGGTCACGCTGCCAGTGAAGTCGTAATCCGATCATCACCGAGCGCATTGGAATTTTTGACCCCATTGTCTGCCGCTGTATCGAGCGGCTGCAAAAGGGTGCCTTGAACACCTGAGTATTTCCCGCACTTGTGAAAATTCCACGGGGCAAGGCCGTGGCATCTTCAACACGGTTTCGTCGGAGGGAATTACGATTCGTAGTCAGCCTTGAGCGCCCCGCCCCCAACCGCACTCGATCCGGCTGATTTCGGCTGGCTCTCCGATTCCGTTCGCATCGTGTGGCGCCGACAAGTATGATTCCATTCGGAGTGTCCGTTCCAAAAAGGGTCGCAGCCAGCCATGAACCATCGACAGGTCAATCTCGAATTCTTGCGAGCCGGGCCGACGCACAATCAGTTGCTCTCTCCGCTGACGCAATATCTGGCGATCTGTGGCGAGTCGGCCGCCTGTGTCGTGAATGTGCCGTATGAACACGGGAGTTTCCTGAGGCGCCTGGAGGATCTGCGTTATGACGGGGACAACGCGGAACAGCGTCGCCTCGACGTGTTGCAGCAAACGGGAATCGACATCGCCCGACTGCTGGGTTCGATCCCGGGCCTGCAGGGGTCGCTTATCGGCGACCCCCAGACGCTGATTCATTTACGGATCACGATGTCGGCGTCGGAGCTGTCGTTGCTGCCGTTCGAATTGTCCAAGTTTCCCAACGGACGCGAGCACCCCGGCGACACCTGGCTCGCATTGCAGAACCGGACTGCGCTGTGCATCACGCGACGGATCCGGTCGGTATCCTGCGACAACGTGAAGTGGTCGTTCCCACCGAAAATCCTGTTCGTGACAGGAGACACTCGGGAGATCCCCTTCGAAGCTCACGAAAAGGCGCTGAGGGAGGCGATCAAGCCCTGGGAGTCACGGAATGGGAGGAATCGAATTCACTTGGAGGTTCTCGAAGACGCCACGATCGAAAAGGTCACAGAGATTTGCCGCAAGGAACATTTCACTCATATCCACATACTGGCGCATGGCGACTTGCAGTCCAATGATCAGGAGAAGTACGGGATTTGCCTGGGTGGCAAGGTCATCCCAGGGCAGCAGTTCGTGTCGGCGATCGCCACGCTCGACGAACAGGGGGGGCACCGACCGACAGTCATCACCGTGGCCAGTTGCGATAGCGGCCAGGTGGGGTCTGTGATCACGCGCGGAGCGAGTTTCGCCCATGATCTGCATCAAGCGGGAATTCCGCTGGTAGTGGCGTCGCAGTTTCCCTTAAGCAAAGATGCGTCGATCGAAATGGCGAGCACACTGTACCGGGACTTGCTGTTGGGGGGCAACCCGCTGATCGCCCTGCACAAGTTGCGCACCCGGCTGCACGCGTTGCACAGCGCCAACTATCACGATTGGGTGAGCCTCGTGGTCTACGAAGCGTTCCCCCCCGACTTGGAGGAGCAGCTCCAGGAGTTTCACTACCAGCAGACTCGGTCCGCCGTCGATGCGGCGCTGTCTCAGTTGGATGCCGCGCTCGATGACCCGCTGAACCGCGACGAACTGGTGCGCCAAAAGCTGGTGAAAACCGCCGAAGAGGCGCGACAACGGCTCCCTTCCGATGGTCCGTTCGGCACCGAGTGTCTCGCACTGCGCGCCAGTAGCGCGAAACGCCTGGCGGACGCCGAGTTCCGAGCGATGCAATTGACGAACGAAGACCCGGCCCAACGTCTACGACACCTTGCGAAATGCCATGAGTATCTCGAGCAGTCGGCGACCCTCTACACCGCGGCGAGCCGACAGATTCTGGTGGGAATTGGCACACAAGTGCATCGCAAGGCAACACTCCACTGGGTCGTTGTCCAGAAACTTTCGGTCGAAACCGTTCTCGGCAAGAAGCTGTCGGATGAATACTGGAAAATGGCCAAGTTGAACGCGAGTCTCTACCTCAATCACGCCGATGCGGAAGAGCGCGGCTGGGCGCATGGAAGCCTGGCCGAGCTTTGGCTATTACGACTGGCGAGCACCAAACCTGAACTTGATGACGACGCGCGAGAGAAAATCGCCAAGAAGGCACTGGATCATGCAGAGCAGATCGTGAGCATTTTTCCTGATAGGGCGCGTTTTCCCGTGGTTTCGACCTGGAGGCAGTTCCAGCGTTTTGGTTCCTGGTGGGGAAGTCCAGAGTTTGACCAAATCCTGCGACAGTTCAGCCCGCTGGCTGACGAGTCGAATGCGCGAGAGCGAGTCTGGAAGGTGAAAAATGGACTACTGGAGACCGCCGCTGCGATGTGCGAACGGCTGAAACCGAGGGGAACCGAAGTCGACGCACCGTGCGCGGATAAAAAGGCGACAATCGATGCTCCGCCCCCCAGCAGAGGGCAGACCGTCGTTCCCCGCCCGGCTCCACCGGAACCGCCACAACTTCTCGCAGGTCCGCGTGACGAAACCGCGTATTTCTCGATCGAAATGCTCCCCGCACGCAACGGTGATTGCCTGTGGATTGAAATCGGCGACCCGCAGGACCCGACCCGCGTTCTGATCGACTGCGGTGTTCAAGCCGCGTATCCGTCGCTCCGCCAGCGGATCGACCAATTGCCTGAAGCCCAACGTCGGATCGATCTGTTCGTACTTTCGCACATCGATTCCGATCACATCGGTGGGGCGATTCCTTTTCTCAAGAACTCCGATCCGAGGATGGTTAAGGAAGTGTGGTTCAATGGCTGGCAACAGATCTCGTCGGAGTTTCTCGGAGCGAAACAAGGCGAGATCTTTTCCACGTTGCTGCGCGATGGAGGATACAACTGGAACTCACGGACTGGGGGCAAGGCGATCGTCACGGACGGAGAAAGTCTGCCGAGCTGGAACGTTGGTGATTTGAAACTGACTCTGCTTTCCCCGACGCAGGAACGGCTCGCGGCGCTGGCGAGAGTCTGGGACAAGGAAATCAAGAAGCTTGGGTTGACGCCCGGCTCGGACGTCGAATTCCGCAGGTTTTTGCGTGCGGAAACGACGACGTCGACCGACGTCGATGTGCTGGCCGACGCCAGATTCAAACCCGATCGCGGCGAGCCCAACGGCAGCAGCATCGCGCTGTTGGCCGAATACAAGGGAAAAGCCGCGCTGCTGGCCGCCGACGCGCACGCCCCGGTGCTCGTCAATTCAATCCGCCAACTCTTGCGCCAACGCGGCGAAGACAAACTAAAGGTGGATGCGTTGAAACTGCCACATCACGGCAGCACCAAAAACCTCAACATCGAGCTGCTCAACCTGCTCCATTTCCCGAGTCAACCGAAGTACCTGGTTTCCAGCGATGGCTCGACGTTCCATCATCCCGATCGAGAAGCGATCGCCCGGGTCATCAAATACGGAGGGACGAAACCCGCGCTCTTTTTCAATTACAGCAGTGAATTCAACGATGTCTGGGCCGACGAAGCGCTGCGAAAAAGATATCAATACGAAGTGGTCTACCCAAAACCCCATGAGGAGGGTCTGCGAGTCTTGTTATGAGCGTTCCAAGATCGAGATCGCGAACGCCTCAGGGCAGCTCTGGCCCGTGAATATGCCGACAGCGAGTCCAGACAGCGTGTGCACGCAATTCGATTTCGGAAGAACTGCTCTCCATTCCCGTAAGCCGTGTCGCCATGTCATTGGGTGGCCCGCATATTCGCCCACCCGGATTTTCAGGGAAGATCGGGCGTTCATCGACACATCCAGGTCGAGTTTACGGTTTGAAAAAGAAGGGAACGAAGGAAACGAAGAACCCCGTAATGGGTCGGGGCCTGCTATGCCAGGACGCTGAATTCAGTTCGTCGTTCGAACCATTCAATTTCACTATGCGCCGCAAGCGGTAGTGTCATTCAGGTCAGGTCACTTTTCCGGGACCTGTGGTTTCACTCAGTTCGTGCGAACTGGGTCACGCAATCGACGTAGCGATGGTTGGCACCGATCGTCGAGCGCTGACGGCGCGACGTGGACAGGGACGGCGCGGATTTGGGATCCTGAACAAAGGTGTGTGTGATATCGTCTGTTCAGAACTCATTGACAAGCCCCGGAGCATTTGTATCCAACCGTCACCCGCCAGTCCCAGTCGCTCCACGATGGCGGAAGGATACCCAGGAAAGAAAGCACAAAACAAACACCACGAAGTAACCCTGCGGGTGGCTCTCTCCAGACGATCAGAATGGGCTCTGATTTCGCGATCGGTCCCAGTCAGGGCTTTTTTTGGAGGCCAGCCGACGTTTCCGACAGTCGGCGGTCAGTCAGCGAGCTTGCCGAATCGTTCGGGGATTCGACGCATTGAGCCGCGCGGGCGATGTTGCGCAGCATGCCGGAGAAGATGAACTGGTGCAGCGGGAACAGCGTGTACCAGTAGATGATGCCAAACAGCCCGACGGGATCGAAGAGGGCAGTCTGGCGAATCGTACTCTGCCGCTCGTCGCCAACGACCTCAAATTCCAGCCAGGCGCGGCCCGGGACTTTCATCTCGGCTTGCAGCCGCAATCGACGGGATGGCTCGTAGACCTCCACCCGCCAGAAATCGAGCGTGTCGCCGACGCGCAACTCTTCCGGATCGCGGCGTCCGCGACGGACGCCGATGCCACCAAACATCAGATCCAGGAATCCGCGCAGCGACCAGAGCCAGTTGCCGTAGTACCAGCCAGTTTTACCGCCGATCCGGCGAATCGGGGCAAAGGCGGCCTCCGCTGATACCGGAACGGACATGGTTCGCGAGTCGACGAGACGGGAGCCGAAGCGTACTCCGCCCCAACTTCGAGGATGCCCGGCCGACGAGAGGGCATCGGACCAGCGGGTTTCGGCAAATTCGCGATCTTCATTCACCAGGGCTCGGGCAATCGCTTCACACACCGACCGCGGTCGAACCGAGAAGGTTTTCGCCGCCAGGTTGTTCGAGACCAACGTGGGATTTCGGAGGCTCTCGACCAACTTTCGGCCGACCCGAGCATAAAGCGGAGTCACCAGTCCGAGCCACAGGCTCGACAGATGCGGAGTCAAGAGCGGTACAGGAATCATCCAGCGACTGAGTCCCCTTTGACGTGCGTACTCTTGCATGATCTGCCCATACGAGAACTGATCTGGACCACCGATTTCATAAACCTGTGAAGGACCGTCAGCCAGGTCCAGCGCTTCGAGCAGATAGGCCAGCAGATCCTCGATCGCAATCGGTTGCGCCAGGACTCCCACCCACCGCGGACAGATCATCACCGGCAAACGTTCCACCAGCGCTCGAATCATTTCGAACGACAGGCTTCCCGAACCAATGACGATGGACGCCCGGAATTCGATGACTTGCGGATGATGCTCCCGCAGAATATCACCCGTTTCCTGGCGGCTGCGAAGGTGCTTGGATAGCTTCTGGTCGGGATTGCCGAGGCCACCGAGATAGATGATTCTCCGCACACCGGCCGCAGACGCTGCCTGAGCGAAGTTGGTGGCCGCCCGTCGGTCTTGTTCCGCAAAATCGCGGTCGTCTCCCATCGAGTGCACGAAATAGAACGCCATATCGACGCCGGCCAGAGCCGCCACGAGAGAATCCGGTTCCAGCAGGTCGCCTGTGACGACTTCCGTGGTGGGGCCGACTCGGGAAGTCAGCGATTCCGGTCTTCGGGTCAGGCACCGCAAGCGCGTCCCGCGTCGCTCGAGCAGCGCGAGAAGTCGACCACCGACATATCCGGTCGCGCCGGTCAGCAGAACGACTCCACCATCACGCTGGGCAATGAACTCGCTTGAATCGTTCATCGAGCGAATCCAATCGTAGGAGGCTTCGAACGCACGGGGATTTGCACCTTGGTGAACCGTTGCGCGTCGGGAACAAAGGGTCCATCATAACCACGATCAATGAGAAATGAGAAACTCGATTCATGACAATTGCTCCAACGTCCGGCGGGCGTCGATGGAAAATCAAGGATCGATGGCCGACTCGACGTGCAGGCAAGTAAAAACGACGAAACGCATGGCCCAACTCGTGGGCCATGCGTTATCGCGATACGGAGCTCGCGTGGTGGAAAAGGTCGGTTGAGGCAATTCAGACGCCAGCGACAGATTAACGTCGGCGAGCCGTCCGAGTGTCATGGTACATGATCCGGCCCGTGGTCGGGCAGACATGCGCCACGGCCTGCTGCGGCTGATGATTTGACGCGGCCTTCTTGGCTGGAGTCGCCGGGGGAAGGAGGACTGTGTCGATCACGTGGATCACCCCGTTGGAAGCGTCGATGTCGGTGGTGAGCAGTCGGGCGTTCAGCACCTTAGCCTTCCCGTCCTTCATGGCGACAGACAGCTTCCCGCCTTGAAGAGTCGTCACTTCCTTGCCGGAGAGCAGTTCACTGGAGAAGACGCGCCCGGCCACCACATGGTACTTCAGGATACTGGCCAGCTTTTCCTTGTTCTCGGGTTTCAGCAACGTCTCGACGGTCCCTTTCGGGAGAGCGGCGAAGGCATCGTCCGTCGGAGCGAAGACTGTCAGCGGCTTGTCGCCGGAGAGTGCTTCGACCAGGCCGGCGGCCTCGGCGGCGGCCAGCAGGGTTTTGAAAACTCCCGCCTTGTCAGCCGTCTGCGGGATGCTGTCAGCCGAGGGCAAAATCACCTGGTCGATGACATGGATGACGCCATTGGAGCAGAGAATGTCGGCATTGGCGACTTTCGCACCGTCAATCTGCACCGTTCCTTCGTCAACTTTGATGTTGACCCGTTGACCGTTGACTGTCGCCGCCGCGTCGAGCTTCACGACATCGGCCGCCAGCACTTTGCCAGCGACGACGTGATAGGTCAGCACCGCGATCAATTGCTTCTTGTTTTCTGGCTTGAGCAACGTCTCGACCGTCCCCTCGGGTAACTTGGAGAACGCCTCGTCCGTGGGGGCAAATACCGTGAACGGCCCTTTCCCCTTCAGAGTCTCAACAAGTCCCGCCGCCTTCAGGGCCGCGGCCAAAGTCTCGAACGAGCCCGCCTCGACGGCTGTCGTCACGATGTCTCTGCCGGCTGGCTCGGCCGCCAGGGCTCCACTTCCCAAACTCAACGACACCGCAGCGATCAACGCCAACGCAGCACTTCGAATCAACATGTGTGTTCTCTCTTCTGAGTTCTCAGAAATCAACCGAACGACCGGCCGTTTGAAAAAAAACGTTCAAATCGTTCACACGGATTGAACCGCATCGAGGGCGGGCTGTTAACCAGATTCTTGAGGAATTCTGAAAATGTGCGATGAGTGCCGCTATTTCGAGCAGTTTCCGCAGGTGGATGTCATTGATCAGTCCGTGGGACCGCGGTTCAGTGCCCTCGGTCACTCATTGGGTGGCTCCGTTCCGGCCCGATCGAAGCAGCAAGCCCCCGGTTTCGACCGGAAACGACAGACAAGAACGGTTCGTATTCAATTTTTCCCCGCTGGTCTGGGGCGGAATCTGCTCCAAGAACCTCCCGGCTCGCTCCGATCTCCTGGATCCACCGCCGTCCTCGGCGATCGCTCCCCGTTTGTCGCGTCGCAACTGGCGTCCGCACCATTCAACGTTGTTTCCTCAACGCGGCTTGGGCGACGACGCGCGGTGGATCGCGAACGATCTGTCGGCGGTCGCACATCGATCCGGTCCCCTGGATCCGGCTTGCGGCTCGTCGCGAGCCGGCGGCCCGGAAACGCCTGCTGAAGCTGCCTTCTCGATTCGAATCGAAAGAGGCAGAGTACCCCGGACCGAGGGTCACTATTCGCGGCCCGGAGTGGCTGCCTCAGCAGTGCGGCGAAGAGCTCTTGTCGGAGGTCACGGGTGCCGCGATCGGTTGACGTGCGACACAGACTGGCCCACTGAGCCGATGATTATCCGGCGCAGCGCGTGATTTGAGTCACGCCTTCCGCTATCGAATGGGTGGCCCCAGTCATTGGCCAGACTAGAATTCCCCGGGCACTTCCCTGCCGGCTCGCGTCCCCAAAGCCCGCCAGGTCGCCGCGTTGATCGTGTCGGAGATCGATCGGACCGAACCGTCGATCATCAGAACCTGCACCAGGCCAGTATGGCTGCTGCGGCTGGTGATCGCGCTATAAGTGATCTGATCGACAGTCTGTCCCTCTCGGCTCGAAGTGAAGTCAACGCTCAGCGTGTCCGACCCGCTCTTGAAGGGAACCATGGCATTGGGGTTGAAGGTGGTGGTGAATCCGGAGTGGTGGACGTGTCCATCGACCCATTCGGTGTGACCGGAATCTTTGAGCGAACCACCGAAGGCTGCGATGGCGGCGGGATCGGTCGGGGCAGGAATTCCAGCGGCCGAGGGGTTTTTTCCGTCGCGTAGATAAGGGGTGTAGGCGACAACCTCGGAAACCAGCAGTGTGTTGGTGGAACCGTCTCGTGCGTCGCCGATGCGGTACGCGTAATTGGGAGCGAACATGCCGTCGGAACCCTCGTGAGTCGCCCTGTTGAACACATGCCAAGTACCGGCATTGACGGCGTAATTGAGAGGGTAGTGTGTGATGGCACCGTCAAGTCGAGCCCGATCGTTTGTTTCACTGGGGCAAAGATAGATTGGAACTCGCGTGCGGCAGACGTCGGGCTGTACCTCGTAAGAAATCTTGAAATTGATCAGATTCTGGAGATTGGCCTGCTCGAGATAGGGAAGAATGCGGGCCTGTGGCGAGAACGATTTTCCAGTGACTCCCGCCTGGTAGCAGCCAATCGGCGGGAGTACGGTGAAGGCGTCGTGATAGCTGTGCAGAGCGAGTCCGATTTGCTTCAGGTTGTTTTTGCACTGCGTGCGGCGAGCCGCTTCACGCGCCTGCTGGACGGCGGGAAGCAGCAGGCCGACCAGGATCCCAATGATGGCGATGACAACGAGCAGCTCGATGAGGGTGAAACCAGTTCGGCGACGCGTGCGGGGCATTGGGATTCTCGTGGGTAGCGAGGAGTCTTGAAAGGGCTGGAAAATCAGGTGGCCGCAAGTAGAGACTGAGATTCAGTCTCAGGTCTTCGGAGATTCTATATCAACTTACGGCATTGTCAATCGCACGCGTGATGATTTTCCGATAGCCGAGGTTCGGTATTGGAACGAAACGCAGGAATTCATCGCCGGCACTCCCAATTTGGTGTGTCTCCGATGAATCGGAGCGATTCGTTCGCCCGACTCTCCTGGGCAGTCAGCCTCGCATGTTGGAAGGGCAGTTCAGCGTTCTCGGCGTCGTTCGATGGGGTGTAGGCAGGTAACGGGTTGGTTCACCTGGGCAAACGACATGACAGGGGAATCCGATTTCAGGACGGCAGGCCCAGTTCCCCGACACCACAGAGATTCGCTTCAGCACGGGCGAATCAACTCACGCAGGCGGTTGGCTGATGGGTGGCCCTGTACTTACCATTGAGCAGCGCCGCGGTCATCCGTTCGCCCTGGAACACCTGGGTCCATTCGGCGAACGCGAGGTTGTTGGTGATCAACGTGCTGCTTCGTTCGTACCGGTCGGCGAACAACTGGAAGAGAAGCTCGGCACCCGCGCGGTTGAGCGAGACGTAGCCCAGTTCGTCGCAGATCAGCAAGTCGAGCTTGTCGAGTTGAGTCAGCAGTTTGTCGCGCTGGTGCGACTGCTGCGCAGCCTCCAGCTTGGTCACCAGGTTCGCCGCCGTGTAGAACTTCACGCGCTTTCCCATGCGACATGCCGCGAGACCAAGCGCGATCGCCAGATGCGTCTTCCCGGTTCCGGGCTCGCCGATGAGGCTGGTATTGAAGTGCTGGTCGATCCACTCGCCACGCGCGAGTTCAAGCATTTTCTGCTTCGGCACGTTCGGAACAGCCGAGAAATCGTACGTGTCGAAGTCTTTGTGCCGAGGGAATGCCGCGCCGCGGATCCGGGGCTGCAACGCGTTCAAACTCCGCGCCGCGACTTCCAACTCGGTCAGCCGCAGCAGGTACTGCTCGTAGTTCTCGTTGCCGGCGGCCGCTTCGCGGGCCAGCTTTTCAAACTCCGCACAGATCGTGGGCAGCCGCAGCAGCTTGAGATTGGTCTTGAGTAGCAGTGACGAATTCGACATCACACGTGTCTCCTGAGGGAAGCAATTGGTTGTATCGGTGCAGGTTGGTTGTCATTGGGTGCCGGCACTCGCACAACGGGAACACCCGCCGGCAAGTCGGTCGCGCTCAGTGTCTCACGATTCACGTCCGCGGACTTTCGCGCGACGCGTGAGATGATCGTGTCTATGGACACTATTGGTGGCCGCCTAAGTCCCGCGGGACACACCTCCTCCAGGATCACAGCCACACTCTCGATGGAATGCCCGTTCTCAAGAGTTGCAGCACCCGGATGTACTGTCGCGATCCTTTGTGAAGCCCGTCGCGGTCCTCCAACGCCGCGCGCAGCCGTGAGTAGATCGGCGGAAGACCCCAGTCCCGGTACAGCGGCGCGTGATCCAAACAGGCTGGTTTTCGCGATAGAGTGACAAGATTGTGCCGAGGGTCGAGCATCGGGGGCCCCGGCTCATAACTGCGCTCATGATACGCGACAACCGTGTTCCTCCAGACGATCTCGACGTGATTCACAAACGCACTCACGGTCACGTTCTCGAATGCCACGTTGCGTGGCACACTATACGTCACACGATCGAACCGGACGGTTTGATACTTGTCGGCTCGCGCTTCGCGTGTGATACGCGGTTCGAATCGCCGGAGCGGCAGCCCGGTCGCTTCGCCTCGATCCTGTTCGAACCGCGTCCCGATCATTGCCGTCTGTCACGTGGCGACGCGCCGTCGATCCTCCAGACAGCGTGCCCGCAGAAAAGCGTTCAATTCTTCAAGATTGCCCACGCGAGGAACAGGCGTCGCCCATTCCCGCTCCAGCCACTTCACCCGGTTCTCAACATGCGGCTTCTCGTTCCCTCGGGCCGGCATGCAGAACAACGCCGCGAAGTTGTAATGACTCGCCAGCTCACGGTACGACTGGTTCAAGCGACGGTCTCGCCCACGAAGGACTTCGACCGTGACCGTCTTGGGATTGTTCCACCATGCCTCCCGTGGAACACACTCGAAGTGGTCGAACACCGCGATCATTCCATGGAGAATCGCCTCCGTCCGCTGAGTCGGCAGCGCGATCGCGGACGCAGCGTAGGAGAATGCCCAGGTGTCTATCAACACCGATGCCTTTCTCCGCCCCTCCGGGAAGTCCACGTGGATCTCCCCGAAGTCGAACTCCATCCGACGACCAGGCGCGTGGTCGAGCGGAATGAACGTCTCCCGGTAACTGCTCAATAACCCCGCGGTCGGCGCGCGGTCCGGCGGCGCTCGTCGCAGGCGTCGATTGAGTGCGCGAGTTTACGGAGGTGGAGAAGTTGCCTCAGGCCGCTGCCATTATCCGGTCTCGGGTGCGGGGGTCGCAGTCGCTTC